>CAUUVZ010000064.1:0-15488 GCA_963548875.1 uncultured Treponema sp. | reverse complement strand
CCGAAGCTGTCAAGGTCAATTTCGCTGTCGTTGTATTTACTTGCCGGGTGGCTGTTGCTGGTTTCGATTTCCAAAGCCCATGCGGCGGGGTTGCGTGTCGCCGTTTTCGTCGCGCTCCACTTCGAGCCGTTCCATGTGCGCGCCACGCCTTGCGTTATTATGTTGATTTTCTTCAATAATAAAAATATAGAAACTTGACATTCGACCTTTTAATATTTAAACGGGTAGATTGAAAGCTTTTATGTTTGCGAAGAGGAAGGCTCAGGCTTATTATGTTTTCCGAACTTAAGTGCAATACGGAGATTTTGCGTATTTTTTTCGGCGTTCGGAAATATTTTATTAAATCGGAAGTCCGACACTATAAAAAAAAGGCGATTCGCTTGCTTACGAACCGCCTTTTTTTCACGCCGTAAAATTTATTACAGGCACATTAGAAGCGTTTTGGAATCGAGCTTTATGCTTGCTCCGGACACTTCTTTGCCGCCGGTTTTAAGGATGTTCAGCGCAACCCCGCCTTGTGCGGGTTCAAGATGCGCTACAGTATCAAAGAAGGGCTGCAAATCCGCACTTAACGTATCGGAAAGTTTTGCGCTTTCGTTTGTCGCACTGAACCAAGCGGTCATTTTTTCCGCATTCACGAAGTCGGAAACCGCTTTTATATCGTCTGCGCCAAACTTTGCAACATCCGCGCCGTCGATAATCAACGCGGAAACGTTAATTCCGCCTTCTTTAAGAGCTTTAAGCGTGTTTACCACTTTAGGCAGAGAAAAAGTCTCCTGATTAAAGTTCAAAATCGTTCTGCCGCGCACAATAGCTTCGTTCAATTCCGTCATATCGCCGAGATTCTTCTTTTTGCCGATTTCCGCAAGTATGCTATCATACCATGAAATGACATTTGAAGAATGCTGATCATACGAAACGTGAACAAGATGCTTATCGTTCAAAAGCGCGTCGATACCGAATTGCACCAAAACCGATGTCTTTCCCAAACCTTTTTTCGCTGTTACAAGCCCGAGTTTTCCGGCTTTAAGCCCGCCGTCCGCAACCTTATCAAAAAAACGGACAGGGCTGAGGTCTATAAGATCCTGTTTTACCATTAAAATCTCCTGTTAGCGGCTATTTGTTGCCGGCTTTTTTCTCTTCCTGATACTTTTTGATAAGTTCGTCCGCAACCGCATTCGGAACTTTTCCGTATTTTTCGAATTCCATCGTGAATTCACCCTTTCCCTGTGTAGACGAACGGAGAATCGTAGAAAAACCGAACATTTCGCTCAAAGGTACTTCCGCATTAACCGTAGAAGCGTTGTTTTCATCGGTAGACTCGCCGATAATTCCGCGCCGCTGGTTGATAAGACCGAATATATTACCCTGGAATTCCGTCGGAGCGGAAATCTGGACTTTCATAATCGGTTCAAGGATGACCGGCTTAGCCTTTTCATAACCCTCGCGGAAAGCACCTATTGCAGCCGTCTGGAATGCAATGTCGGAAGAATCGACGGGGTGATACTGACCGTCGTTTATAGTAATTTTTACGCCGACAATCGGGAATCCGATAAGAGTGCCTTTTTCGATTGCCTTTTTGAATCCCTTATCGCAAGACGGAATGTATTCGTTCGGAATCGCGCCGCCCTTAATTGCATCGACAAATTCGTAATCTTTATCCGCAAGCGGCTCCATAAAGCCTGCAACACGTCCGTACTGACCGGAACCGCCGGTCTGCTTTTTATGCGTATAGTTAAAGTCTCCGCGCTGTGTGATGGACTCGCGGTATGCAACCTGCGGCGCACCGGTCTCTACTTCGCACTTGTATTCGCGCTTCATGCGTTCAACGTATACGGCAAGGTGAAGTTCACCCATTCCTTTAATAATCGTTTCATTCGATTCGGGATCGATTGCGACTTGGAAAGTGGGATCTTCCTTTGTAAAGCGGTTAAGAGCTTTAGACATCTGCATGGCGGCGGCTTTATCTTTCGGTTTTACGGAAAGAGAAATAACCGGAGCCGGAACATACATAGATGCCATTGCGTAGTTCAATCCGCCGCCGGTGAACGTATCGCCGGAAGCGCAGTCGACACCGAAAAGTGCTACGATGTCTCCGGGAACGCCTTCGTTGATGTCTTCCATCGCAGCTGCGTTCATACGTACGAGACGGCCAACCTTAAAGCGTTTTTTGGCACGCGTATTGTACAATTCATCGCCTTTAGTCAGTTTTCCCTGATAAATGCGCGTATATGTAAGCTGTCCGTATTGACCGTCATCCAATTTGAATGCAAGAGCAACGCAAGGCTTGTTGCTTACAGGCTCAAGTTTGACTTGCGCTTCGTTATTATCGATGTCGAATGCGGTATTTTCAACTTCCGTAGGATTCGGCAAATAGCGCGTAACAGCATCAAGAAGCGGCTGAATTCCTTTGTTCATGTGCGCGGAACCGCAGAAAACGCCGACAAACTGCTCGGAAATCGTTCCTTTACGGATAGCCGCAATAACGGTTTCCGCAGGGACGGTTTCGTATCCGTTATCTTCCATTAAGGCTTCCATAAGCGCATCATCGAACATCGATGCGGCATCAAGAAGCTGATTGCGGTATTTCTTTGCATCTTCAACCATGTGAGCGGGAATTTCCGCAGTGCGAAGTTCAGAACCGTCCGCGCCCTCAAAATAAATCGCTTTCATCGCGATAAGGTCGACAACGCCTTCAAGTTTATCTTCCAAACCGATGGGAAGCTCCATCATGTGAGCGTTAAGACCGAGTTTGTCGCGCAGTTGACTGCATACGCGCAAAGGATTTGCACCCTGACGGTCGCATTTGTTTACAAAAGCAATGCGCGGTACATGATAGCGCTTAAGCTGGCGATCTACCGTTATCGACTGGGACTGAACGCCCGCAACGGCACACAAAACAAGAATCGCGCCGTCAAGAACGCGCAAAGAACGCTCAACTTCGATCGTAAAGTCTACGTGTCCCGGAGTATCAATCAAATTGATTGTATAATCTTTCCATTGAACCTGAGTTGCCGCAGATTGAATTGTAATTCCGCGCTCGCGCTCCAAATCCATCGAATCCATCACCGCGCCGACGCCGTCTTTGCCGCGAACTTCATGAATCTGATGTATCTTGTTGCAGTAGAACAGGATACGTTCCGACAGAGTGGTTTTACCGGAGTCAATGTGGGCGCTGATACCGATATTCCTCATTTTAGAAATATCAAAGTCCATATTGTTACCTCTTTTAAAAATACAGATAGAGTTTGGCAATAATATCGTAAAATCTTTCGTTATTCAACCGCAAGAATTCAATTTACGGAGGATACGCAAATCCGCAGATGCTTTACGTTTTTGCACGGTGAACCGTAAACGGAAAATGCGATACTTTTTTTATAATTCCAATTATGTTATAATCGTGCGCATGGTAATGAGAGAATTCAACGAAAAGCTCGAACTTACAAACAAAGGCGGACTTTCATTCTTCTTTGTCGGTGTAGGCGGGGCATTTTCAAAAAAATATTTTCAAAACAATCTGCTGATTATAAAAGGAAACGAACACATTCTCGTTGACTGCGGAACGCTTTGTCCTCTCTCTCTTACTACATTTAACGCAAACATTACCGATATAAAAACTTTTTTAATTACGCATTCCCACGCAGATCATGCAGGGGGACTTGAAGAAGCAGCTTTAATGAATATGTACGTTACTCGCCGCCGTCCCAAAATGATAATTACCGATGAATACAAAAAAAAATTGTGGGAAAACACAATAAAAGGCGGCTGCAGTATTAGAGGCGAAGACAATATGCCCAAATATATGAAGTTTGACGACTATTTTGAGCAGATCCGCCCCGTAAAAATAGAAGGAATGCCGCGACCGATGCACGAAATAAATATAGGAACGATAAATTTGAAACTGTTCCGCACAAAACATTTGTTTTTGAGTACCGATACGTGGGAAAATTCCTTTTACTCCGTCGGACTTATCATTGACGACAGAATAGTATTTACGGGCGATACCAAAACGGATTTTGAACTTATCGACTGGCTTGTAACGAAATACAATCCCGAAGTAATTTTCCATGATTGCCAATTGGGAAAAAATGCCGTCCATGCATGGTATCAAGAATTGAAAGTCTTCCCTCAGGATATAAAAAAGAGAATTTATCTTTGCCACTACGGCGATAAAGATCCTGAACATGAAAACGAAATAAAGACGGACGGCTTTGCAGGAATCGCAAAGCGCGGCGTATATTACGATTTTTAACTTCTTTCCGGTAAAACAGAATAAAAAACCGATTTAAGATTGGTTTTCATCAAATCGCCGAAAAAAAATGATCCATATGCGATTCGAACGCACTACCTGCCGCTTAGGAGGCGGCCGCTCTATCCTGCTGAGCTAATGGATCATGCGCGCATGATACTTAAAAAAAACATTTGCTTCAAGCCGTATGCTTTATTCGTGAGGCGGCTCCAATACAGGGCGCAAGGAACCGCGCACCGACCGGCATCAAATGCAGCTGCAATCCTTTCCGGAATATACGGCACAAAATAGCGGGCACCGTATACACACACCCTCGCAATATACACCGATTAAAGCCGCATTAAAACGAAAAGCGGCGAAATCCAGAACGCTCCGGTTCCGTAAAAAAAATCCCGCCGTTTTACCGGCGGGATTTTTTTACGGCTAAAACTTTTATTTGTTCAAGCGTTTTTCAAGATCATCAAGACAATCTGAAAGTTCTTTCGGCAAGTGTGTGCCGAATTTGGGATAATGCTTTTCGCGGATATCCTTAATCTCTTTCTTCCAGCCGTCAACATCAACAGAAGTAATTGCGCCGATATTCTTTTTGTAGTTATCGCTCAAACCGTCCGTGTTGATTGCACCTTCTTTGGGCATATAACCGATCGGCGTATCGACAAAGTTGTCTTTGCCGTCGCAGCGGTCGAAAATCCATGCAAGAACGCGGCTGTTTTCGCCGTATCCCGGCCACATGAAATTATCGTCCGCATCTTTGCGGAACCAGTTGACGTAGAAAATCTTCGGCAATTTGTCTTCAGAAGATTTTTTACCGATGTTGATCCAGTGCTGGAAATAGTCGCCCATGTTGTAACCGCAGAACGGAAGCATTGCGAACGGGTCGCGGCGGACTTGTCCAACTTCATCGGAAATAACAGCAGCGGTAACTTCAGAACCTACGATTGATCCGAGGAATACACCGTGATTCCAATTGCGCGCTTGGTGAACAAGCGGAACTGTTGACGGACGGCGACCTCCGAAGAGGAATGCACTGATCGGAACGCCTTTCGGATCTTCCCAGTTAGGAGCAATGCACGGACACTGAGCGGCAGGTGCGGTAAAGCGTGCGTTCGGGTGTGCGAGACACTGCGTTTTATCTTTCGGGCTTTTATCGTTTGCAGGAGCCGGTTTTTCTTCTCCGTGCCAATCAATAACGGTTTTTGATTTAGGCGCATATCCGATTCCTTCCCACCAAACATCGCCGTCATCAAGAACACAGTTTGTGAAAATAGTATTCTTTTCCGCAGCGCGCATAGCGTTGTAGTTCGATTCATCAGAAGTTCCAGGTGCAACACCGAAGAATCCGTTTTCAGGATTGATTGCATACAATCTTCCGTCTTCGCCGAATTTCATCCATGCAATATCGTCTCCGACGGTTTCAACTTTCCAACCCGGAAGTGTAGGGCGGAGCATAGCAAGGTTCGTCTTTCCGCAGGCAGACGGGAACGCGCCGGTGATATATTTGACTTCTCCGGCAGGGTTTGTCAGTTTAAGAATTAGCATATGCTCGGCAAGCCAGCCTTCATCGCGTGCAAGAACGGAAGCAATGCGGAGTGCAAAGCATTTTTTTCCAAGCAGTGCGTTTCCGCCGTAACCGGAACCGTAAGACCAAATAAGTCTTTCTTCCGGGAAATGGCTGATATATTTATGTTCCATATCAGCGCAAGGCCAAATGCCGTTATCCTTTTCGCCTTTGTTAAGCGGTTTTCCTACAGAATGCAGACACGGAATCCATGCGCCGTCCGTTCCGATATTTTCCAAAACTTTAGTTCCGACGCGTGTCATAATATCCATATTGCAGACAACGTATGCGGAATCGGTAATTTCAATACCGTTTTTACCGATTGACGAGCCTACAGGTCCCATGCTGAACGGAATAACATACATTGTGCGTCCGTGCATACAGCCCTTATAAAGTCCTTTCATTGTCGCTTTTAATTCATTCGGATCTATCCAGTGATTTGTCGGACCTGCATCATCTTCTTTTTGTGAAGCGATATAGGTGCGGCCTTCAACACGGGCAACATCAGATGGAAGAGAACGGAACAAAAAGCTGTTCGGTTTTTTTGTAAGCGGAGTTGCAAGCCCTGCATCCACCATTTCTTTCATCAATCTGTCGTATTCGGCAGTAGAACCGTCGCAAAGATAAACGCTGTCCGGTTCACACATTTTGACACATTCGTCAACCCATGCCTTTATTCCGGCATGTTTAATGTCTTTTATATCCATTATATGCTCCTATCGGGAAAACCCGTTTATTCATACTCAGGTAAAAATATACAGCTTTTCGCACATCTATGCAATTCACAAAATAAATCATGCCGGAGTGCCCATGACAAACGTATTATAAGTTGACTGCAAAATGTTGATTGGTGAGATGATTTTCCATGAATTGTAGGACAATCTTGATAGTCTATTAAACAAATATGGCATTATACATACAAAAAGAACTCTATTATGGTAGAATATTTTCGGCGATGAATTGCTGTGGAGAATGAATCGAGTTATGGAAAGTAAAATTAAGATATTTGAAAATAAAAATATTCGTACTGCTTGGAATGACGATGAAGAGGACTGGTATTTTTCTGTAATAGACATAATTTCTATCCTTATAGACAGTAAAGATTATCAGAGTGCCAGAAACTATTGGAAAGTTTTAAAAAAACGTCTTATTCTCGAGGGAAATGAACCGGTTACAAAATGTAACCGGTTGAAGCTTGCAGCAGCAGACGGAAAAATGCGGGGAACAGATTGTCTTTCAACAAAAAATATTCTGCGATTGGTTCAGTCTGTACCGTCTCCAAAAGCAGAACCTTTTAAAATGTGGTTAGCTCAAGTTGGGGCAGACCGACTGGATGAGATTGCTGATCCGGAAAAAGCTATTATTCGTGGTGCCGATTTTTATCGTGCAAAAGGTTATACCGAAAACTGGATAAACCAACGACTGCAAACAATAGAAATGAGAAAAGAACTTACGGACGAATGGAAAACACGAGGAATTGAAAAAGAAAAAGACTATGCTATTCTTACAAATGAAATGACAAAAGCATGGAGTGGTCTTTCTGTAAAAGAATATAAGGGGTTAAAAGGTCTAAAAAAAGAAAATCTTCGTGATAATATGACAAACCTGGAACTGGTTTTGAATATGCTTGCCGAAGTTACGACTACAGCAATTTCGAAATCGAAAGAACCCGAGACATTTAACGAAAGTCTTTCTATTGCAAAGGAAGGAGGAAATGTTGCAAAGAATGCCCGCAATGATATTGAAAGCCGAATCAGAAAAACAATTATTAGCCCTCTGAATGCAAAAGATAAAATGTCATTAGAAATAAAGCAGATTGATCAAAAATAGTAAAAATGTTGACAAGTTTTAAAGTAACCTGTTATGAAGATGAAGTTTCCGAACAGGTTTAGTATTTATAAGAATCTCTTTTCTAACGAAAGCCGGAGTTTACACTTCTAAAAATAATATTGACTGTCGAGACGATTTCCGATTCTCATGCTTATATCAAGGTAGCCTTTTTTCTTTTTGCGGGTGTTTACGCTGACTAAAATCACGGAGTTATTGTCAACAAATTCCACATCGGAAACATAAATCGGATCCGTAACTGAAAATCCGGATTCATCGGCAATCCCGCCGTTTAATATGTTCGTAATCGTATATTTTCTGGAATAAAGAGTTGAAGACGGAGTAAGCTCCATTCCGAAAATCGGAATAAACGAATGCGAAATAAGGTCGCTTTTGTAAATATCATAACCCGGATTTTCAGGGCGTTCATCAAGATAAATCAAAGTATTTTTACTTTCATCACCATGTAAATAAGCACATGAAATCAGAGTTTCAGGTACGTGAGAACGGAAAACCGTCTGCAAATCTTCAATGCTGCCAAGTCTTTTTTTATCCGCAAATCCTATAATGTCGCCTGCGGCAATT
Organism: uncultured Treponema sp.; assembly: GCA_963548875.1. Lineage (GTDB taxonomy): Bacteria > Spirochaetota > Spirochaetia > Treponematales > Treponemataceae > Treponema_D. The sequence goes on along the minus strand of CAUUVZ010000064.1, from coordinate 7,269 downwards.
CCGTTCATATTTGCACTTCCGCCCGGCATAACATACTGAACTTCTATGCCGGTTTCCTTTAATCCGTCTTTTTTTGTATGCCCGAATGCGCCCACCCATACATGATTGCGCTTTCCACCGCTGTACAAAAAAGGTAAATCCTGACGCAGATATTCAATAGGAATTGCAAAATTCAAGCCCTGATATTTTTCGATACCTGCAAAAGCGATAGCTTGTACACGCATTTTTGAATCGATGCACGGACCGCCTGAGTTTCCGGAATTAACCGCAGCGTCGATTTGAAATACACTTCCATTTGAAAAAAGTTTTCTATCCACATTCGACACGATTCCGCTTGTAATCGTACCGTGAAGCCCAAGCGGTGTTCCAATTGCAGAAATTTTATCTCCAATCGTAAGTTGAGAGCTTGAACCGAGCTCAAGTATAAAAGGAGGCTCTACTTCCGCTTTTAAAAGTGCCATATCCAGCAGCGGATCCCAGCCTACAACTTTTGCAGGAATCCGTGTTTCCTCATCGCGTGCAAGTTTTATAAAAAGACGCGTATAACCTTCGTGCTTGGGATTTACAAGATCTGAAATTACATGGTGATTTGTAACAATATAACCGCGCTCATCTATAAAAAAACCGGAACCTATTACGCGGTCTGCATATCCCGCTCCGTTTTCAAAGCGAATTCCCCTGTCAACCCATATCGTTACGGTCGCATTTACGCAATCAGCCATTGTTTTGGGAAAATATTTTGAATCAGGCGCAAAACCGGGAATATCCTTAAAAAAGTTCGATTCAATTTGGGCATAATTCATAGAAAGAGCGGAAAAATCTTTAAATCCCGTATTTTCAAGCGATTTATAATATTTCAGCGCATCTTGATATTTTTTTTCTTCTATTGATTTTTCCAAAATCTCAAAAAGTTCCGCCTGCTTTTTGGAAATTGTTTCATCATCTCCCAAAAGACAAGCGCGCCAAAGAGCCTTTACAGGAAAATCCGCAAGTTTATCTATGAGCCGCTTTTCATTGTCGATTGCATCTTGTTCCGTATAATCCGGAACGGTGAAAATTTTACGCGGCTGATTTAAACTTCTGCACGACGCAAAAACAAAAGCGAATATCGTGCATAACAAAATTATTTTAATATTTTTTTGCATATACAATGTTTTCCTATAAAAAATTAGGGCGCAAACGGATTTCGAAATCGGCTATGCGCGGTTCCGGCTGTCGCCTGCATTGCGGCTGTCAAAAAAGCCTGCGCTTTTTCGCCAACCACAACGCGCTTACGCGCGCCGCTTCTATCCGGCGCAGGTTTTATATACGCCTGTCGCCATTTCTCCGCAGTAAAACACGATTGTCCGCACGTTGCCGCCCACCGCATCTCTTCAAATCATATAACTATGCGAAAGCACCCATGCGCTTATAAAAATAAAGCGGATTCAATCGTCGAAAGCATAGCTTCATTTTGTTAATTTTCAACACTCGACATTCGAGCTTTTATTTTTCTGTCGGTAAAAGCTGTGCGTAAACATTTCCGCCTATTTTTACCGCAAACATTCTGTCATTTCCCCGCTGAAAAATATCTGTCATGCCCTGTACGGCATTTTCTCCTAATTTTTCCAATATAAAATATTCATCATCTTCACTGCCTTCCTCTCCAATCCAATAAAAAGAACTGCTTTTACCGTGTATTATATACATCGGCTGCGAGCCGGACTGAACTTTTACAGGCTGTCCGTCCCATGCTGTTACTGTAACCGGCGTTTTATCCGTCCCGGCATAAAAAAGCGAATCTTCAATCAAAGGTGAATCGGCATTTTCGCGCGGATAGCGTTTATATTGTACGTTCCATTTACCGTCGCCGTCATTATCCCAGCTGGATATTTTTCCGCCAAAAGCGAGATATTCTTCCGTAAAATCCGGTACAGTGTCGGCATTCCGGTCAATTTGGATCATTTTAATGTATATTCCGCTTTCCGCAGACGGACGCCCGAAAAGATTTTTCATAAGCGTTGAAGATTCTTCTTTGCTCATGCCCAATGTATTTGTGCTGTCGTAGCCGAAAGTTTCGGCAGTTTCAAAAATTCCGTCTCCGTCATTATCAACCGAACGCATTATCGGAAAACCGTTTTCGAACATTGTACGTGCGTAAATCTTGCCGTCCGCCTCATATTCGGCAGTTTGAATAGTTCCATCAAGGACGTAAAAACGAATTTCAGCACCGCCGCGCTCATCGGAAGGAACTTCATAAGAAGCACAAGCCGAAAAAAGCATGCTTTCGTCAATTAGATTAAAATCATCAAGAATTTCAGGAATAAAAAAATCGAATTTGAACAATTTTTTTACAAGCGTATACGGTGAAACCTTAAAAGGAGCGCATTTAAAAGTTTCATCAAGCAGATTAAATTTTACTGCAAAACCGGAAGGCTTTGTATCCGGCTTAAAAATAATCTGTACGGCGTAAGGAAATGTTCCATATATCGCGGAAATATTTCCTTGCGTAATTTCTGCCCGTACAGGAGAGCCGAAATCACATTCTGCGCTCCATTCAAGTATTCCGTCATTGTTTTTATCCCACGAAAAAGATGCGGGGCGACCGCGAGTATAATTTACGATAAGATTCGGCTCGCAGTCGCCGTCAGTATCCTGCGTCAAAATTCCCGCATAAGCGTTAAGATGTTCTTTTACGGATTCAACCGTAAGTTTTTTTGTAATCATCGGAAGAATATCCGCCAAAAATTCAATAGGAATCTGCTTATCGGCAAAGCCGCAAAAATAATCCCATGATTCCTGTTGACTTATAATACCTGCTTTAAGTGCTGCAAGAGCATAAAGCGGATGCGACATACCGTGAGAGGCAAAGGCATTCAGCATACGTACCTGCCGCTCGCCGTCGGCAAATAGCGCAGCATAAATTTCAAGTTCCGCATCGGGATTGTCGTACTCCGGCATACGGGCGATAAAAAAATCGGCAATTTTTTTTACCGTACCCGAGCTATAGGAGTCAGACTTTTTATCACGGCGCAGACCGTATTCGTTTTTGAAAAAAAGGCGGGGGAAACGAGTATCGGAAGAAAAAATCTTCCTTGCCGAATTGATTTTATCTCGTGCCTTTTGAATTGAATCCGGCGTGTGCATTCTATAATATGCTTTGGCGCGTATGAATTCCGCGTCGGAAGAATAAATAAGCGGCGCAGAATCAAGCGCACTTACAGCTTCATCGTATTTTCCGGTATCGCATAATATATCGGCATATAAAATACGCGCTCCGTCGCGATTGTAGTCCACCCAGTCGCCTGCATTAAGAGCTTTTGTAACGAGAGCAAGCACTTCCGAATTGGGATACATAAGTCCGCTTTTTGCGGCTGCTGTTATATACCAAAGGTCGGCAACGGAATCATCGTAGGCAAGTCCAAGCGTTCCTTGAGAAAGAGCGTTTTCATAATCTTTTACGGTAAGATACGAAGATGCGATTTTAAGACAGCGGACTGCCGTTTTTCGATTTGCCGACTTCAACGAAGCATCTTCCGAAAAACAAAAAACAACACAGGCGCAAAACGAAACCAAAGCTGTAAAAATCTTTTTATTCAATTTTATCCTCTCACAATCCAGTCTGAAAATCCGAATACACTTCCTGCAATAATTATAATTTCCTGCTCTTTTGTATCAAGAAGTTGAATAAGCGGAATAAAATCCCTCTTTTCTTCGGGGATATGCCAATCGGAAAATATATCCGAAACGGATTTGAACGTTCCGTCGGCGGTCTTTATGCTGTCGGAAAGATGTCTGCTTCTTATACAAAACGGAACAGAAAGACCTTCCGCATAAAAAGAACCTTCTTTGCCAATCAAATTGATAAAAGCTCTGTTGTTTTTAATTTCAACAGTCATCGAGCCGAACGTAAAATCATAGACTCCGCTTTTTTCGATTATAGCAAAAAAACAAGATTCAGTCGCTAGATTTTTTTTCTTTTTGACGGACACATAGTTTTCATTGAATGTGATCTGAATTCCGCAGGCGTAAGACGAAAATTGTTTGAGTTTTTTTTCTGCAGCATTTTGAACGGCTTCTATTATTGAATAGGGAACACGGACTTGTAGTTTAAGAAGATTAAACGCGTTGTATAAAAGTCGGCGTCGGATTGCAGCATGGCATGAACAAAATTCAGCTCTATCCATGCAGACGGAATCTTTAATTATTTGCCATTTATGAAAAACCGTAAGACTTTCAAGCGCGGAAAAATCTTCTGCCGCGCGTGCGGAGCCGTTTATAACCGCAGAATCCCAGCCTAAAAATTTTTCATTCAACAGAGGAATTAAAGAATGTCGTATCCTGTTTCGGAGATAATTTTCGTCAAAATTCGTAGTGTCCGTACGCCATGAAATATTTTGTGCGGTAAGATATGCTTCTATTTCTTCGCGGCTGATGTCTAATAAAGGCCGAACATAATTTTCCCGCACGGCTGCAATTGAACCTGAACTGCCTTGCAAAAACCTCATCAAAGAAGTTTCAAGTGCATCGTTTCTGTTGTGTGCAAGGCATATAAAAGCCGTGTTTTGCCGCGCGGAAAATTCTTCAAATGCTTTATAGCGTAAAAAACGCGCCGCTTCTTCAAGTCCGTTTTTGCGTTGGTCTGCAGTGCGAAAAACCTCTCCTTGCGCAATTTCGTGAACAAAAACGCTTACATCAAATCCCTGCGCATTTAAACTTTCACAAAAATCTTTGACAAAAACCGAATCCGCTTCGCTTTCGTCTTTTTTACGCATATTGTGATTTACGTTGATTACGCAAAGTTTTATTCCGCTGCCCTTTAGAATATGCGCAAGGCTTATGAGTAAAGCAACCGAATCTGCGCCGCCTGAAACCGCGGCACCTAAATTTTTACCGCACTCTTTTAAATATGCCGGAGAAACTCCGCACGAATTCAATCCGCGCAGAACCCTGCATTCAAAATCTTTTATAATATTTTTGCATTCGATCATCTTTGGTAAAAAAAATAAGGCTGCCCTAAGACAGCCTTGTACTAAATCTGAAAATATCAGCGGGCGGGAGAAACGCTCACAAGCTGAAGTTCGGCGTCGGAAAGAACCGTAACATCTTTTCCCAAACCCAAGTCTTTTACCTTGAGTGAATCACCGATGTTGAGTGCGGAAACATCTGCAACAATTCTTACCGGAAGTTTTTCTGCAAGAGCTTGAACTTTTACGGTAGGAGCGTGTTTCAGCAAAAAGCCGCCTTTAAGAACACCGGCAGGTGTACCGGAATACTGTACTTTCATAACTGCCGTAACTTTTTTATCGGCTGCCGGAACGAAGAAATCCGCATGAAGAACTTTATCGGTACGGATTTCATATTCCGTATCCTGAATCAGGGCGGTCTGTCCTGCGCCGCCGTCGATTTTAAGTTCAACCGTAGTTGTCGGTGTTATTGAACGCCATACTTTATTGAATTCTACAGAATCAATATCAAGCATAGTTGATTCGCCTTTTGAATTATAGACAACGGCAGGAATGTGTCCTGCGGCGCGAATCTTTTTTGCTGCTGCTTTTCCGCCGACAGTACGTGTTGCAGCATTGATTACAAACTTATCCATTTTTAGGAACTCCTTAAATCAATAACAAATTTTGTATTTTCTGGGACGACAGGATTCGAACCTGTGGAATGACGGCACCAAAAGCCGTTGTCTTACCGCTTGACGACGTCCCAATATAAACAATTTAATAAAACCGAATCAGTTTTCCTCTGCGGCCGAAACAGTATTGCCCGCATTATATTCTTCGATAATCTTCTTCTGAAGTTCATTTCTGAAATCAGTGGTTATCGGATGAACGATGTCTTTAAAGGCTCCGTTTGAAGACTTTTTGCTGGGCATCGCAATAAAAAGTCCGTTTTGTCCTTCAATAATCTTAACACCGTGAATTACAAGACATTCATCCAGCGTTACCGTTACATATGCCCGTAATTTTTCATCGTTTTCAACCTTATGAATACGCAATTCGGTAATCTGCATACACTCCTCCAATATACACATTTTTATATATTGTACCTGTTCGATAACTTTGTTATTGTTCAGGTTTATTACAGAGGTTCATTGCACAACAGTGCATTTAAATCCATCTGCTTTCAGTTTTTCTGCGGCAGCTTGAGCTTCTCCGACACTGTAAAAAACTCCGAATAAAGTAGAGCCGGAACCGGACATTTCACAATAAGGCGCATTGACATTGGAAAGTTCAGTTAATGCGTTTCCGATTTCCGCATACTTATCTTTAAGAACAGCAGTAAAACTGTTCTTGAAAGTCCATTTATTCAACGGACTGTTATAAATTTCTTCAATGCGTGCAACTTTCGGAAAAGCTATACTGCTGCCAGAAGAATAAAACTCATCAATCAAAGTGTAAGCTTCTTTTGTAGAACTGCTTACGTGCGGAAAAACCAACAAAAAAGACAAATCGTTTCTGCGCTTTATGTGCCGCACAATTTCTCCGCGACCTGTAACGATCGCCGCTCCGTCTGCTGCACGCAAAAAGAAAAAAACATCACTTCCGACTTTTGCCGCAATTGAATCAAGCTCATTATCCGAAAGTTTTACGTCGTTTAATTTTTCCAACGCGCGCACAAAAGCAGCCGCATCGGAAGAACCTCCGCCAAGCCCTCCGCCGGAAGGAATTCCTTTTTTTAAGAACACGCTTACCGACTTGATTTTACCGTACACTTCGGAAAAAGCTTTATATGCCGACACAATAGTGTTTTTTTTAGGCAGAACGATATCCGCACAAGACACTTCGCAGCGTCCGAAACCGTCAATCAACTTTATGTTTAAGTCATCATACAAACCGACGGTCTGAAAAATACTTTCTATTGAATGGAAACCGTCTTTTCTGACAGGCAGAACTTTCAGACCGACATTTATTTTTGCCGGAGCCGAAACCGATATTTCCGTCAACATATATGCTCCACAGTATACTGATTTTACGTTTTGTGTCAAACACGTAATATAATTTCCACGGAAATCAATTTTCAAAGCATTGACTTCCGTGCTCTCATAAACCCTAATTACTTAGTATCCTTAATTTCGAGTTTTATAAACTCAAAGCTTATATTTTTCTAAGGCAAGCCTTAAACCCGTTATTTCAAGGGAGGACGGCGTACGGAAGAACGGGACGAGAAAGACATAACGAATTCGCCGTCCGCTTCAAGTTTCGAGTTCTCGAAACTTGTGAAATCTGTCGAAGCCCGCAGTTTTCCTCCCTTGACCCACCTTCCTTGGGCACGACCAAAGGA
>CAUUVZ010000063.1:0-16955 GCA_963548875.1 uncultured Treponema sp. | reverse complement strand
GCAGGCAATGGCCTGGACTCAAGTGTATAGGTGCGATAAAAACGCATTTTGAGTGTAAGGGAAAGGTTACAGAGGAATGGGGCGTTGAAACCATGCATTGGCTGCTTGATGTACGCTACAGAGAAGACTATTTCAGAGCGCAAAATAAAACTATTCAAAAAAATATGAATATGTCGCGAAAACTTGCATTGAATCTTGCCGGAATCTATAAGAATAAACATTCCAAGAAAACACCTATGTCTCATATTATGTTCGATTGCCTTATGGATCCTCATCATTTACTGACGGTCTTAGGCAAAAACTGAGTTCCGTGGAAAATTGTCACTTCGTATTGACTAATAAAGAGCATTTTGTTAAGTTAAGCAACGTTTCGGGCCATTAGCTCAGTTGGTTAGAGCAGAGGACTCATAATCCTTTGGTCCAAGGTTCAAGTCCTTGATGGCCCACGATATTTAAAGCAGTATGACGTATTTTGTTATACTGCTTTTTTATTTTACTTTGTTTTATGACACATTGTAAAACACGGCTCCCAATTTTTGCGAATTTCAGTTTCGTTGAAAATATGCCGATAATTTTATAACATATATTAGACCTGTTAGAGGATTTCGTTATCGTTCTGGTTTAATAATAAAAGCCTTGAGCTTTTGGAGTTTGTTTTTATGGAAGAAATACTTGAACTTTTGCGGCAAAATGCTCGTCTTTCGATAGAAGATATTGCCGCTATGACTAAAAAAAGTGCTTCTGAAGTAGAAGCAATTATAAAAAAACTCGAAGATGACGGAATTATTTTAAAATATTCGGCAATTATAAATCCTGAAAAAGACAACGTCGCAAAAGATAAAGTCCGAGCGGAAATCGAAATACAAGTTACGCCGGAGCGTGAACACGGTTTTGATGCCCTTGCCGACAGAATCTATAGATTCCCGCAGGTAAAGTCGCTTTATCTTATGAGCGGAGGTTATGATCTTAAAGTCATAATTGAAGGCGATACATTGCAGGAAGTTGCGCTGTTTGTTTCGCGTAAACTTTCTACGCTTGAAGGTGTGCGTTCTACAAAAACTCACTTTATCTTAAAAACATATAAAGAAAACGATATTGTTTATGTTGAACGAGACCGCGACAACCGCGAGGGAGTAATTGCCTGATGAATACAAGGCAGGACAAATTCAGCCGCGCGATGGAAGAAACACCTCCCAGCGGCATCCGCAAATTCTTTGAAATGCTTATCGGGCACGATGATGTAATTTCCCTTTCCGTTGGTGAACCGGATTTTCCGACGCCGTGGCTTATGCGCGAAGAAGCATTTTATCATCTTGAAAAAGGGCATACTTCATATACATCAAACTGGGGGCTTTTAGAACTGCGGGAATTGATTGCCCGTTATATGGAACGCTATAAGACGTATTACAACGCGAAAAATGAAATTCTTGTTACCGTAGGCGCAAGCGAAGGCGTTGATGCGGTTTTGCGCTCTATTTTAAACCCCGGTGATGAACTTATTGTCTGCGAACCTTGTTACGTAAATTATGTTCCGCTCGCGCATCTTACAGGCGCAAAAATAGTTACGTTGGATACAAGCGCAGACGGATTCTGCCCGACTGCAGAGCGTCTTGAAAAATTATGCACGTCTAAGACAAAGGCGGTAATGTTTTGTTCTCCCGGCAATCCTACAGGTACTACAATTGCGGCAGACGAACTGAAAAAAATAGCGGAAGTTATAAAACGCCGCCAAATATGGTGCATCGCGGATGAAATTTATTGTGAACTCGTATATGACGGTACGAAGCACGTTTCAATCGGCAGTTTTCCGGGCATGAAAGATTATGCAATCATTCTTAACGGTTTTTCGAAATCCTTTGCAATGACAGGCTGGAGAATCGGGTGGATTGCGGCACCGGAAGATTTAATGGCGCAGATTGTAAAATTGCATCAATACAATACAATTTGCGCTCCTATTATGAGCCAGTACGCAGCAGCCGAAGGATTACGAAACGGTTGGAAAGAAGTTGAAAAGATGCGCATAAGTTATCAGCAGCGCCGCAATCTTATGTATAAAGCATTCTGCAACATGGGACTTTCCGTTCCCGAACCTACAGGGGCTTTCTATATGTTTCCCGATATAACTTCAACAGGATTATCCGATGAAGAATTTGCGCTTAGATTATTTAAAGAACATAACGTAGCAGTTGTTCCCGGAAGTGCATTCGGCAAAGCAGGAGAAGGGCATATCCGATGTTGTTACGCAACTTCCGTAGAAAAAATAAAAATTGCTCTTTCGGAAATCAGTAAAATGATTCAAGAAATTAAGAGTAAGTAATCAAGAAGAGAGGTTTATTATGATTCCAATTTTAGCGTCTATCATAGCTGCTGCTTTGCTTATAATGCTTCTTATGGTTGTTTCCGGGCGTAAAAGCGGTAATTCCGGAAAAGGCAAAACACCGAAAGCAAAAAACCGTAATGCCGTAATAAAAGAATGCACAAAAAAACTCTCTTACGATCCGAGAAATATAGGTGCGCTTACAGCTCTTGGAGATTTATATTTCACCGAGCAGAATTATGAAAAAGCACAGCCTCTTTATGCAAGTTTATTCGGACTGGCAAAGTTTCATCCCGACATAAATCAAGTACAGATTCCGTTAAGATTCGGTATCTGCTCTTATAAACAGAAAAAAATGGACGAAGCTCTGCAAGGTTTTGCCGAAGCTCTTAAAAACGATTCAAAAAATTACGATGCTAATTTTTACATGAGCAAACTCATGTTCGAGAAAAAAGAATATGAAAAAGCTCTGCTTTGCGCACGGCGTGCAATTCTAGTCCGTCCCGACAACATGGAAGCGGAAAAAATATTGGGAAGTTCGTTATATGGGCTCAAAAAATATAAAGAAAGTCTCCCTCATCTTAAAAAAGTAATAGATGAAGATCCGACAGACAAAGAGGCACTGTTTTATATTGCGTCTGCAATGGAAGATACCGGTATGGCAGATAAAGCGCTAAAAATATTTATGCACTTGCGTTCCGATGCAGTATTTGGTGCACAGTCTTGTCTTGCGGCGGGCACAATTCATGATAAAATGAATCAAGGCGATAAAGCCATAATTGATTATGAAATCGCGTTGAAGCTGGAAAATGTTCCGCCGGAAACCAAACTCTCGCTTTACTACAAACTTTCGCATTCTTATTTAGGTCAGCATAATATTCCTAAAGCACTTGATTATCTTAAGCAAATTCAAGCGATAACTCCAAGTTATAAAGATGTAAATTCGCTTATTTCCCGCTATCAGGAATTGAATCAAAATAACAATCTGCAATCCTATCTAATGTCCGGCTCAAGCGATTTTGTTGCCCTTTGCAGAAAATTCGTTTCCGCATATTATCACGACGCATTTGTAAAAATAGAAGATATTGCAGTGAATTCCGACTCTGTTGACGTTTTGTGTTCCGTTGAAACATCCCGCTGGGAAGATAATGAACTTTTCAGGTTTTTCCGTTCTACCGGCGCAGTCGGCGAACTTTATGTAAGAGATTTTCATTCAAAAATGCGCGATACAAAAGTCGATCGCGGATTTTGCCTTACAGCCGGAACCTACAGCGCAGAAGCACAAAAATATGTTGAAGGCCGCCCTATAGACTTAATAGAAAAGCAAAAACTTATTGCGGTACTGAAAAAAATCGACATGAACCGTTAGACTTTGCAATCGAAATCCGCCGCGATAGGTCGCGCTAAAACGTCGGCGGATAAAACTTATTGCGGCAATTATATCCGGCTAAAAAAACATCATGCGGTGTTCACAGCCGTTTTTTTTTGTTATTATTGCGGCATGAAAAATAATGCGCTTATTTTTACGCAAGACACTAGAAATCTTCCTTATTTTGCAGATTATCTTTTTCATGAAGGCTGGACTCTTCTTGCCGCAGGTGATGCTGCGGATGTATTGAAACACAGTAAAATTCATTTTGAGCAGGAGCATCGGCTTTCTTTAAAGAGTGCCGATAATTACGATTCCGATTTGATACGGGAGATAATTCAAAGCTCTAAAGACCCTGACAAACCGGAATCCGAAAAAGCGATTAACATCGTGTGTGTAAATATTATTCCCCAATATCACATGATAAACGATTTTTTCGGAAATAAAAATTGTATAGATTTACGCATAGTTTCCGTTATCAGAGCCGCCGCAAAAAATTATCAAAATGTTCTTGTGCTTACCGATCCCGATGACTATAAAGAAGCGGTCATACAGATGAAAATAGACGATATTCAAGACTCGTTCCGTCTGTATCTTGCAGGAAAGGCACTTAATCTTACCGCTGCAGTAGATGCGGCTCTTTCCGATTCCATTTTGCGGGGATCCGGCAATGCGTCCTTTCCGAATTATTATCTTCCCGCTTATGAAAAGCAATTTATAGTGCGGCACGGCATGAATCCCCATCAGAGTGCGTGTTTTTATTGTCTCAACGAAAGCTCCGGTTTGGTAAAAAATTTTAAGAAAATACAGGGAAAAGAATTGAATTTCGGCATTATCCGGAATTTTTATGCCGCATGGAAATGTGTAAGTCTTTTTATAAAAATTATTAAAAATCCTTTTACAGTAGAAACCTCCGATTCCGAAAATTATACGTTTGCTACGCAGTTTACACCCGCCGCAGGCTTGGTTTTTACGGTCGGAATAAAGAATTCGAGTCCCATAGGGGCGGCATTAGGCTCGAACGTTTACGAATCCTACAAAAAGACGTTTAATTGCGAGCCGGAAGATTTTGAAGGCGCGGTTTTGGGCTGCAGTGCGGTTATAGATGCCTATGCCGCATCCGAAATTGCAAAAGCCAACCTTAGGGCGGTTATTGCGCCGGATTTTACGAAAGAAGCTCTGCAGATTTTTTCGGAACAAAAAGAGCTGAGACTTATAATTGCATCCCGCCTTTTAAGCGATTTGAACGACAGCATTTCCATAGACGACGGACTTTTGGTTCAAACTTCGGATAACGAACTTTTTCATAAATGGCACGTGGTTACAAAAACGCGCCCCACTCAAGCGCAAATCGATGCGATGGCGTTCGGCATGATGACTGCCATGTCTGCAAAGTCCGATTGCGGAATTGTCGTAAACGATTCTGCCGCAATCGGAATTGCCTCCGGTCATACTAACAAGAGCAAGGCAGTTTTTGCTGCCTTGGAAAATGCGCGGGAATGTATGCAGAAGGGGCTAACCTCACCCGACACAAGTGCCGAAATACTTGTAAGCGATTCTTCCATTCCGTTTGATGAGCGCACAAAACAAGTTGCCGATTTCGGTATAAAGTCGATAATCCAGACGGGCGGCGAAGCAAACGATGAAGAGTTTATAAATTTCTGCAATGAAAAAGGAATCTCGATGGTTTTTACGGGAATCCGGCATCTTTCATTCTGACAGGCGGAATTTTTATGATTTTTTACCTTGGTTCTTATTTGCAGCGTTTTTTCGGTCCGGCAAGACTTTTACAATCTTACACCGTACTTATCGCTCTTGCTCTTTATACGGGATTCTTTTTGACCCGCAAACTGCTTCCGAAATTTTACGATATGCTCCCGCACGACAGAGGGCGCGAATTTACGCTCACTGCGGAAGCTGCAAAAGGCAAACCGACCGGTGCGGGTGCGGTTTTCATAACGATTTATGCGATTTTATGCGTCATTTTCGTTCCTTTGGGAAAATTGCAGGCGGGAATACTTATCCTCACTTGGTTGACAATGCTTACGGGATTTTTGGACGACAGAAGCGTAACAAGCTGGGGTGAATACCGTAAAGGTGCGCTTGATTTGATTTTAAGTATTGCCGCAGCCGTATTGCTTTATTACGGAACGAAATCCGCCGACGGAAAATCTTATTTTTGGTTTCCGTTTGTAACGCACCCCATTAATATTCATCCGGCAGTTTATATTTTAATCGGAACGATTTTATTATGGGCATCGATAAATACTACTAATTGCACCGACGGGGTGGACGGTCTTTCGGGAACGCTTGTACTTCTTGCGCTTCTTACAATGGGAATCATATTTTATTTTATTCTAGGGCATAAAGATATTGCCGCTTATCTTTTGGTTCCTCATATTGCAGGCGGTGCAAAATGGGCATTGATGGCGTTTACGTTGTCCGGTGTTTTGATGGGCTATCTTTGGTATAACGCTTATCCGAGCAGCGTTCTTATGGGAGATGCCGGAAGCCGTGCACTCGGTTTTGCAATCGGAGTAGGCGTTTTGGTATGCGGGAATCCTCTGATGATTCTTGCTACATCTTCAATAATGCTTTTAAACGGCGGAATGGGACTTTTTAAAATCGCTTTACTGCGCTTTTTCAAAATAAGAATATTTTCGTGTATACGCTTTCCTCTGCACGATCACATGAGGAAAAACCGCGGATGGTCGCCTACACAAGTGCTTTTAAAATTCCTCATAATGCAGATGCTGATTACCGTTGCGCTTGTAGGATTGTTCTTTAAGGTTCGCTGATTATTTTACGGAAAGTTGACTTAAAACTTCTTTCTCCGCTTGCCGTTTTTTAACCGATACAAGCGCGGATGCGGCGGTTTTATATCTTAAACAGCGCGCGTATGTTTTTATCCGTAATCGCGGAAAGTTTTTCCGCCGTTGTCCCGCGAATCTTTGCGGTATATGAGTATATGTGTTCCACTAAAATCGGCGTATTTGTCGTTCCGCGGAACGGAACAGGCGCAAGATAAGGTGAATCCGTTTCGCAAAGTAATTTATCGTCCGGCACGATTTTTATAAGTCTTTCCGTTTCTTCGATTTTGCTTTTTTTCGTATACGTTATGCTGCCGCTAAAACTTATATGCCAGCCGCGCGACAAGAATTCTTCCGCCTCCGCCGCTCCGTAAGAATAACAGTGAATGATTCCGTTGTCATATCCTACGTTTTTTATACAGTTAAGCGTGTCTTCAAATGCGTCGCGCGAATGTATTATAACCGGAACATTCATGTTCTTTGCAAGATCCAGCTGCATTTCAAAAAGTTCGCATTCTCCGGAAATGAGCGCGGAATCAAAATCGTTTTCGTTTCTTCCGTCTGCGCCGCTTGAATTCCAATGCCGGTCAAGTCCGCATTCTCCGATAGCGATGATTTTTTTGTGCTTAATATTTGTACCGCTTTCCGTTTCCGCCGCCGCAATGGAACTTTCCAAAACGGACAGACGCTCTTTTCTTGTGCGTATTTCTTCCGGAGAAGGCCATATTCCTGCCGAAAAATATAAAAAATCTTCCGCTTTTTTTGCCGTATTACGCTCTTTTATGCGGGAAATTGCATCTGCGGCGCATTTTTGCCTTTCTTGTAAGTCGTCAGCTTGTGTTCCTATATCAAGCCCGAAAAAGCAGTTCCGTTCCGCCATTGCGGAAAGTACGTCCGCTCCGTCTATTCCCCGCTCCGTAAGTAATTTGAAATGAAAGTGAGTATCGGAAAACATCGTTTATTCTTCCGTTTTAAAAATAAGTTTCATCTTAAATACCGTTCGATTGCTCTCTTTTATTGCAATCACGGCTGCTTGTTGACCGTCTTCTTCACATTCGACCTTTTTGAAAATGCTCAAAATCTGTCCTTCTCGGCTCTCTCCCGTATAATGAACTTCAAGACTTTCTACATCGTGTTCGCGTAAAAAATCGTCCGTGAAAACGTTCAGCGCAAGTTTAATGTATTCAATATTGTTCATGTGGTGTGACATATCAATATGCTGGGAGCGGACGGTTTCATCATATATTTTAGAGTTTTCGTCAAAGTCAGTGCGCAGGCGTTCGAACTTTCCGGTAAAGACCGGCTCGGGAAAATTATCGCAAGGGTAGGGTAAAGAAGTAAGTTTGACGGGTTTACGGGTTTCAATATCAAGAACGCAGGCTTCCATGTCTGCGGAAATAAGCGCATTGCCGCTCGTATCTGAAATGAGCGTGTTTATCTCCGTGCGCATTCCTGCGTTATTTACAGGAAACGTTTTTGCGTTTACCGTTTGTCTCCAAAGCGGACGAGAATAAAAGTGCAGTTTGGTCTTAGTAAATACCCAAAACGCATTGTATTTTTCGCGGTAAAAAATACCGTCGCACCCGATGCGGTTAAAACATTCCGTTAAATTATCCTGTATCATCAAAACCGCTTCTGCAATTCCCATGCGCAGAGAGCTGTCTATAAATGCCGATGAAACTTGCCTGTTTTGCTCAAAAATCAAATTATTCGCCATGTAAAAAATATATCACAGCTTAAAAAAATGGTTAATCATAAGCGGTGAATATTTATTCCCTTGCGTAAGGTGAATTAAGATTCTCTTCCGCAATTGAAAATAAAGTTTTTGCATTGTATACTTTCGCCGGTATGAAAAAGATACGTTTTTCCGCACTTTGTGTTTTTGCACTTACGATTTTTACTTTGCACTCGGAAGCTCTTCCTTTTGACGGCTCTCTTTCGCAAAAAGAAATTGACGACTTAAATGAAGGTAAAATACTTGTCAGAACGATTGATAAATATAAAAATATGTCGATACGGAGTTCCGATAAAGGTGCGGAAAAGCTCCTTGCGGAAATCAAAGATTTGAATCCTAATTATCTTGCAGAAGTTATCCAAATAAAACCGTATAAGGGCAATGAAGACTTGATACGGAGATTTCGGGCTGCGCTTGAAGATATTCCAAGCTATGCGGGAATCCAATATTGGTCGGTTCAGCACGAAAGATTTTACGATTTGTATTCTACGGCAACCGTTGTCGGTAAAAGCGAACCGGCTGCAAACACAGTACAATATAATGCCGACCTTGAAATGGAGCCGTTCGGAGTGATTCATACGCCGATTACAATAGAAGAAACCGGCGATTATCTGCTGTATCATTCTACAAATAATAACACGCTGAAATTTGAAGGAAAATTCAATTGCGTTAATAAACGCTGCATGAAATCAGCCGTGGTCGTTTTTAGAGACGGAGATAACTGGATTTTATACGGAGCCGGCGGTGTTCGGGCTTTGAGAATTCCGCTGATAGAAAAACGTGTGGAAACATCTTTAATCAATAGAATTAAGACTTTTTACAATTTTATTTACGAAAAACTCTAAAACAGCTGCGCCGGTATCAATTACTTGCGAGTTTTGCCGCACGGCAAAATTTGGGGCGGATGTAAAGCGGTTAGATCTTGCAGCCGTGTTCTTAGTGCCGGTATTTGCTTTGAATTTTATTATTCTTTGTGCTAAACTCCGTCGCGGAATATAAAGACCTTTCACGGAACTTTTACAGGGGTATTTATGAATATTGTTGTTATTGGTGCCCAATGGGGCGACGAAGGTAAAGGAAAGATTGTCGATTATCTTGCCGAAGATGCTAAATATGTATGCAGATTTGCAGGCGGAGCAAACGCTGGACACACGATTGTTGTTGACGGAAAAAAGTATGCGCTTCACCAAGTTCCGTCCGGAATCCTTTACGCCGATAAAACAGTATTTCTGGGGTCCGGCATGGTTGTGGATCCCGAAGCCTTGTTTAAAGAGCTGGAAATGCTCGATGAAAACGGAATAAATTGGGAGGGCAGGGTTTTTATTTCCGACCGCGCTCATATCGTTCTTCCGTGTTACAGAGATATCGATAAAAAACGCGATTCCGAGCGCAAACAGCCTATCGGAACGACGGGACGTGGAATAGGAACGACTTATTCGCAAAAGTCGGAGAGGGACGGAATCCGTCTTGCCGATCTTGATTGGACGGATAAAATGAATTCCTTAGATAAAGCCGATAAAGATTTTCTTGCGCCTTACATTGAGCGGCTGCTTGCCATGAGAGTGGACATTGCATCTAAAATGTGGGAAATACGCAAAGAAAATATATTGTTTGAGGGCGCACAAGGAGCGATGCTCGATCTTGATAGCGGTACTTATCCGTTCGTAAGTTCAGGGGCGTCTTGTTCCGCAGGAGCTTCTTCCGGCGCGGGAATAGGGCCTCGTGCAATCGATAAGATTTACGGTGTTTTTAAGGCTTATGAGACTCGTGTCGGAAACGGTCCTATGCCTACGGAATTCAATTCGGAAACGGAAAGCGAGCTGTGCGACTATGTGCGCAATACCGGAAACGAGTTTGGGGTTACTACCGGACGCGCGCGGCGTTGCGGATATCTTGATCTTGTAGCTTTACGTTATGCTTGCCGTGTAAATTCAATCGACAGTCTCGTTTTGACTCATCTTGACGTATACGATGAAATGGATCAAATAGAAGCTTGCGTTGCATATCAAATCGGCGGAAAGGTTGTTACGGATTTTCCGGCAAGCATCCCCGCGCTGAATAATGCCGTCCCCGTACTTAAAAAATTCGAAGGCTGGAAGCAGCCGTTAAAAAGCATAACATCGTATGAAAATCTTCCTTCCAATGCTCGGGAGTATATCGAATTTATCGAAGATTTCACCGGTACGAAAGTCGGAATTGTTTCGGTAGGCGCGGAGCGTAATCAAACGTTTACACGTGAGAAAATCTGGACGAAATAAAACGGATATTTGTAATTTGTTTGGGAATACCGTCGTTCATCGGATAAATCAATCCTGCGCCGGATTGTAGGGGCGCGCTTGCGCGTTGCGCAGCAATGGAGCGGCAGCGGAACCCCGAAAAGCCGGTTACGAAATATGTTTGCGCCCGGTATGGAAAAAAAAAGATATTTGAAATACACTTGAAACATGAATGTTATTGTTATTGGAAACGGCGGGCGGGAACACGCGATAAGCTGGAAATTGTCTCAGAGTCCCGATGTTGAAAAAATTGTCTGCGTTCCGGGAAACGGCGGCAGTGCAAAAGAAAACAAATGCAAAAATGTCGACTTTGCAGACTGCGGATATATAAAGAATGACGGATCGAGTCCGTATGTTCAAATTGCAAAATACGAAAATTGCGAAATGGCTGTTATCGGCCCAGAAGAGCCGCTTGCTGCAGGTCTTGCGGATGAATTTATACGTGCGGGGATTGAATGTGTCGGTGCTTCAAAAGCTGCGGCGAAACTTGAAGCCAGTAAAGATTATGCCAAATCGTTTATGCAAAAATACGGAGTGGAATGTGCCGCAAGTAAATCGTTTACCGATGAAGATGCGGCTTGTGAATATGTCAGAGCGCACGGAACGCCTATTGTGATAAAGGCTGACGGTCTTGCAGGCGGAAAGGGCGTAATTGTCGCCGCTTCGGAAAAAGATGCGATTGATGCCGTGCATGAGATAATGAAGTCGGATCGCTTGGGAAATGCCGGTAAAAAAATAGTAATAGAAGATTATCTTGAGGGTATAGAAGTTTCCGTTCTTTCTGCGGTGTCCGTAACAAAAAAAATTGCTGGACAAAGTAAAGCCGCAATCGTGCCGTTTTTGTATGCGCGGGATCACAAACGGCTTTTGGACGGTGCAAAGGGACCTAATACCGGCGGTATGGGAGCGGTTTGCCCTCTTGATGACGTATCGGTTGAAACGATGAAACTGTTCGATTCGAGGATTCTGGAGCCGACTTTGCGCGGTATTCTTGAAGAAGGCTGCGAATATTGCGGTTTTTTATTTTTCGGTGTGATGATTACTAAAAACGGGCCTAAACTTCTTGAATACAATGTGCGTTTGGGGGATCCTGAAACGCAGGCCGTTCTTCCTCTCATGGATTTTGACTTTTTTAAAATGTGCCGCGCGATAACCGGCGGAACCTTGAAAGATTTTAACTTCTGCTGGAAAAAAGGTTATCAGGTTGCGCCTGTTATTGTTTCCGGCGGATATCCGGAACATTACAAAACAGGTAAAACCATATTTATAGATGAAAATAAAGCTGCAAAGAGCGGAGCAAAAATATTCATCGCCGGTGCTAAAATCGGAAGCCGAGCCGGTGATAAAGAATCTGCACTTGTAACGAGCGGCGGTCGGGTGCTTGCGTGCAGCGCATTCGGCAAAACCTTTGAAGAAGCCTATAAAAATGCTTATTCCGCTGTTGACGCCGTTAAATTTGAAGGTGCATTTTACAGAACGGATATAGGACTTCCCGGCGCGGCGGAAAGCGGAAAATTATAGTTTCAAAAGCATAGGAAAATACTCTAAACGACTCAACCCGGCTTGGTGATTTCTTTCTGCCTCTGTCTCAGAAAATCTGGAAATTCAACTCTTTTCTGCGCCAATAGACAATAGAATGGAGAGTTCTGAAATAAACCTCATTATGCGTAAGAGAGATTTCATCTGCGTACCATTCAAGCGTTCATACTGCAGTACGTTACCGAAAATTCTGCTTTTGACCGTTCCACAAATCATAAACAGCTTCGCAAACTTTATTCACGGCTCAATCACCTTATCGAAAGATTCGTCTTCAATATCAAAAAGATTGGTCTCTTTTACGTCGACCATTAACCGGAGTTTAATCGTTATCCGCCCGTTTTCAAACGAGATTGGAAAGGTGAAGTGCGCAGGATAACCGGAAAAGCCGCGCAGTGCGCCCCAGTATACCATGGTATACTGGGCTTGAAAGAGCCCAGTAAAAGCCTCGCTTCGCTCGGCTTTTACGTAAAAATTAGGAGGAACAGATTATGGAAACAATAAATCCCAATGATGTAGCAAAGATAGCAAGAAAAATCGTACAAGAGCGGAAGTTACCACCAGAAATGGAAATGGTAATCGCTAATATCTTGTGGCATTTAATTTATCCTGAAAAAGAATCTTGGAAAGAAAAACCGCATGATCACTCAAAGAAGGAAATAATTGAGCTCGATGATATGCCAAAAATTGCAAAAGCGATTGTGCACTCACGAACGTTACCGCAAGAAATGGAACAGGTCATTGTCAATATCTTGTGGTATTTAATTTCCCCTGAGGAAAAAGATGTAACGGAGTAATAAAATGAAAAAACTGTCAGTCGTATTTTTTATATCAATTGTCTTAAACACATTTGTTTTTCCTTCATCCGAGGGCGAGTTTATCCATAATTATCTTGAAAGAACGGGAACGTGCAGAAACGGCACCATTACCGATAATTGGGGATACCTCATTTTTGACGGGCAAGAAACAATTGTGTCCAGCGGAATTCCAAGAAACTTGGGAGAATATATAGATAATGAACTGGATACAGGCAGGACTATAGAGGATGTATGTATAACGGAACGGGGAAATTGGTTTTGCGTCGGTGACAAGTTTGGCGGAGTAGGTTATCCCGATTCAATGTGGGCGCAAATCCATGAATTTGTTCGGCAAGGCGACCATGTTACGTGCGCCACATTCAATGATTATGGCGAATGGATAGTAATAAGCAACAATCATTTTGCTTCTTCTGATAAGTCTATACAAAAAGTAATGCGCAAAGCTAATAAAGAATTCGGATTTATAAGAGCCGCTGCCATTACTAATTCGGCTGGTATCATTATCGCAGAGAGAGGTTTCCGTATAATCGGAGACATTCCCCCTGATTTGAACGACTATCTGACAAATAAACAAAGGTTTGACATTCGCTATATAAAATTTACAGAGAGAGGCTCGTGGCTTGTTACTGACGGATATTCACGATACGACTATTCCCTTTACTAAGTTTGAGCAATGCCGGTTATGTCGACTAAAAGCCCAAGAAACACCAAATCCTAAAAAAGAGAGGTAATACAATATGGAAAAATTAATCTGTCCTGCCTGCAAGGCGGAAAACGACGGTTCGGCAAAGTTCTGCGCAGAATGCGGCGCGAATATCGAGGAACTTAAAAAAGCGCAAACTGCTCGCACTTGTCCAGAGTGCGGTGCGGATATTGCCGACGATGCAAAGTTTTGCCCTGAGTGCGGTTCCAACTTGGAAGAAGCCGCACAGTCTCAAAACGCAAAAAAATGCGTACAATGCGGTGCGGAACTTGAGTCAAATGCGGCTTTCTGTTCCGAATGCGGCGCAAATCAAAGTGCCGGAAACAAACAAGCATACGGCGCAGAAGACTCTAACGCCGCAAACAGTCGGCAGTCGCAGGACTATCAGCCGAAAAACGAACAGCCGCAGACGGCAGCAGCAACCGAAGATGACGACCTTTTAATGCGCGCGTACATAACGGGTTCAACGGATCCGTTTGCAGTAAAACATCACTATGAGCATTATAGGAACGCTTTTATAAAATGCGAAAAAAACTATTCCAAAGTCGGCTGGAACTGGGGCGCATTTTGGCTTTCGGGCTTAAATCTTTTGTATAGAAAAAGTTATCTGTGGGGATTCATTATTATTATCGTTGGCTATGCGTTGGCGCCGGTAACCAGCGGTATTACATCCGTGCTTGCCATGTTTCTCCCCGGTATGTTTGCAGATTCTTTTCATTATTCGCGCTACCACGAAAAACTTATGTTGGCAAAAAGCACATATCCGAACGATCCTACACGGCAAATTTCTTATATGGCGGAACACGGCGGCGTTAATACGGCTTTGCCGGTAACGTTTTTTATCATCGCGCTCATCATAGGGGCGGTCATTGTGGCTGCAATAAATGATTATTTTTAATTAGGAAAGCAAAATGACAACGTGTAAAAACTGCGGCAGTGAGATTGCAGATACGGCAAAATTTTGCCTGCGCTGTGGGGGAAAGGTTGAAAAATTAAAAGAAGACAATACCCTGTGTCCGTCGTGCAATAAAGAGTTCCCAAGAGGTTACAAATTCTGTCCGTTTTGCGGCGTAAGGTTTAACAATAAAGCTAAATCAGAAGAAAAAGAAGAATGTATAAACCGTCCAGCAGAAACATCAATGAAGTCGAATACAGTTGCGGCCGTGGAGCAAGAGCACATTTCTAAAGAAGTTTCCGCATTTGTTACCGCAGACAGTACTTTTAGCGGACAAGAACAATCCTCCTCAACGGAACCTATCTCCGCTGAGTACATAGAAGAAAAAACATCTTGCCCGTCATGTAAAGCTATGCTTCCTGCAAAAGACAAAAAATTCTGCCCTAACTGTGGAGTGAACATCGAAGAAGCGCGAAAAACTTTAGAGCCCGCAAAATGCCTTCTATGCGGAGCAGAACTTGCCCCGAACATCAAATTCTGCCTTTCTTGCGGCACTGCACTTATCCGGCAGACTCAAATGCAGGGCGTTCAATCCGCTTCTAAAAATCAAGGAGTCTTTTCTTACGGACAGAACTTTTCTTCCAATACCAATACTTTGCCGAAGAAAGAAAGGTCTTTTAACCTATGGCAGAAATTCTTTACGCTCCTTGTTGTGTTTGGATATTTTCTGCCGACTAATAGTGGTGCTGGGCCTTTATTTCATGCAACTACTCGCGCTATATTAGTTCTCCCATATGTTAAAAACTGTGCTCGTCTCCTTCTATTGGTCTCACCTCCTCTTTTACTCGCTCTATCCGTAATTTGTGCAGGGCTGACGCTTATATCCGCAATCGCATATCAGATAGGTAAGAAGCCGGCAATAAAAACGTTTTCAACATCAATGCATTTTTTGGGATTTTTTCTATTTGCTGCATGTATACTCATGGATATTGCTAACGGAATAAGGCTTCAGACGACAGTCATATACTCCACGAGGCGTGATGTGTTTGTCATGATGTTAGCGGGCTGGATTATAAGCAGTATTCCGATTGGAGGGAAAAATGACAACGTGTAAAAACTGCGGCATTCAAAAAGCCGACGGACAAGTGCCGGCTCAAAATCATGATTTGCATGATTCCGTATGCGGTATATTTTCTGCGAAAAAGCGAGCCGTACCAACGTCGGTTCAGTATGAGGTGAACCGTCCACAGCGCGATCAGTACCATTCCAAGTATCTAATGAATCTCGTCTTTCGGAAAAACTACCATTCCGCCCATGAGAATTACGGAGAGAACGGTCATTGCGATGTCGAGCGGCATTCTGATTTTCTTTACGAGTTCCATCTTCACCTACTTGATTTCCACAAGTCTGTACTTCCTAGAGCCGAATCCGATTTTTTCCGTGTGCTCAAGCGTGTGAATTCCGTTACGGCTTTCGATTCGCTCAATCAAACTTCCCGAATCTTTCGCTTTGTATACCAAATCGACGCAGGCTTGATCCAGCGCAACAGAGTCGAGGGAGGCAAGAATTCCTATGTCGTGCATATCGGGTTCGGCGGGATTTGAATCGCAGTCGCAGTCTACGCTAAGACGGTTCATTACATTCACACAGACAATTCCCTTTCCGTTAGACATGTAGTCGCACACCGATTTTGCCGCTTCCGCCATCGATTCAAGAAATTCATCCTGCGGGGCGCTTATCCATCTTGTTACGCTTCACCCTGCGCTGTGTATATTCAATTTTCCCGACTTTTCACAACTCATTCCCGAAGCAAATCCGATTGAAAGATTTTTTATTGCGCCTCCGAATCCGCCCATCGCGTGTCCTTTGAAGTGAGAAAGGATCAGATATGTATTGTAGTTCTTGAAATGCGAGCCGACATAATTTGACTATTCCAGACGGTACTTTCAGGATGATTGTGCTTTTGCATCCGCTTAAAGATGCCTCCTGCATCAGCAAAGAATATTTTTCCGAACATCTTTCCGTCATGCTTCCCAAAAATCACCGGCTTGCAAAACATAAATCTCTTGTGCTTAAAGACCTTGCCGACGAAACTTTTGTCATGTACGACGATATAGGTTTTTGGGACAAAGTAAAACGCGAGAAAATTCCCGGCGCAAAATTCATACGGATCGAGCGTAGGGACGAAAACGACTCTCTCACCCAAATCATCGGTGCAACCGATATGCCGAGCTTTATTTCCGACCGCACGACACAATTCTCTCTTCCCGAAAACCGCATTGCAGTTCCCTTATCCGACCCGGAAATGAACGTAACTTTTTGGTGCGTGTTCAAAAAAGACAAGTCTTTCGTATACGGCGGTTTTTTTACGGAATCGCAATAAACGATTTGCGCCCGCGCCGGAAAATATTAGCCCAAATTTCGACTTATTTTTGAATAGGTTTACAAAAAAGGCGTAACCCATTAAAATTTTGTTACCACACCAAAAAAAGGATT
>CAUUVZ010000062.1:0-17197 GCA_963548875.1 uncultured Treponema sp. | reverse complement strand
ATTGCAGCTTTTTTGATTTCTCAATCAGCTTGTAGACAAAAACTCTTCATTTCTGATTAAAACTCGAATTTTGGGGTATATAAAAGATGAATCGTATGAATTTTGAATGGATGATTTTAGGTATAGAATGTTAATAGGAAGAGCAATGCCTTATTTTTATGACAAAATTGGAACAAATATTGAGTTAAGAAATTTCTTATTAAATTTTAATACTAGGTCGAGTGTTGAGTTTGTATATTTTTATAAATATCGTGTATGGGTACCTAAAAAATTAAAATATGTAGATAATCCGGGATTCCAAAGGGCGAAAGTCCTTTGGTCGTGCACAAGGAAGGAGGGTTCTCAAGGGCGGAAAACTGCGGGCGGCGGACGGCAAATTTGTTGCGTCTTTCATGTCCCGTTTTACCGTCCGCCGTCATCCCTTTTAGTTTGAACACGGCGATACAAAGCGACACTGCAGTACTAAATCAATTCGGGAGTTATATGGTTTTACGAGGCGTTTTAGAATAATTTCAGGCATTGCAGATTGAATTTAATGAATGCCTGGCAAGTTCTGGAACGGGGATTTTGAATTTGCCTCCGCCGATGTTTAATAAAATTTCAATACATTCATTGCTCTGTATCTTAAAAGTCAATATACTTCGCCGGTATGTCTGGTTTTTACGATTTTTATGACGTTGCCGTCGTAGGCGGCGGGCACGCGGGCGTTGAAGCCGCTCTTGCCGGCGCGAGGATGGGGCTTAAAACGCTGCTTATCACGCAGGCAGTTGACGCTATGGCGCGGATGTCGTGCAATCCGTCAATCGGAGGAATTGCAAAAGGCAATATCGTGCGCGAAATTGACGCGCTCGGCGGAGAAATGGCAAAACTTATCGATTCTTCGATGATTCAATTCAGAATGTTGAATAAAAGCCGAGGCCCTGCCGTGCAGGCACCGCGTTCGCAAGCGGATAAAATTGCGTATTCGCGTTCGGCGCGTCTTACTGTTGAGTCTACTCCTAATCTTTTTACCCTCATGGATACGGTTTCGGACATCATTACAACGCCGTCGGAAAGTCACTTGCCGCCGGATTCCGGTGCCGCTGCGGAGAAAAACGCGATGCGGCAAAAAATTACGGCTTTAGTAACGGAGCGCGGGCGCGTTATTTCCGTGCGGGCGGCGGTTTTAACGACGGGAACTTTTTTGGGTGGGCGGATTTTTATCGGCGAATACGACGCGCCGTGCGGGCGGCTCGGCGAAGCTGCTGCAAACGGATTGACAGATTCTCTTGAACGGCTCGGCTTTACGCTCGGCAGACTTAAAACGGGAACGCCGCCGCGTATCCTCAAGCGCACAATCGATTTTTCCAAACTTGAAGAGCAGCAAGGCGATTCTCTCGTCATTCCGTTTTCTTTCGACAATCGGAATATTGACCGTCCGATGGTGCCGTGCCACATTGCCTACACGAATGCCGAAACGCATAAAATCATCGAAAAAAATATTTCGCGCTCTCCTCTCTACAGCGGAAAAATTCACGGTGTCGGACCGCGCTATTGTCCGTCAATCGAAGACAAAGTGGTGCGTTTTGCAGAGCGGGAGCGGCACCAGATTTTTGTCGAGCCGGAAGGACTTGAAACCGAAGAGATTTACTTGAACGGGCTTTCGTCGTCGCTGCCGGAAAGCGTGCAAAACGATTTTATGAAAACGATGGCGGGCTTTGAAAACGCCGTTCAGAGTCGTCCGGGATATGCCGTCGAATACGATTTCGTTGAGCCGACTCAGCTTTTTCCGTCGCTTGAAACAAAACGTGTTGCCGGATTATTTAACGCGGGACAGATAAACGGCACTTCAGGCTATGAGGAGGCGGCGGGGCAAGGGCTTGTTGCCGGCATTAACGCGGCGTATTACGCAAAGGCGCATCAAAGTCAATGCGGGAAGATTTTTCCCGCACGGGAAGACTGGAATGTCCGTCCGTATTCGATGGATTTAAGTTTGACTTTAGAAGAGCGGAACTCGGAAAGCAAAAAAATTGCCGCCGAATTTAATCTATTTCAAGAGAAGGCGCAAAAAGAAGCGGGATTCGACCGGTTCCGCACGATTCCCGAATGGTCGCCGCTTGTTATTGGGCGCGATGAAGCGTATATCGGTGTTTTAATCGACGATCTTGTAACGCTCGGCACAAAAGAGCCTTACCGAATGTTTACGGCGCGTGCGGAATACCGCTTAAAACTCCGTCACGATACGGCGGACAGGCGGCTTACAAAGTATGCGGCGGCGGCGGGATTAAAAACGCAGGAGCAGCTTGCCCGCGTTGAAGCAAAATACGCGGAAATAGAGCGCATTACGGCAGAGCTTTTAAAAAATCCCGATATGGAAAATACCGGTTTCGACGCGGAGGCATGGAACGCCGCTCAAATCGAATGCAAGTACAAGTATTACATAGAAAAACAAGACCGCCGCGTTGAAAAAATGCGCCGCATGGAAAACGTCCGCATTCCCGACAATTTTGACTACGGTGCAATCCCCTCTCTTTCTGCGGAATCTCGGTATAAACTTGAAAAAGTGCGTCCGCTCACGCTCGGGCAAGCCGAACGCATTTCCGGCATTAGGACGAGCGATATTATGCTTTTGATGGTGTACTTAAAATAATCGGTAAGCAGCGGGGAGTAACGGGGAATTCTTGCGGCAAGGTATGCGAGGAGACCGGAAAAAACGTTTTGGAGGTGCTTTTCCAGTCTCTTTAGTTGGAAATTGCGCGTTATGATTCTGCGTATTTTTTCCACGCCTTTTCGACACGCTCGTAATACGCGGCTTTTTCGTCGTCGCCGATAAAGAGTGCTTTAAATCCTGCGAGAATGAGCGTTTTAATCTCTTCCATAGAAAAGCCGCATAAATCGTAAAGTTTCCAATATTCTTCGATAAGCGTCGTCTTAAAAAAGACAGGATCGTCGGTGTTTACGGTAACGAACAGTCCGCGCTCAAAAAAACTGCGGATCGGGTGCTCGGATATTTTCCGTACGACTTTTTTTGTAAATACATTGCTTGTTACGCATACTTCCAGCGGAATTTGCGTTTTTTTGAGATGCTCAAGAAGTTTTTCGTCTTGAATCGCCGTAATTCCGTGTCCTATGCGCTCGGCATGAAGGAAATTTATTGAATCCCAGATGGATTCCGGTCCGACATCTTCTCCCGCATGCACGACCGTATGAAATCCGTCTTTATGAGCTTGTTCAAATACGGATGCAAATTCTTTTGCGGGCCCTTTCGATTCGGCTCCGCCAAGTCCTATCCCGATTATATCGCTGCACGGATACTCTTTAAGCAGATTGTAATTGCGCATTGCATTTTCACAACCGAATGTACGCGAAACATCAAGAAAGAGCTTTATAATTATTCCGTGTTTTTCTTTGATTTCCGCAATCTTTTGCGAAAAAACCGCAATCATATCTTTGTAGATAAAGCCTTTTTTAAGAAAAGCGGTGGGCGCAAAGAACGCTTCGCAATATTTTATATTGTTTTTTACAAGATATTTTGAAAAATCGTCGAAAACGTAATTGAAATCCTCAACCGATTGAAACAAATCCTGAACCTGTAAAAATGCTTTTATAAATCCGTTTAAGTCATTATATGTAAAAAGCTCTTTTGCATCTTTTGCGCCCATTTCCTTACCGTAACGAAGTTTGTAAAGTTTTTTTACGGTTTGGATAGTACTTACAGCCTCAATATGAAGATGAATTTCCGCTTTTGGTATTTTCTTTAATATATTGAAGAATTCGTCATGGTTCAGTTTCTGACTCATTTTTTCTCCCGAAGCCGGAACATTTATACCGCAATTAAAATTTAAGGAAAAAGGGGCTGCCGAAGAACTGAAAAAGTAACCGGTTTTTATACAGTCTCATTCCCTATAATTTAGATATGCCGCAATCGAAAAGAGATTTTTGCGGCACTGAATTACTACTATAAAATCGGCAAATGACGGTTAAACTTTAAAACTATTTCACGCGGCAGACACTTTTTGAATATAACGGCGATACGGCAAAGTTGCGTAAAAGGTATCTTGCGGGGCGATTGAGAAATCTGCGGATTACAAACGAGGGAACGGATTCCGAAAGAATTGCTATACAAGTTTTCCGGAGGAAAACTTGAGGCGGCGGGAGATAAACTAACTCTGTAAAAATAATTTAACCGTCCGCCGTCCGCACTCTGCCCCTTTATTTTTTAGAGACTGTATGGTATGTTATTCTCAATTATAATTTTCTTTTATAATAACGGAGGGTGCGATGCCGGACGCTAAGCAAAATACCGACGAAAAACTAGCTGTAGATATTGAAAAAATAAAACTGGCAATCCGTTCCGGAGTACCGCTTTCAATTACCACTTACACTTTACCGCACAATATGGAAGTCTACATGGAGGATGTTCTTACCGAATTCCTCAAAGCTCTCGGTCAAAATCACATGATTGCCTATCTTGTTTATTGCCAAAATGAGTTGATAACGAATGCCAAAAAAGCCAACACTAAGCGTATTTATTTTAAAGAAAAAGGTCTTGATATTACAAACGAAGAAGATTATGCAAAAGGAATGAAGACCTTTAAAGAAGATACGTTAAACAACATAAATCATTATTTAAAACTTCAAAAACAGGACGGACTTTATGTGCGGCTTGAGCTGCAAATGAAAAATCAGCATATAAAACTTGAAGTTCATAATAATTCCGAGCTTACTTATTTTGAATACCGCAGAATCCATGACAAATTATCGCGTGCGCAGCAGTATACTTCCGTAGAGGATGCGATGTCTCAAATTCTTGATGACACGGAAGGTGCGGGACTGGGACTTGTAATACTGATTCTCATGCTCGAAAAAATCGGCGTAACGGAAGAAAATTTTCAAACAATCGCCCGCAACGGCGAAACAATAACAAGAATTATAATGCCGCTCAGCAAAGAGACGAATGTCGCGCTTGATACCCTTTCCGAAGAATTTGAAAAAACAATAGAAGAGTTGCCGCAATTTCCCGATAATATTGCAAAGTTGAACCGTTTGCTCAGCGATCCGGATTCTAAAATGTCCGACATTGCAATGCAGATAAGCAACGATGTCGCGCTTACCGGAGAACTGCTTAAACAAGTCAATTCTGCGGCATTTGCGCTCAATACTCCGTGCAGCAGTATTTCCGATGCCGTAAAATTTGTCGGTATTCGCGGAATTCGCAATATGCTTTATACAATCGGAACGATAAAGTCTTTTGCAAATACATCGGGAAACAGCGAAGCACTTTGGACTCATGCCTATAAAGTCGCACTTTATTCTTACAACCTCGCGCTTAATTTTTGTTCAAAATATAAAATCGTCGTTGCAGATTCTTATATATGCGGATTGTTGCATGATATGGGAAAAATAATTTTCGAATCGATTCATCCCGAATGCCTCGAAAAAATAAAAACTCTCTGCGAAGAGCGTCATATTGCACCGGTTCTAATTGAAAATATTCTTTCCGGAGTGAACCATGCGGAAATCGGTGCAAGAATTGCACAGCGTTGGAATTTTCCAGATAACATTATAACCGTAATCCGCTATCATCATACGCCGGAACTTGCCCCCGAAGATTCAAAAATGCTGTGCCAGATAGTTTATCTTGCGGATTTTATTACCCATTACCAAGACCATGAAGTTGATTATTATCAGGCTGAACCTGTTGTTCTCGAAGACTTTCATATAGCCTCACAGGAGCAGTTCGATGCAATTTCCGAAAAGCTGGAATTTGTATTTAATCAAACAAAGGAACATAAATAGACTTTAGAATTTTAACGGACTTTTATTTGCTTACGCGCATACGTTTTACAAATAAAAGTCCGATTTCGTTTTTCTTTCGAATAAGACAATCTACATCCCCCGATGCATAGTGCCGGACTATTAAAGAGAATTACAACAAGCTCGCTGACGGTGATTTTTTAAGGTGTTTGCAAGTCCTAATTCGCTATAACATCGCGGCTTAGAACATCGCGTTTTCAGAGATACCTCAAAAAACGGAAGTTTTTCGATGTTCCCTAAATTTTCTATGAAAATAAAAGGTCGAATGTCGAGTTTCTCTATTTTTATAAATATCGTATATGGGTACCTAAAAAATTAAAATGTATGAAAGAATTGGGATTCCAAAGGGCGGCGGACGGACGGTGGAACGTAATATGAAAGACATAATCGGTTTCCAGGCCGCTGCAATTTTGCACAACAAAATTGCATAAAAGATTCTTTATTGTGCCTAATAGTAAAAAAACTGCGGGCGGCGGACGGCAAATTTGTTGCGTCTTTCATGTCCCGTTTTACCGTCCGCCGTCTTCCCTTGTGAAAAAGTTTAAGGCTTGCCTTAGAAGAATATAAGCTTTGAGTTTGTAAATCTCGAAATGACTATTCCAAAATTAAACCTAGTACATAACACCGTTTTCAAATCGACAAAGGCTCAAGCCGTTTGGGGTTTAATACCCTGCCGGATTGACGGCACTCTACGCCGGGATAAAATTTTACACGAAACTTGCTTTTTCAAAAAAACAATGTGATACTAAAAAAAGGTCGAATATTCAAAGTCTTTATAACATTTTGATATTCGACCTAAAAATATTATAGAACTTATGATAAATATCCTGAAAAAGTTCTTACTAGGAGGCATTATGCAAAATTATTCGGGAGAAGCGGGGCTTCAATATCATTTACAAATAAGACCGGGAGATGTCGGCAAATACGTTATTATGCCGGGTGATCCCAAACGTTGTGAAAAAATAGCCCGTTATTTTGACGAGCCGAAATTCGTTTCGGACAGCCGCGAATATATCACTTACACCGGCAAACTGAACGGCGTTAAGGTGAGCGTTACGTCAACGGGAATCGGCGGGGCATCCGCTTCCATAGCGATGGAAGAATTGTTCCGCTGCGGCGCGGATACGTTTATCCGTATCGGAACTTGCGGCGGAATGGATATGGACGTTAAAGGCGGCGATATTGTAATTGCAACGGGAGCGATCCGTGCGGAAGGAACCAGTAAAGAATATGCGCCGATAGAATTTCCTGCAGTTGCAAATCTTGACGTTACAAATGCGCTTGTATCCGCTGCAAAAGAACTTAAACTAACTTACCATGCCGGAGTAGTGCAATGCAAAGATGCCTTTTACGGTCAGCATGAACCCGAAACGAAACCCGTAAGCTATGAGCTGGAAAACAAATGGCAAGCATGGCTCCGTATGGGCTGCAAGGCATCCGAAATGGAATCCGCTGCGCTTTTTATCGTTGCGGATTACCTGCGCGCCCGTTGCGGTTCCGTTTTTTTGGTCGTAGGAAATCAAGAGCGCAATAAAGCCGGTTTGGAGAATCCGATTGTTCATGACACGGACAGCGCAATTCGCACCGCAGTGCAGGCTGTACGCAATCTGATAGAACAAGACAAAGCCCGTTCATAGGCAGAGTCTGCCATAATTCAAAAACACATAAAAACGTGTTGAGGCGGGATTTCAGTTGCATACCGTATTGAACGTTGTGCTTGCCGAATCCCGCCTTAAAAGTACATAACCGCATGCAGGCGGATTATCTTTTGATAATTGTAACTGCCGCCGAAACGCAATATACTTTGCCCATGCAAATCAATCTTAAAAACATATTTGTAATAATCTTTATAGCCGGAACCGTTCTTGACTTTTTGATAAATCAGGTTCTGGAATTGGCGGGATATTTAGCACGCCGCAATAATAACGGACT
This sequence comes from uncultured Treponema sp., assembly GCA_963548875.1. GTDB lineage: Bacteria > Spirochaetota > Spirochaetia > Treponematales > Treponemataceae > Treponema_D. Next base: position 9,469 of record CAUUVZ010000062.1, on the reverse strand, counting down.
TTTGCCCGAAGAATTTAAAAACATTCCGGAAGCGGCTTGTTTCGATACGGAAAAACTTAAAAAAATCCGCGATTATGAAAATGCAGGGTATTTTTCATGGCTACCGTCCGGCATATGCGAGCTTGCGTTGTCGCTTGCGCTCGTACTTACCGGATTTTACCCGCGTATTTTCGAGCTTGTCTGCCGCATTACCGGTATGCCGCATTCGTTCGGAACGTCTTATATCGCAGCGCTGCTTTTTTCCGTTTTAGTCTCCGTTCCAAAAGAAATTATTTCCCTTCCTTTTGATTTGTACGACGAATTCGTTATTGAAAAGAAATTCGGTTTTTCAAAAATGACGTTTGCTCTTTGGTTTACCGACCAAATTAAACATATATTGATTTCCGTACTAATAGGCGCACCGCTGCTTGCGGCAATCATTGCAATGCTTACTTTTTTGCCGAATACTTGGTGGATTTTTGTTTCGATTTTTATTTTTACTGCCTCGCTTGTAATGGCGGTAATCTATCCGCTCGTGATTGCGCCTCTTTTCAATAAGTTTATGCCTCTGGAAGACGGAGAACTCAAAAACCGGATAGAAGCTCTTTCTTCCTCATTGGGATTTAAACTTTCAGGCATTTTTATCATGGACGAATCGAAACGCAGCGGACATTCCAACGCTTATTTTGGGGGACTCGGAAAATCGAAGAGAATCGTGCTGTTCGATACGCTTGTAAATATTCTTACTCCCGACGAACTTATTGCAGTGCTTGGACATGAACTCGGTCATTACAAATTGCATCACATAATACGCAGATTTTTGATTATGATTCCAATTGAATTTGCGGTTATGCTCGTATTTTTCGTTTGTTCACAAAATCAAGCCTTATACGAAGGATTCGGATTCGATTTTTCCCCCGACTCCATGAATTATGTCCGGTTTATCGGATTATTTTTGACTTCAATCGTAATTTCTCCCTTCTCGGAACTATTTTCTCCGATCGGAAACTTTTTCTCCCGGCGCGACGAGTTTGCCGCCGATAGATTCAGCGCAGAATACACGAAAAATCCTTCCGCTCTTATTTCGGGTCTAATCAAACTTAACAGCGAAAATTTGAGCGAACTTTTCCCGCCGAAAATTTACGTCATCTGGAATGATTCGCACCCGACACTTTTCGAACGCATACGCGCTCTAAGGCGGTCTGCGGCAATATAGCTTAAAAATCAGCCGCCCCCTCCTCGACCCGCGCATACGCTACGGCAAAGAATAACCCTGAGCCGCCTCCGCTCAAGTTTTGGGAGGAATCAGCCGGCGGGCGGCGGACAGTAAACTTGTTGTGTCTTTCATGCCCCGTTTTACCGTCCGCCGTCTTCCCTTAAATATTTATTCAAGTTTCCAAAACTCGAAATTAGGGCTATGTATTTTGCACTTTTTTTTGAAACATAATACAATCGTGCAAAGCGGTATGTTTATTCTTTTTAGAAATAAAAAAATAACGCCGATAATAAACTTATATAACAGCGCGCGGACATATAAGCCGCTTCCGTTTTATGCATCAGTGTGCGGAGGAATTTATGAAAGCCATTGGAATAAAACTTGCCGACGGTACTTTTTACCCTGTAATCGGAGACGGAGAACCGTCGGAAAAAGAACTTGTACTTACAACCGTTAAAGACAATCAAACCAGAGTAATTGTTGATTTATACCGCACGGACACGGATTCTATCGATGATGCGGAATATGTGGATTCACTTCAAATCGATAACCTTGTTGCGCACCCGAACGGAAGCGCAAACATTTCTCTTTCTATTACGCTTGACGAAAACGGTAAACTGTCGGCTTTTATGCGGGATCCGGAAACGGGAGCAACCAGCAATTCAAATGTAACTTTAGTCTCAAGAACATTGGAAGAACGTCTTGCTCCGATCGATTACGACATTGTAGATTCTTCAAAGAACGATGACGAAGATACGGAAGAACGTTCCGTAGACCCCGAAGAAGCCGATTTACAAAGCGATACAACGCAAGACAATAACGGAGAAAAACTTGCAGCTGCGGGACTGGGACTTGCAGCAGGCGGACTTTTAGCTGCGGCGGCTGCAGCAAGAAAAGATTCTCCGAAAGATGAAACCGTTTCGGATGCCGACACAGCTCCTTCCGACGATTTTGCGCTTCCCGACTTTGACGATACGGAATTTGAAGATAGTGCGGATTCCGGAACCGAGCCGATAGCCGCTGAAAATCTTTCCGGAGACGATGAGGATATTACGACAGCCGGTGATATTGCGTCTTCCGATTTCGATGAAAATAATGACGATTCCGCATCCGATGTAACCGTATTGAATGAGGATGTGCCCGGCGAAGAGACGCAAGCCGATTTGCAGGAAGACTCATCCGGCGACAGCTTTGACGATTTTGTACTCCCCGATTTCGGAGAATCTTCGGGTGCCGGCTCAAACGAAAAATCGGCTGAAGATACAAAAGACGGTTACGATTTTGATATGCCTGATTTCGATGATACGGAATTTGACGATACGCAGAGCGAAGAACCGGACGATACTTTCGACAAATTATCCGATGCGGCTACCGATAAAACCGAAGAAATAAAAACCGATGGGGAAGTTTTTGATATGCCGGATTTCAGCGATATTGACGATACTGCAGCTTCCGCACAAAACGAAACCGGCACCGATAAAACCGTAAGCGGAGAGTCCGACGATATGTTTGCCGATGATTTTACGCTTCCCGATTTTGACGAGCCGGCAAGTTCCGACGACACTCTCGTATCCGACAAATACGATTCTACGGAAACGGACGATTTTGACATTCCCGATTTCGATGAGACCGAGGAGCAATCGGCATTTTCCGAAGATGTAAAAGACGGCTCGGAAAACGATGATGTACTTTTTTCGGACGAACCCGCACTTGAAGACGGTTTCGACTTTTCCGAAAAAGATAAAGATTTGCCCTCCGAAACTGCAGACGATAAAACCGTTGCAGGCGGCGGGCTGTTGGCTGCGGCAAATGAAAAGATTTCGCAAGATTCGGAAGAAACTTTTCCGGATTTCGATTTACCGGACTTTGATGACAAGGATTTGCAAAACACCGGTACCGCTTCGTCTTATAACGATGATTTTATGGAGGATATTGACTCAATGGATTCAAAAAAATCCGGAAACGGAACCGCATCGGGCGGAATCAATTTTGACGGGCTTTACGATAAAGAGACGATGGAAGGAAACTCGTATCACGATGATAATGATGAAATTAAGAAAAAAACAAAAACGCCGGTTATTATCTGCATAATCTGCGCAATAATCTGCGTGATTGCAACTTTGTTGATTTTGTTCGTCGTGCCTTCAAGATACAATCTTTTGACCAAAGCCCATAAGAGCGAAAACATAACCGAAAGCGTCGAACCGAAACCCGAACAGCCGGAAGTTGCACCTATCCGGGAGACTCCTCCGGTTGTTGAAGCAAAGGAAGAGGAAATTGTTATTGCGCCGGAACCGGAGCAGGTTGTTCCCGAGCCGCCTAAAGAATCTCCTAAAAAACCGGAAGATAAAATATACAAAATTAAATGGGGCGACACGCTTTGGGATATTGCCGATACATATTACAAAAATCCTTGGGAATACAAGATGATTGCGCGGTACAACAATATACGTGATCCGGATTACATTATTTCCGGCACAACTATAAAACTTCCCGCAAAATAATTGAGGAATAAAAGCGTCCGTTAAAAATTCAAAAGTTTACAAAAGCGATATTTTGTTCGACTGCCGAATTTTGAGGGGCGTTTTTGTTTTTACGGCAAATATTTTATACTGCGTTTGAAACTGCAAAATATGAATATAAAAAAAACGATTTTTTGCGCGGTACTTGTCTGCATTTTTTTATGTACCTGCTGCGCCCAAAAGAATATTTATACGCCGCAAAAAGAATTTAAATCCGACAGCGATTATTATATGGCACTCAGAAGCCTTGATGAGGGAAATACGGCTCAAGCGATGCGGCTGTTTACAAGAGGGGTAAAGAATTCCTCATTGTATTGCGCGCAAAAAAGTGCGGAAGAACTTACGCGGCTCGGAAACGTTCAAGAAAGGCAAAAAGCGTGCATGAATTTAATTTCATTGTACAAAAATGAAGATGCGCTCGTTGCCGCCGCAAAAGAACTTTTTGAAGAAAACGAGTACGCGCGCCTAATATCCGTTACCGCCGGATTCGATTATGATACGGGAAGCGATATTCTTGCGCGTTTGCGGCTTGAATCGCTGAGAAGCAAAAAAGACAGCAGATGTTATTCCGAAGCTCTTGCATGGTTTTCAAAATCGAAAATATCGGCGGAGCACTACAAATTCTTTAAAAACATAAAAGACGATTATCTGCAAGCCGCATCCTCGATAAATTCCGAAAGCTCGCTTATTTTACAAAACGAGACTTTTGTTCGCCTTTTTGAAGTTGCCGATTTCAGACTTGAGATATATAGAAGAAATTATGCGGCAGCTTATGAAAAATTCGACAAATTAAAAGAACGTATTTCTTCGGAAAAAAAGTTTCTGTCGGACATGGGAAAAGCGGCTTTATACGGCAGCAAAGATTTTTTAAAGAATGCGCAATATTTCGATTCTCTTGCTGATGCTCATAATTCAAACGGCGCAAAATTCTTCGATTATTTTTATGCAGGCAGACTTTATGAAAAAGCCGGAAACCGCACTTTGCTTGCGGAAAAACGTTATACATCCGCAATGGAATGCGCGGAAAACGGAGAGGATTACGACAATGCGCTTTGGTACCTTCTCAATTTGAATCTTGCCCAATCTACGCAAAAAGGCACGGATGCGGTAAAAAAATATTGCCGCTTTTGGCAAAACCCGGAATATTTCGACGATTTTTTTGAGGTCTTATCTCCTCTGCTTTTGTCGGAAAGTAACTGGGATGCGTTCCGTGATTTATACACTCTCATCGACGGTTATGCCTCCGATGCGGTTACGGCAAAGTTTGCGTATATTTACGGGCGGCTTTTGGAAGAAAAAATTGCATTGCCGAAAAACTCCGACGCAAAAAGCGAATCTTATAAAGCATTTACGCGCGCTCTCAACGGCGGCATTTATTACAAAGTTATGGCTATAAGCGCGCTCGGCATTACAGGAAGCGATGCCGAACGCTTCATTTTGAATTCGGAGAGGCAATTTGATAAAAGTGAACGGGATATAAATGCCGAAAGCTATTTATTGGGTTTTGCGGCGTTCGGTCTGCCCGAAAAAATATATCCGGAATGGCAGAAATTTATATCGCGCGGCGTAAAAATCGGTCTTGATACGGCGGTCAAGCTTGCAGCTTTTCTTAGGGAATGCGGGCATAAGAAAAACGAATATTATACGCAAAGTCTTCGTATTGCAGCCAAATCTCTTGCTTTTTCGGATAGACCGCCTACTCTGACGGAACTTGAACTGCTTTTTCCGCGCGATTACGCCGAGTTGATTGCCGACGCTTGTAAAAAGTATTCCGTGCCGGAAGAATTTATGTACGCGCTCGTGCGGAGTGAAAGTTTTTTCGATTCGGAAATAAAAAGTTCGGCGGGAGCCGTAGGACTTACCCAGCTTATGGAATTTACCGCCGACGACGTCGCAAAAAAACTTAGCCGCACGGAATATTCTCTTAAAAATGCGGCGGACAACATTGAATTCGGGACATATTATATTTCGGAACTTGCGTCTCGCCTTGACGGCAAATGGCTCAATGCGTTTTTTGCTTATAACGCGGGAATCAAACGAGTGCGCAGATGGATAAAAAGCTCCGAAATAGAATTCGGGGGCAATCCCATAAGCTATGACATATTTTTGGAAACCGTTCCGTATTCGGAAACCAGAGAATACGGAAGAAAACTTATTTCCGCCGCCGCCTTGTACGGCTATCTTTATTATCAAAAAGAAATTTCCGGCACGGTTGCTTCCATTGTAAAGTAAAGGCACTTACAAATTTTATAAATGCTTAAAAGATCATGAAAATCAATTTTCAAAGCATTGACTTCCGTACTCTCATGAGTCCTAATTAGTTATTATCCTTAATTTCGAGTTTTATAAACTCAAAGCAAATGTTTTTCTAAGGCAAGCCTTAAACCTTTTTTTTCAAGGAAGGACGGCGGACGGGACGAGAAAGACATAACGAATTCGCCGTCCGCTTCAAGTTTCGAATTCCCGAAACTTGTGAAATCGGTTATAGCCCGCAGATTTTTCACTTGGGCACCGCAAAGTATCTTTTATGCAATTCTGCGTAACGCAAAATTGCAGCGAACCGGCGGCGGTAAAAACGGATTTTACTCACTTTAACTTCTCTGCTGCCGCCTCAAGTTTTCCATCGGGAAAACTTGTATAGCAATATCTTTCTAATCCCATTTACCCGTCCGCCGTCCTTTGGAATCCAAGCTTATCTTCATATTTTAATTTTTTAGGTAAGTTATATACGGTATTTATATAAAATAACTCGATTTTAGGGCTATTCGTACTGTACGGCCTTGACTTCTGCGCTAGATAAAAAAAATCTTTCAATTGCAGCCGCACGGCAAAACTTGCAGCTGACGAATTATATCCGTAAAACCGGTACTGCCAGTCGGCAATCCATTTGAAATTATCTTATTTTCCGATTATCATAAATCGATATTAGGCGGTGCAGACTGCGGACAGATGCTGGACACAGGCTCAAAGAAAACCCTAAGTAAGCGTACGGATACGCAGACAATAAAACTTTTACGGGAGTACTTATGAGCAGGACTTATTTTACGGAAAACGCGCTTTTTACGGATTTTTACGAACTTACAATGGCTCAAGGCTATTGGAAAGAAAAAATGAATCAAAAAGTTGTGTTCGATATGTTTTTTAGGCGTAATCCGTTTAGCGGCGGATTTTCGGTTTTCGCCGGAAGCGAAACGCTTATGGACGCAGTTACGAATTTCCGTTTTGACGATGATGACATCGCATATCTTGCGGAACAGGGAATATTTGATCGAAATTTCCTGGAATATTTAAAAGGATTTAAATTTACCGGCGATATTTACATAATGGACGAAGGTTCCGTCATATTCCCTCAAGAACCGCTTTTGCGCATTCACGCCGATTTAATCGAAGCGCAAATTCTTGAAGATTTAATCCTGAACATAATAAATTTTCAAAGCTTGATTGCTACTAAAACTGCTCGCGTATGGCTTGCAAGTAAATGCGCCCCTATAATGGAATTCGGGCTTAGGCGGGCGCAGGGGCCGGACGGTGCGGTAAGCGCAACGAGGGCGTCGTTTATCGGCGGGGCGGCAGGAACATCGAACACTCTGGCAGGAAAAATATACGGGATTCCCGTAATGGGAACCATGGCGCATTCGTGGATAATGTCTTTTCCGAACGAGCTTGAAGCGTTCAGAGCTTATGCAAAAATTTATCCCGCAAATTCCGTATTTCTAATCGACACATACGATACGCTCAAATCCGGATTAAAAAACGCAATCATTGCAGGAAAAGAGCTTACGGAAAAAGGTTATAACTTTGGTGTGCGTCTTGACTCCGGCGATATATCTTATCTTTCGCGGGAAGTGCGCAAAGAACTGGATAAAGCGGGACTTACAAAAGCAACTATTTCCGTTTCAAATGAATTGGACGAGGAGATAATAAGCGCGCTTGTTGCTTCCGGGTCGCCTATCGACAGCTGGGGAGTCGGGACTCACATGGTTACGGGCGGTAAAGAATCTTCGTTTACCGGTGTGTACAAATTATGTGCAAGACACGACAGAAAAAGCGATACTATCGTTCCCGCGATGAAGTTTTCGGACAATCCCGCAAAAACGACCAATCCTGCGGTAAAAAACGTGTTCAGACTTTACGATGAAAACGGAATGGCGGCGGCGGATATTCTTGCGCTTGACGGTGAAAATATCGGTGAAAATATTGAATACAAATATTTTCATCCGATGGTTGACTACCGCCAATTTTCTTTTAAAGCTGCAAAAGTCGAACCGCTTTTAAAAAAAGGTATCGAAAACGGAAAACGTATTGCAGAGCGTAAAAACGATGCCGAGCAGCTGAAATTGAGTCGGGAAAAGATGCAACGGCAACTGAAAGCTTTTGACGAATCTTACAAGCGCATTCTGAATCCGCATATCTATAAAGTGTCGATAACGGAAAGCTTGAAAGACTTGAAAGTTAAATTTATCGAAGAAAATCTTAAGATTCGCGGAAAAGAGTTTCCTTGATCCGAACAAAATATTTCCGCCCGTCTTTTTTATTTAAAAGTCTTATTTTTGAGTTTTACAAACTCAAAGCTTATATTCTTCTAAGGCAATCCTTAAACCTTTTTTTCAAGGGAGCGGCGGACGGAAGAACGAGACGTGAAAGACATAACGAATTCGCCGTCCGCCGCTCCCTTGTGAAATAACGATTTAAGGCTTACCTTAGCAGAATTCGTCATATATGCGCTTTGATGACACGATTTTCATTTCCCTATATAATACTTGAAGATAACGAACTATTCTTTTGCTGCGGGAGGCGTATTTATGATGAAGTCGGAAGTCGGAAGTCGGAAGTCGGAAGTCGGAACGATTATTAGGCGCGGACACGTTTGTCAAGTGCTTTGCGCGCAATCCCGTATATTTTTAAGCTTCACGAGCTACTTTATGAAAAAAGCATTGCTTGTCTTAATTCCCGCATTGTTGTTTGCGTCCTGCAAATTTTGGAACGAACCTATAGAAGAATTCTTTAGTTATTGGAGCGCGGAGGCGTACGTAACAGGCTCCGACGTGAAAGTTCCCGCTCAACGCGACAGCTCCGGTGTTACCAGCATTGCTTCCGGCGCGGACGCGGATATTCTTTTAAGCGCGTCAAATCCTAAGAGTTTCCGTTTTATTATGCCTACTGCGGGCAACAGCGAAATGATTAAGTTTACGGGTTTAAGTGCGCAGCCGGTTCCGGGTACGGATTACTCGCTTACTCAAGTCTCTTCGGACACTCTCAAACTCACATACAAGTCGGCATTTCTGAAGACACACGAGTGGGGAACGGCAGACTTGGGCACGGAGCTTACCTTGTACGCGGATGACGGCAGAAAGTTCGTCAAGCCTTACGTATTTAATCTTAAAGCAAACACTCCGCCGCCGACTCCTTCATTTGTTTTGGCAAAGACTACATCTTCGGAGAAATACGTGCTGTGTCTGCAAGTCCCCGACATGGATGTATCTTGTCCCGGCGGAACGCTCCACCAAGACATTGCAAAAATCAGCATAGACGGCACTGAATACGACTTGAAGGTAAACGGGACGAAAGACGATTTTGTAAAACCCGACAGCGCAAAGTTTATCGGCAATACGGCAGTAGAACAGCTGACAGGCTCGCCCGCAGTTCCGTCCGGTAAGTGGATTTTATACTACGAAACCGAGGTTCCGGTCGGCGGAGCGTATCACGAATATCAAGTCTTCCTTACGGACGAAATGGGTCTGGTTTCGGGGAC
>CAUUVZ010000061.1:0-17258 GCA_963548875.1 uncultured Treponema sp. | reverse complement strand
GCACGGCTTATGAAGCGCGTCCTGTTCAATGTTCTACTTATCCTTTTTGGACGAGCATACTTTGTTCCGAATCCGCGTGGAATGAAGAATCCGATTCGTGTCCGGGAATCAATTGCGTACAGAATAGAACTCGTAGCGAGATACTTGAAAATCTTATAAAATATGAAGAAAATAAGAAAAGTTTAATAAAATACAGGCGGGACAAATTTTGAAAATACGTTTTTGGGGTGTGCGGGGTTCAATTCCTACACCTTTAACTCCTCAGCAGATTCAAGCAAAAATCAGTGCCGTAATTCAGCGCATAAATGTAAACGATATTGCTTCACCGGATGCACGTGAGCGTTTTATTTCAAATCTTCCCGACTGGATTTTAGGCACAACCGGAGGAAACACTCCTTGTATGGAAGTGCGCGGAGACGGCGGCGAGGAGATAGTATTGGATGCCGGCACCGGAATCAGAGGACTCGGAAAATCTCCCAACCTGCCGAAAGATAAGCATTACCACCTTTTTCTTTCGCATTATCATTGGGATCACATACAAGGCTTGCCTTTTTTCGATCCCGTTTACGATTCCGATACGATAATCGATTGGTATTCCCCGAAAGAAAACGGAAAGGATTATCTTGTCTTTCAGCAGCAAAATCCCTTTTTCCCGGTAGATTTTGATCAGCTTACGAAAAATTTTAATTTTCATACCGTAAAATCCGGCGAAGAAATAAAAATAGGCGGAATAAGCGTTAATTCTTGCGAAATGACGCATCCGGGCGGCTCTCAAACTTATTCGTTTACGGAAAACGGCAAAAAATTCGTTTACGCTACGGATATTGAGCTTTCGCAAAAAGATTTTTCATCCACTCCCGAACACGAAAAGGTTTTTAGAAATGCGGATTGTATTGTCATTGATTCTCAATATACGGTTGAAGAATCTTATAAAAAAGTGAATTGGGGTCATTCCGCTTTTTGTTATGCGATTGATTTTGCAGTCAACTGGGGAATAAAAAAATTATTTTTGTTTCATCACGATCCTATGTACGATGATAAAAAATTGAATTCGATTCTTCTTTCCGCAAAATGGTATGCCGAATATATAATTCATTCCGATCTGGAAATTCATCTTGCTATGGAAAATTATGAGTTTGAGATTTAGTGTAAAACCGTATAAAATTTTATTCATAATAGTTTTATTCTTTTTACTTATTGTTGCCGGTGTGGTGTTTTTTTATTTGATGTCAAGACCGGTTTCCTCAAAGAACGATGAATTTTCATATAGAATGAAAATTCCTGCCGGAACCACTGTAAATGCGGTTGCCGATGAGCTCTACGACAAGAAGCTTGTCAGGAGCGGAAAATTATTTTATGCAGCCGCACGTTTTTCTTTTGTGCGTTTTATTATTACCGGAAGTACGAAAAAGTTTACGCTTAAAAGCGGAGTTTACAAAATCGGCAGCTCGATGAGTCTTTCCGAAATCTTGAAAACGGTTTCCTCCGGCATACAGGAATATATACGTGTTGTTTTGCCGGAAGGTCTTACAATATCGAAAATTGCTTCAAGACTTGATGATGCGGGAGTGTGCGGAAAAACGGATTTTATTGACGCGGCAAAAAATGCCGACCTGCTTGCCGAGTACCGAATTCCTTCCGAAACGTTTGAAGGTTATCTTTTTCCCGATACGTATTTTTTTACTCCGTTTATGAGCGGAAAAGATGTAGTAAAAATTATGGTAGAAAACTTTTTTGAGCATATAAAAAAAATTCCTGCATTTATGAATATGACACCTGAAAAGTTAAATGAAACCGTTATTCTTGCTTCGATTGTCGAGCGCGAATATAGAATCGATGACGAAGCTCCGGTTATTGCGAGCGTTTTTAAAAATCGTCTTAAAAGAAATATAGGACTTTATTCTTGCGCAACCGTTGAATATATTATAACGGAAATCGAAGGCAGACCTCATCCGGACGTAATAAAATATTCCGACCTCGCGCTGAATAATCCGTACAATACGTATAAATGGTCGGGTCTGCCGCCGGGAGCAATATCCAATCCGGGGACGGTTGCGCTTGAAGCTGCGGCAAATACTCCTAAAACGGATTATTATTTTTTCAGGCTTACGGATGGAGCGTCCGGCAAGCACGTATTCAGTAAAAATTTCTCCGCTCATATAAAAGAGGGAGATGTTTTTACTACGAAAAAAAAGTAAAAGCTGATGGCAAAATATTTATCGGAAGATACTGTTCATGCGGTAGAAAATACCGATATAGTGAGCATAATCGGTGAATATACAAAACTTGAGATGCGGAGTCCTAACGACTGGTGGGGCTGTTGCCCCTTTCACGGTGAAAAAACAGCTTCATTTCATGTTGATACGGATAAGAAATTTTATTATTGCTTCGGCTGTCATGCAGGCGGAAATGTAATAAATTTCATCAAAGAACAGGAAAAAATTTCCTATTACGATGCAATAGAGTTTATTGCCCGCAGGGCAGGGATTCCTATTTCTTACGCGGACGGCGCAAATCCCGAAAATACAGAACCTAAACTAAAAGCAATAAACGAATATTTTGAACTTTATGAGCGATGTGCAACAATGTTCCATTACATGCTTACCGAAACGCCGCAGGGTAAAAGTGCTCTCGAATATATTACAGGAAGAGGAATAAGACTTGAAACCGTAAAAAAGTTTAATATCGGATATTCGCCTGCCGACAGAATGTGGTTGAAACAGTTTTTGCTTAAAAAAAACTTCAGTCGCGACTTCCTTGAACGGTCAGGATTGTTCAGCAAAAAGTATCCGGATATAGCTTTTTTTTCTAACCGTTTAATGTTTCCTATATATAATCGATACGGAAATACAGCTGCATTCGGCGGCAGACAGCTGGATAATGATCCTAAGTCTCCGAAATATCTTAATTCCGGCGATTCCATTCAATATAAAAAAGGCGAGACTTTATACGCTTTTAATTTTGCCAAAAAAGCAATAAAAGAATCGAAAAAAGTGATTTTTTGCGAAGGCTACATGGATTGTATTACATATCATCAGTGCGGGATTGAATATGCCGTAGCTCCGCTCGGAACCGCCCTTACGGAAGAACAGATTAAACTGATTCAGCCTTTTGTTGATGAAGTTTTACTTTCTTTCGATGCAGATGGCGCGGGGCAAAAAGCTACGGAACGTGCAATTCTTATGCTTAGAAAGCATTCAATAGTAACAAAAGTGATTCGCCTATCAGGCGGAAAAGATCCTGCAGAAATTATGAATAATTACGGCTCAGATGTATTGACGAATGAAATTGCAAACGCTATATTGGATAGCGACTTTTTAATATCTAAACTGGGTGAAAAGTATTCTATTGATACTCCGGACGGAAAAACTAAAGCTTCGCTTGAGTATTTTTCTTATGTCGATTCGCTTCAGTCGGATATTCAAAAAGAATCGTGTCTTGAGCAGTTGTGTCAGGCATTCAACCTAAAGCCGGAGGCAGTTAAGAGAGATTTTCATAACCGCGAACAAGCCCTGAATCGTTTAAAAATCCGGCAGCCAGTCAACAACGAACCGCAGCATACCATAAAACCGACGGCAGAGCTGAGAGCCGTACTGGCAGTAATAGCCGACCTTGATAAATATAAAAAAATACGTACAGAGCTTACTTTCGATGATTTTGAAGATGTCTACGCCGTAAAGCTGTTGAATATTCTGGAGAAGTGTTACGAAGATGATTCTTTGTCATTGAACAGCGTTTTGAATTGCTGTGATGATGATCGGCTGTCAAACCTTATAACAAAGGTTATATCTTTAGGTGAGTTTAAAGATTATCCGGAAAGTGCCGTTCAAGATTCAATTACGCTGATAAAAAAGAAATCAACCGAAAGGCGGCGCGATAAGCTTATGGAGCGTATACGCGCTTTTAATGCGGTTACACCCGATGACAAAAAACAGCTTGATTCGCTTTTATCGGAAAAAATGGAACTCGACAAATTGCTTAAGAATTAAAATTTGATGTGGAAAAGGTTATAACTGATGGATCAGGAAGAAAATTCTTCTATTCAAAAAATTGTTGAGTATGTGAAAGATAAACAGATTGTAACATGGGGCGAAATTGCGGAATTTGCAGGGCAATTCGGTGAAAATGCGCCGGACATGGAACAAATTGCAAAAGCTCTTGCGGGACAAAATCTTCAGCCCGTAGAACTTCCCGAAGACGATTCGGATGATGCAGATTCTCCGGATGATGAAGTGCTTTTGGAAGAAGACGATTCGGATGAGAGCGTTCCTGCGGAACCGGAAGTCAAAGAGGATGCTTACGATAAAAACAAACTTGTAAACAGCGATAAAGAATCCAATGTTGATGATCCGATACGTTTATATCTTCGAGAAATCGGTAAGGAAAATCTGCTTAATGCCGAACAGGAAGTTTCTCTTTCAAAACAAATGGAAGAAGGAAAAAACATCATAAAAGATGTAATATTGAATTCAGGCATTATGATTCCTGAATTTTTCGCAGTAGCACAAAAAGCATTTACAAAAATCGATATACATGAACCGGGTCGTTCCAGAAAAGAAATCAACGATGAACAGCAGGAAAAAAAGCACCTTAAACTCTGCTACGGAGAATATATAAAACCGGTTCTTGCCGAAATGAAGCGTTATATGAGCTTGAAAAAGCAGATTTTTGAAAACGATCAAACAAGCAGAATCTTTGAAGATCCGCAACTCATTGCTTTGCGGGAAAAAATTCAACCTCAGCTGCAAAAAATCGATATACAGACGGAAGAGCTTGACAGATTCAATCAAAAATTTCTTGATGCAACAAAGAAGATAGAAGAATATCATCAAAAGCAAGAAAAAAAGATGAAAGAACTCAGGATTTCGAATTCCGCAGAACTCCGCAGATTGGGAAAAAGACTTTCCATCCGCTCCGAAGCTGCAAAATTGGAATCGGAATTGAACATGACCACCGATGATATTCGAGATATTTATACGCAAATCCAAAAAATCGACAGAAAGCTTCATCGTTTGGAATATGAATTTGAAAATACGATAGATGAAATTCTCGAAAAGGCAAAAACGATAAGATACGGCAGCCATGTTATGGAAAAAGCTAAAAATCGGCTTATAAATGCAAACTTGCGTCTTGTCGTTTCCATTGCAAAAAAATATACGAACCGCGGTCTTCAATTTTTTGATCTTGTCCAAGAAGGGAATATAGGTTTGATAAAGGCTGTGGAAAAATTTGAGTACCGCAAGGGATTTAAATTTTCCACCTACGCGACATGGTGGATAAGGCAGGCGATTACACGAAGTATTTCCGATCAGGCAAGAACAATCCGTGTTCCCGTTCACATGATAGAGCAAATCAATAAAGTTGTGCGGGAATCCCGCCAGCTTATGCAAAAACTCGGACGGGAACCGACGGATGAAGAGATTGCCGGACAGCTGGGGTGGCCAGTTACGCGTGTAAAGCAGGTTAAAAATGTTGCCCGCGAGCCTATTTCTCTCGAAACTCCTATCGGAGAAGAAGAAGATTCTTCGCTCGGAGATTTTATCGAAGATAAGGAAGTTGAAAATCCGGCAACAAAAACCGCATATACGCTTTTACAAGAGCAGCTTAGGACCGTTTTGGGAACTCTACCGTCACGAGAGCAGGAAGTTCTCAAAATGCGCTTCGGGCTTGAAGACGGATATTCTCTTACGCTTGAGGAAGTCGGACTTTATTTTGATGTTACGCGCGAGCGCATTAGACAAATTGAAGCAAAAGCGCTTCGTAGGCTCCGGCATCCCAGACGGGCTAACGGTCTTAGAGATTATGTTGAGACGTAAATCGTTCAAAAACTAGGTTTATAGACACAAGTTTTTATTTGCTATATATTTAGAAAATATTTACAAAGGAATTGCTATGGTAATGACAGAGATTTTTAACAAGCTGAAAAGTCTTCAACTTATACTCGGAAGAAAATATGAGCTTGAAAATAAGATAAACGAAGCACCTAAACAGCTTGATTCGCAAGGGATTTTGCTTGATCGGATGCGGAAAGAATTTATTGAAAAAAATCATGTTTATGAAAGTGTAAAAGAAAAGGTTCTTCAATTAAAGAAGGAACTTGATGAAGCCGTTTCCGCTCGCGAATCCGGCGAAAAAAACATGGATGTTATTACGACTCATCGTGAATACGAGGCTCTTGAAAAGCAAATTTCGGAAGCGTCTGCGAAAGAAGCGGAAGTCCGTAAAGCCTTACAAAAAGAAGAAAAATCTCTTGCCGAGCTGAATGATGCGATAAAAACGATGGAAGAGATGATAAAGGCTCAAGAGAACGATATTGCAGAAAGTCGAAGGACTCTTGACGGTCAGCTCGATAATTTAAAAGCGGAACTTGCAGAACTTAATAACCGGGAAAATGAAATAATACCCGGTCTTGATCAGGAAGTTTTGTTTAAGTTCCAGCGTATCATTCAGCGGAACTCGGAAGGAATCGTTGCCGTAAAGAACGGAGTTTGTACCGGATGTAATATGATTCTTCCGGCTCAGTTTGCAAATGAAGTTCATGAAGGCGACAGTATACTTTTCTGCCCGTATTGCAGTCGTATTCTTTTTTATGAAGAATCCGAAGAAAATACGCAGGAGACTTATTTTGACGATGCCGGAAGTCTTGCCGATATCGAAGATGACTTCGTAGATGAAGAAGAAATCGATGAGGACGCGGAGGATGAGCTTTTCGACGATCGTGAGAAAGAGTTGTCCGACGATGAAGACGATATTGACGACGAAGATTCGGATGACGATGATGCCGAAGAAGAGGATCCTGAAGAAGATTCTGAAAATTAGAATAATACAGACGGGATATAATCGCGCGGTTACTTTTTAATGATAAAGAGTGGCCGTGAGGTAAAGTCCGGGCTCCTTCGGAAAAAATGCCGGGTAATGACCGGGCGTGTATTGCCGGATTAAACGGTTTTACATGACAGAGAGTGCAACAGAAAACATACCGCGCGATAAGCGTAAGGGTGAAAAGGCAGTGTAAGAGACTACCGCGTTTTCGGTAACGTAAACGGCAGTGCAAACCTCATTTGGAGCAAGGTCAAGCAGAAGTTTGATTTTCCGATCTTATACTTCGGGTAGACCGCTAAAGCCGGGGAGTAATCTTTCGGCTCGGATAGATGGTTATGATGCCGGTTTTACGGCATTGACAGAACCCGGCTTATTGTCCCGCCTGTTTTTATATTTTATGAGGACGGTTTGCTATGCCCGACAGGAATATAATAAGGAGAAAAAGTAAGTTTATAAAAAAACTTATATTTTTTTTGTGCCTTATACTTATTCTTGCCGTTTCCGGTATATTTATTCAAAAATCGGTAAAAAAATATCTTGAATCTTTCCCGTCTTTGAGCTCTCTAAAAAAATCGTGGAACGTATATGATTATAATTCCGTGTATGACATAAGCAGAAGAATTATCGATGCAAATCCCATGAATAATACGGCACTTACATATCACGGTTATGCTTGCTTTTACATTGCCGTATCGCAATTGGAAACCTCCGATTCGCAAAATTACCTTGATGAAGCGATCAATTCTCTTAGGATTGCTTATTACGGTGCAAGAAAAAGTCTTATTCCGCAAATCGAATATATGTTGGGGAAAGCATATTTTTATAAAAATACGCTTTCATCTTATTATTATGCGGATCTTGCGGCGAAATATCTTGCTGCGGCAACTTCTCACGGTTATAAAGCAGAAGATATTCCGGAGTATCTGGGCTTGAGTTATGCCGCTCTCGGAATGCCGATGGAAAGTATTGCCGCATTTACGGAAGCACTTATAGTCAGAGATTCCTACACATTGCTGCTTTCGATTGCCGAGCAATATTACAAAGCGGGTCAAGCTACGGCGGCAAAACAGTATTTATTCAGAATAAAAGGCGAGTCCGACGATGAAAGTCTCGTTTTAAAAAGCATGAATCTTTTGGGAACGATTTATTTGGAAGAAGGAAACTTTCATGATGCGCAAGATGAATTTGAAAGTATTTTGCAAAAAAATAAAAATTCTGCTGACGCTTACTATGGACTTGGTGTAGTATATGAAAAACAGGGGAATTTGGTAAAAGCCCGTGCGGAATGGCGCAAAGCATTAAAAATTCAAGTTAATCATCAAGGTGCGCTTGCAAAAATTACCGACTATAAATAGAAATATAAGGAATGAATGCCGATATTACAAATCGGCGTAAATATTAGGATAAAACTGCCGAATGAACCGTAAATTTATAAAAATTACGATTTATTACGGCGGTTTTGTAAGGGAGGACTTATGGGATTTTTTGACAGATTTTCGACCGATATTGGAATCGACTTAGGTACTTGCAATACCTTGATTTACGTCAAAGGCAAAGGAATTATTATAAACGAACCGTCCGTAGTTGCGGTTGAAAAAGGTACGAAGCGGATAGTTGCGGTCGGTGCGGAAGCAAAAAACATGCTTGAAAAAACTCCGAGCAATATAATTGCAATAAGACCGCTTGCCGACGGTGTAATTGCCGATATTGACAGCACCGAGCGCATGATAAAATATTTCATATCGAAAATAACTCCTCGCAGGCAAATTATCAAATCTACCAGAATAAAAATCGGTATTCCGTCTTGCATAACCGATGTAGAGCGCCGTGCAGTAATTGAGGCATCTCTTAAAGCAGGCGCAAAAGAGGTTGAAGTTATTGCAGAATCTTTAGCGGCTGCAATAGGCGCGAAAATCCCCATTCACGAGCCTGCCGGACACATGATATGCGATATAGGCGGCGGTACAACGGAGGTTTCCGTAATTTCTCTCAACGGAATGGTAATAACAAGTTCCATCCGTATCGGCGGTGATAAATTTAATGAGGCTCTCGTAAAACACGTAAAAAGCGTTCACAATCTTATAATAGGTCAGCAAACTGCGGAACGCCTTAAAATTCAAATAGGAAATGCTGCACCCGATAAGTCGATAGAAAAGATGGAACTTAAAGGAACCGATGCGATTACGGGTCTTCCGCGCCGCTTGGAAATCGACAGTGTTGAAGTTAGGGAAGCGTTGAAAGAACCCGTAAAGCGCATTGTCGAAGAAATAAAAAGCGTAATCGGGCAGACCCCGCCGGAGCTTGCTTCCGATATTGTCGACAGAGGAATTGTGATGACCGGCGGCGGTTCGATGCTTAAGGGATTGCCTAAGCTCATTTCCAAAGAAACCGGCGTTCCGGTAATCCTTGTAGAAAATCCTTTGGAGTGCGTTGCTCTCGGAGCGGGAGAAGCGTTTGAACTTTTCCACGATATGTCTTCCGAACACTCTATTTACGACAGCCTTAACGAATAGAAAATGTCCGGAAAGTATAAATTTTCATTCAAATTTTCGGAATTTTTACTCATCGTAACGGTAATTTTGTCCGGCGTAATGCTCGGATTCAGTTCCGGCGGATTTGTATTGAATTTTAAATCGATTGGCTTTACGGTATTTTCTTCAATTCAAAACGGCGTTCATTTCATTTCCAATGGAATTTCCGACACGATAGGTGCGGTACATGAGCTGGGAAAACTGCGCAAAGATTATGATGCCTTAACGCGCCGGCTTGAAAATTACGAACATTTGCAAAGAACAAATGCCGATATAATGAAAGAAAACGAACGCTTGAAGGAACAGCTGAATTTCGTCATTTCTCTTGAAGAAAAAAATTATCCGGCTCAAATTATTTCCAGAGATACGGATAATATATACGCATTCCTCACCATAAATAAAGGCAGTACGGCAGGTATAAAAAAGAATATGCCAGTTATTGCATATCAAAACGGAAATTCGGGACTCGTCGGAAAAGTTGTACAAGTAGGGGCTTTTACAAGTATCGTAATGCCCGTTTATAACTTGAACTGTACCGTTTCAGCACGAATTCAAAATACAAGGGACTTGGGACTTGTATCCGGAAACGGAAGTTACGATAAACCGCTTTCCATGCAGTATATACGTAAAAGGATTGTGGATCAGCTGCATTTCGGAGATATAGTAGTTACTTCCGGAGAAAATAATAATTATATGCGCGATATTCCGCTAGGTACGATTTCAAAAATTTCCGCGCAAGAATATAATTCTTCTCTTTATATCGAAGTTGTCCCGATAATAGACTTTGCGCGGCTCGAAAATGTCGTTGTCGTCAATATGCGTGAAATCAATGATACAAGGAAAATAAAATGATAAAGTCTTTTACCGTTTCCGCAATTATCGTTTTGTGTTTATTGATGATAGAAACCGCCATCCTTTCAAATATTTCCGCGCTTCCCGTCGTTCCCGATTTACTGCTTTTGTGTACGATATATTTTTCTCTCGTGAACGGTAAGACTTTCGGTCAGGTCTCAGGATTTGCTTCCGGTCTTGTGTTGGACTTTGTATCCGGAGTTCCTTTAGGTTTTAACTGTATTTACAGGACAATAATAGGTTATGCGGCGGGATTTTTTTGCGGAACATTGGATTTTACGGGTATCTTCATACCTTGCGTGCTGGGAGCGGCGGGAACGATTACAAAGTTTTTTTTAATTTACGTTATTTCTTTGTTCTTTCCGGCTATTACTCTTTCATACGGTATCATATCGATTCGATTTTTATTTGAACTTGCAATAAATACGCTTCTTGCACCGATTATGTTCAAATTATTAAGTGCGTTTGAAAAGATGATTTCAATCCGGAAACGGGAGATTATCTAATGCGGGATTTTTTTAGCGATGCACCGTATTCGGGAAATAAGAATAAAAAACTATTATTTATTTCCGTTCTGCTGATAATTTCGTTTGCTGTTTATTTTTACAGATTATATTTTTTGCAGATTGTAAACGGAAAAGAATATCGTTCGCAATCGAAAACCATTTCAAGTCAAGTTACCGTTATCCCTGCGCAGCGCGGTGAAATATTCGATAGAAACGCAAAACTGCCTATGGTTGTAAATACGGATTCTTTTGCCGTAGAACTTACGCCGGGCGAAATACCACAGGGATTATACGATACGGTCGCTTCAAAACTTGCTTCTCTTTTGGGAATATCCAAATTTGAAATAGATAAAAAAATTCCTAAAAATTTGCGCAAATCGTTTACTTCGTTTCAAATCCTATCGAATGTTCCTTTTTCCGTTATTTCAAATATAGCGGAAAATAAAACGGACTTTCCGGGCGTTTCGTGGGTATCAAAACCGATCAGAAACTATGTTGAAACGGGTTCTCTTGTTCATATTTTAGGTTATGTAGGCGATATAACGAAAGAGGAAATGAACCTCATGTACAATCAAGGGTATACGCGAAACAGTATAGTAGGTAAGACCGGCATTGAACGGCAATACGATGCTCTTTTGCAAGGAATACCCGGCAGAGAAAGCAGAACCGTAGACGCACGCGGACGTATTATTTCAGATACGCCGATTATCGAACCGCCGCAGATGGGAAAAAATCTTATCCTTACGATCGATACTTCCATTCAGGTGCTTGCGGAGAAAACGCTCGGAAATAGAGTAGGGGCGGTTGTTGTTCTTCGCCCGTCGGACGGAGAAATTCTTGCGATGGTGTCATATCCGTTTTTCGACCCCAATATATTCAATACGGATGACGCCGCAAAATATTATAAAACGCTTACTTCCGATGAAACGAATCGCCCGCTTGTAAATCGTGCCGTAAATGCGGTTTATCCGCCGGCTTCTACATTTAAAATCGTTATGTCTGCGGCTATGCTGCAGGAAAATGTTTTTCCGTCTGCAAAGAAAATAGAGTGCCGCGGAAAACTTTTATACGGAAACAGAATATTTCACTGCCACATACATGAACCTGGACACGGCTGGCTCGATATGAAAAATGCTCTTGCGCAATCATGCGATGTGTATTTTTGGACAATCGGGCGGGATTATCTCGGAATAAATAAAATCGCGGAATATTCAAAAGAATTCGGGTTCGGACAAAGTGCTCAAATCGACTTACCGAGCCAGCAAACCGGATTTGTTCCCACTGCCGAATGGAAAGAGCGTAAATATCATGAAAAATGGCTTGGCGGAGATACGATGTCGTGTTCCATCGGACAGGGGTATATGCTTGCAACGCCGCTTCAACTTGCAGATATGACTGCAATGGTTGCCAACTCCGGTGTGATATATAAACCGCATTTGCTGAAAGAAGTTCGGGATCCGGTTACTAATGAAGTATTGAAAAAGACGGAGCGCGAGGTTCTTATAAAGTCCGATATCGATTCCGAAATATGGAAAGAAGTCCAAGAGGCGATGCGCTATACCGTTTCCGACGGAACTCCGCAATATCCCATGCATAATAAAATCGTAAAGGCGGCGGGAAAAACGGGAACGGCGGAAGTTGCCCCCTACAAGACGTCATGGCATTCGTGGATGGTTGCATACGCTCCTTACGATGCGCCGCCTGAAGAGCAGGTCGTTGTTGCGGTAGTTGTAGAAGCGTGCAATACATGGGAATGGTGGGCACCTTATGCAACGAATATAATTTTGCAAGGAATATTTGCAGGGCAAAATTACGAAGAAGCCGTTAATGCACTCGGTTTTAATTACCTTATGAAGAACGGAAACCGACAGGAATAGGAGAGGGCGTATGAAAAAAAACATATTGGAAAATTTCGATTTTGTAATGCTGCTTTCCGTTCTGATTTTAACCGCAACGGGCATAGCGTTTATTTATTCATCCGGTGTAAATTCGGAAGGGATTCTTGTTACACATGAATATATCAAGCAGATAATATGGGCTGTAATAGGACTTTTTTTGCTTATATTTTTTACGTTTTATAATTATCGAAAAATAGAACGTTTTATTTTATGGTTCTATATAGGACTTATTGCAGTTCTTGTATATACGAAATTATTCGGGCGTTATGTAAACGGTGCAAGGAGCTGGATCGGTATATGGGAATTCGGAATACAACCTTCCGAATTCGGCAAAGTGATTTTTATCCTTATGCTGGCGCATTATCTTGCGGAATCCAAAAATGAAATTCCTCTAAAACGTCTTTTTATTTCAATAGGAATTTTTGCGCTTCCGGCAGGATTGATCCTTATCCAGCCCGATTTGGGGACATCGACGGTCTATATTCCTATTTTTTTCCTTATGTGTTTTATGGCAGGTATTCCGTATAAATATCTACTATTTTTGTTCGGCGCAGGTGTCTCTACGATTTTTTTTACGGTTCTTCCCGTATGGAATGAATTTATTGCTCACAATTCCGTTGCCGTAATTTTATTACTCAAAAATCATATATTGCGATTGATACTTACTTTTTCGTTTGCCGCAATATTTATGCTGGCATTTATAGTCAGAAAATATTTTCACGGTCCTAAATATTATTTTTGGATTTCATTTATATCTGCAATTATTGCGATAGGTCTTTCGGCATCCGCCGTAACGGGAAAGCTGCTAAAAGACTATCAAATACGCCGCCTTATCGTATTTATGGATCCTTCCGTAGATCCCAGAGGTTCGGGATGGAATATTATCCAATCAAAGATTGCAATAGGTTCGGGCGGCTTTGCGGGACGTTCGTTTTTACATGGAACACAAAGTCATTACCGGTTTCTTCCGCAGCAATCAACGGATTTCATATTCAGCATTCTTTCCGAAGAATTCGGCTTTCTCGGCGGAATATTGGTATTCGGGCTTTATATGCTGATCATGTTTAAGACCGTTTATATAATAAAAAATGCTTCAGACCGCTTCGGAATGTACATAGCGTCCGGTATTCTGGGAATGTTGATAATGCATTTTTTTATAAACACCGGAATGGTTATGGGAATTATGCCGATTACAGGCATTCCGCTTTTGTTTCTTTCGTACGGAGGTTCGTCGCTTCTTACTGCAATGACATGTGCCGGTCTCTTGATGAGTATAAATTACAGAAGATAAAATAGGATAAAAGAAAAGGCAGAAGTGAAAGATTTTTATTTAATTGAGTAGACAGAATATATATTATTGTAAGTAATTTGATCACCAAAATAAATCATAAACGGTTTAAAATCCGTATGACATCGGCGGCAAGATAAAACGATCCTGTTATTAAAAGAATTGCCTCTTCGCCGGAAGCATTTTTCAATGAAGCTAATAACGCTTTATGCAAATCGTTTTCAAAACTACAATTCACTCCCGATTCGGTAAATATGTTTTTTAAATCGCCGGCAGGAAACGCCCTGTTTGTATTCGATTCCGTAACTATAATATTTGTAAAGGCTCCGCGTACTTCTTTTGCAATGCTTTTTACGTCTTTGTCTTTTGCGCAGGCAAACAGAAGATGAAATTTTTTGCTGCTACCGAATATTTCTTTTAATGTTGAAAGCGTATATTTTATGCTCGCTGCTGTGTGTGCTCCGTCAATTATTATGCCTCGTACGTGTTTGTAATTTTTCGGGACGGGGATGCTTTCAAATCTTGCCGGCAGATAGACTGCAGCCAGACCTTTTTGCAAATGATTTTCGGTTAATGACGGAATTGCAGTTTTTACGGCTATGGCGGCAGTTGCGGCATTTTCAGCTTGTTTTGCTCCAAGCAATTTTGTCGAAACCGATATATGACCTTCGTCGAATAAGTCCGTATCAAAAGAAACGAGCATTTTTCCTTCTTTATAAGAATACGAAAAATCTTTTATTGCTCTTTCAACGAAAACGGTTTTTGAATTGTGATATTTTGCGGAATCGAAAAAAACTTTCTCCGATTCCGAAGTTATCTGGCGTGCGATAACGGCGGGAACTCCGTCTTTTATAATTCCGGCTTTTTCCGCCGCAATTTTTTCGATACTTCCGCCTAGAAATTCCGTGTGTTCCAGTTCTATAGGCATAAGTACACTTACAAGCGGCATTACAACATTTGTAGAATCAAGCCTTCCGCCAAGACCTGTTTCGTAAACTGCAAAATCGACTTTTGCCGTCTCAAAGCATAAAAACGCAAACGCCGTTACAAGCTCGAACCACGTGAATGCTCGTTCGCCGGGAAGCTCATTCTTTTTTATGCTGCAAACCGTTTCGTAGAGTTTTTCTGCGGCAATCTCATAAATAGAATCGTCAAAGAATCCGTGAGGTGTAGTTACGCGTTCACGAAAATCAACGATATGCGGAGACATATAAAGTCCGCATGAATACCCTGCACTTTCTATGATTGACGCGCACATTGCGCATACAGAGCCTTTCCCTTTTGAACCTGCAACATGAATGCATCTGATAGAATCTTGCGGATTTCCGAGCCGCGCGCATAAAAAACGCATGGTATCGAGCCAAAAAATATTTTTGGTCTGTGTTTTTTCAAAATTTAAAAATCCGTCCAGCCATTTAAGAAAATCGGAAAGTTTCATATTTCCATATTCATTACGGAACGTACTTCTTTGAGTGTTTGTTCTGCAATTTCGCGCGCTTTGGAAGAACCGTCTAAAAGGATTTTGCGAATATATTCGGGATTTTTTTCAAATTCCGCACGCTTTTTTCGCAGCGGGCGAAGTTCTTCATTTAACGCTTCAGTAAGCATTTGCTTCAGCATTCCTCCTCCCCCGCTTCCGATTTTATTTGCAATAGCTTCAGGTTCTTCATTTGTGCAAAGCGATATTAACATCAAAAGATTTGCAACTTCAGGACGGTTTATCGGATCAAAAGTGATATTTCTATCCGCATCGGTTTTTGCTTTTTTTATCAGTGCGGCAGTTTCATCTTCCGTTGCACCCAGCATTACCGCATTGCCGCGGCTTTTGCTCATTTTGGTTCCGTCAAGTCCTAAAATACTTGGAGTTTTGCTTAAAAGTGCCTGCGGTTCGGGAAACACCGGTTCCCTGCCCTCGCAAAACTTTTCGTTAAATCTGCGTGCAATAGTACGTGTAAGTTCAAGATGAGGAAGCTGATCTTTTCCGGCAGGAACGACATTTCCTTTGCAAAAAAGAATATCCACAGCTTGATGCACGGGATACGTATACATTCCGGCATTTATGCTCTTTAATCCTGCCGCTTGAATTTCTTCTTTTACTGTAGGATTACGGCTTAATTCCGCATTTGATACAAGCGTCAAAAACGGAATCATAAGTTGATTAGCTTCCGGCACATAACTGTGCGGATAAATAATTACATCATCACCCGGTTCAATTCCTGCAGAAAGATAGTCGATGACAAGCTGCTTTGTGTTTTGACTTATTTCCCTAAATGAATCGTGATCGGTCAATACTTGATAATCTGCAATTAAAATCATAGTAGGTACGCCGAGTTTCGACAGCCGTACACGGTTTTTTAAAGAACCGAAATAATGCCCTATATGCAATCTTCCGGTCGGGCGGTCGCCTGTCAAAACCCTGTATTTTTTCGGCTGCTTTAGAATATTTTCTTCAAGCGCACGACTTGAATTCAATGCCGCCTCATATGTTCCGTTGTATTCCAATTCTGCCATATTAACCTCGTTTTTTTTATAATAGAGTTGAGTGATAACAAAGTTATCGCTTATATTGACGAGTTTTAAGTCGTTGAAATATCACTGCTTAAAACATCGTGTTTCAAAGTAATCCGTTCTGAAATTTATGTTTCAGAATAGAATAAATATAGACGAAACAAGTGAATTTTTCCAGCAGGTTAAGACAAACTATAAACAAGTTTAATGCAACCTTAATCACACGCTCTGCAATTTTACCTAATATATCTTCGGCATAGCATATTCAATAGAAATCTTACATAAAAATTTCTGACAGATTTTTTTAAATTTGGCTAATATATACCAAAGGACTTGCAAAAGTCCTTTGGGCGAAATCAAGCAAAGCTTGCTTTCGCCCAAAAAAACAAAAGTAAAATCTTAGGAGGATTTTATGAAAAATATGTTTAGTAAACTGCTTGCATTTTTTGTAGTTTGCGTATTGGCTGTATCTTTTGTTGCTTGCCGCAATAATGATGATGACAGTAGTGGTGATAGTGGTAGTAATGGTACAGATCCATTTCTTGGTACTGTATGGATTAATACTGAAAAAAGAGTTACCCTCAGATTCTATAATGACAAAACTTCAGAATTGGATATAGACTACATGGGAATCCCAAATGATGAGTACAAAGTTTCACAAAGTGGAAACACGTTTACTGCAATATGTGCTTTAAACAACGTTTTTGACTATACATTTAAAATCGATTCTTCTGATGCGACTACCGGTGTGTTGAAACAATCGTTATTAAAAATAGATGGCAAACCTGTAGACTATGTTCTGACAAAAAAATTAGACTTTTAATATCTACAGTTGTTATGAAAACATGAATTA
>CAUUVZ010000060.1:0-17343 GCA_963548875.1 uncultured Treponema sp. | reverse complement strand
TATACATTGAGCGCGTCGAGCATGTCGTCCATCGCGCCCATCATAAATGCCGGCAGATTGTGCTGGTTGTAGTTTATGCGGTGGTCGGTGATTCTGTCCTGCGGATAGTTGTACGTACGGATTTTTTCGCTCCGCGCACCGGAACCGACCATGCTGCGCCTCGCGTCCGCCCGCTCCGACTGTTTTTTGCTTTCTTCCAAATCAAAAAGACGCGCACGAAGAACGCGGAACGCTTTTGCCTTGTTTTTAATTTGGCTTTTTTCGTCCTGCTGAATGACGACAATTCCGGTCGGAATATGCGTAAGGCGCACCGCAGAATCCGTCGTGTTGACGCACTGACCGCCGGGACCGCCTGCGCGCATAACGTCAATGCGCACGTCTCCGTCTTTTATTTCAATTTCCGTCTCTTCGGCTTCCGGCAGAACCGCAACCGTTACCGTTGATGTCTGCAATCGCCCCTGCGACTCCGTTTCAGGTACGCGCTGTACGCGGTGAACGCCGCTTTCCCAGCGCAGCGTTCCGTAAACGAACTTGCCGCTTATCGACGTTACGATTTTGTTGAACCCGCCGACTTCCGTCTCCTGCGCTTCCATCGTCTCGTATTTCCAGCCTTTGCGGTCGGCAAGATGGCAGTACATTTCCCACAAATCGCGCACAAAAAGGCTTGCTTCATCTCCGCCCGCCGCGCTTCGTATTTCAAGAATGATATTTTTTTCATCAAGAGGATCAGGCGGAATGAGCTTCAGTTTTATTTGTTCTTCAAGTTTCGGCTGCGCTTCTTCAAGCTCTTTCAGTTCTTCGCGTGCCATTTCTTTCATGTCCTGATCGTCTTCTTCCGTGATGATGACCTTATCGTCTTCAATTCCCTGTAAAACTTTTTTGTATTCGTCGTAAAGTGCACACAATTCACTCAAATAATTGTTTTCGCGCATCGTTTCTTTGTATTTTTTCGGATCCTTTACCAATTCCGGCGACATAACTTCTTTTTGAACAATATCATAGCGTTTTTTGCATTCTTCAAGTTTCTTCAATAAATCCATGGCGCGATATTACACAATAAGGGAAGGAATTTCAACGAATGCGAAAATGCCAGAAACTCAAGTCTGCGCTTATTTTCCGTAAATGCCGAATCCGCGTATGATTTTTACACGGCTGATTTTGCTTACGGAAAACGAAAGATTTTTTTTATCTCCTTCCGTTTCGATTTTGACTTCCGCGTCGTTTCCAAGCCGCGTAAGCTCCAAAACCTTCCCCGTAAATGTCTGTATGGAATTTCCGGTATTATCCGTTGGAATAGCGATTTTTACCGTATCGCGGTTAAGAGAATCTTCCAAAAGTCTTAGTTTGCTGAAATATTCCGTTCCGTCCGCTTCAAGAATTTCCGTGTGCAGATAGCTTGAATCAAGCTGAGCCTTATTGATTATGAGTTTTTGCTTAATTCGGGAAATAAGACACTCTCTTTCTTCCGCATTAAGCTGCAAGGTGTCCGCAATTTTAAGCAGTGCGTTTATTTTTTCTTCGCAAATGCTTTTGTCAGGAAGCATGAGATGATTTTTGCGTTTATCCCGCCCGATTTTATTGTTTCCGTAAATAATTCTCGGCAAAGCAACGCGTTCTTCGCGTGTCTTTGCAATTATTATTTCGGCAGCAATTTGAATTCCTGAGTTTGATATTAGTTTCAACGGGTCTTCGCCGTCAGGAATATCCAGCAAGAAGATTCCGTCTGCAAGTTTACAGCGTACAAGTTTTGTGAACGCAGGAGACTTTTCGATTATCCGCCGCGTTTTTTCGTCGATTTTAAGCACATAGCCGCTGTATAAAAGTGCCCCGGAATACGAGGTGTGCCATTCTTCAATGTTGATTTTTAAGCTCTGCGGGATTTCATGTGCGGAAAAGTTTTCAAGCACGGAATAAATATTTTCAGGCGAAAGATTTTTATCAAAGGCGCGGCTTACGGATTTTTTTGTAATTTCAAAGACGCCGGCAGTTCCGCAGCGCACAATATCTGCGAATGCGGAAATTGTAAGCACATCTTTAAGATTGAGCGTCGGCATTATCGTTATCGAATTCCCTGCATCTATTACAAGCGCATTCTTTTTTACGCTGTTGCCGATATCCGCTGCGCCGCTTTCCTGCATAACTTTACTTGCGGTAAATATTTCTTCACCGGATTCGGTTATGCCTCTCTTGCACAAAAGACCGAATTCTATTGCCGCATCTACTATTTCTTCCAAGATTTCAGGACTTTTTACCGGTTCCTCATTATTTTCGGAGTGCAGACTGAGGATTCTGTCAAAGCGGTTGTGAACGGTTTTTACTTCTTCCGTATCTTTTCTGTTCGACAATAAAAACATTGCACGCAATATAACAGCTTTTGAAAAACCTTCTTCAGGAATTGAAGCAAGCGTGTCCGATAAAAGCTGCGCATGAACGCGAAGATTTTCTCTGCCGAATCTTACAGCCGCACAAACGGCAAGATATGAATACTGCTCAAATTCAGGCAAGTTTGCAAATGCGAAAAGTTTTTCTTCATCTGCAAACAGCCCCTTTCTGCCGTATTTAAAAATGCCGAAATTGATGAGCGCTTTCAGTAAAAGTTCCGCACACTTCTCTTTGGAAGGAAAAACATCTTTAAGCCGCTCATAATCCTTTTTTTTAATTTCAGAATTATTCTTGCACATATCGGGAAACATTTTTACAAAAGAAATAAATGAGCCTATAAAAAGCGGCGAAATTATATGCGGCGTATCATTTTCGGCAATCGTGTATGTATAAATCGGCAGCAGAGCGTTTATGTCGATAAAGGGCAAAAGAACATCGTCAAGCAAAGGGTTTAGACGGAATATTTTTGTTTCGTCCTGTTTTGAATAAAGGTAGATTATAAGACGGTCGCAAAGATTCATCAGCTCCGCGTGAATTTCTGAAACTCCGTATTCGCAAGCAAAAAGCTCGGTCAGCTTTTCAGGCGACGGATTTTCAATAAACGAAACGGCGGTAATAATCTTTATGTCGAATTCGGAAATAAAATCACGGATATTTTCGCGGTTTTCCGCGTTCCGCAAAACGGAGCTGAGCTGTTCAATAAGTTTGTGTTTATTGAAAGGCGTGCGGATTCCGCCTAAATATGCGCGCATAATTTCAAAAAAACGCACGTCCGGCAGCATCGAAAGTGCTTCCCGCCACTGAACTATGCGTTCCGTTCTTTCATTTTCCCTGTTTTGCATAACCTTTCTCCGTTTATAATATAGACCTGCTTGATACCTTAGATATAGCTAAAGTTTCCTTGCCCCGCATTGTTTAGAGTGAACCGTTCACTCCGATAAGTGCCGGTAACATTCTTTTGCCGAAGGTGCAGTATCGCCCCCTTCGATATTTTTCAGCAAGTTTTCCCGTAAGGAAAACTTAAAGCGGACAGCAAACCGAATTATATCTGTAAAACCAAGTTTCACTGTCCGCCTTGCTCGAAAGATGTCGCTCGCCCTGCTCGAAGGATGTCGCTCGCCTCACTCGGAGCGTGTTGCTCGCCCCGCTCGAAGCGAATTGCTCGCCCCGCTCGGAGCGAATTGCTCGCCCCGCTCGAAGTGTGTTACTCGCCCCGCTCGGAGCGTGTTACTCGCCTCGCTCGGAGCGTGTTGCTCGCCTCGCTCGGGGTGCACCACCGCACCTCGTTTGGGGTGTACCACCTAACCCCGTTCAAGGTGTACCACCACACCTCGCTCGGGGTGCACTACCTAACCCTGCTCGGGGTACACCACCGCACCTCGCTCAGGGGGTACCACCATACCTCGGGCGAGGTGCAGTGTTCCCTCCGCCCGTAGGGACATATTCCCCTCGTTCATAGGGAGACTTTCCCTTCACCCGTAGGGAGATGCTCCCTGTGTCCGTAGGGAAGCTCTCCCTGTCTTGAGAAGCAGCCTTCCCGAATATCGTTTCTGCCGTTTTGACTTTATTTACAACGTTTTATCCGTCTAAATTTGTAAGTCTTCTGCGCTTGAACAACGTATTATTCGATAGGAATAGCCTTGTTCGGCAAGAAATTTTTGCCGATTCGCTCCAAACTCTTCTTCGACCGAATTGCGCGTTATGAGCGTAAAAAAACGCGCAGTCCGCTCTTTAGGACGAAGTATGCGCCCGAGCCTTTGCGCTTCTTCCTGCCTGCTTCCGAATGTCCCGGAAACCTGAACAGCGGCGGACGCATCCGGCAAATCAATCGCAAAGTTTGCCACTTTTGATACGACAAGCACACGGGTAGTTCCGTTCCGAAAATCTGCATATATTTTATCGCGCTCCGCATTAGGAGTTTTTCCGGTTATGACAGGCGCATTAAGTTCTTTTGCAATCAACAAAAGCTGTTCAACGTACTGCCCGATTATCAAAATCTTATCATCGGGGCATTGCTTTATTACGGCTTTTACAATTTCGTTTTTAAGCGGATTTTCACTTGCGATTCTGTGCTTCTGCCTAAGAGGAGCCACCGCATATTCAATCTCTTTGGATTCCGGCAAATCCAAGCGGATTTCGATACATTCCGCGCTCGCAATCCAGCCTGAATGTTCAAGTTCTTTCCACGGGACATCATAGCGTTTAGGACCGACAAGACTGAACACATGATCTTCGCAGCCGTCTTCGCGCACCAAAGTTGCAGTCAATCCAACCCTGCGCACTGTTTGAAGTTCCGCAACAACACGGAAAACCGGAGCGGGCAGCATATGCACTTCATCAAAAATTATAAGACCCCAACGGCATTCGCGGAACACTGAAAAATGCGGATATGCCGATTCTTTGTCCGGTCTCCACGTAAGAATTTGGTAGGTCGCGACCGTAACCGGTTTTACGGTTTTATGCTCTCCCGTGTATTCGGCAATTTGGTCTTCCGTAAGATTTGTTTTATCCAAAAGTTCCCGAATCCATTGATGAACGGCGGAAATATTCGTTGTTACAATCAAAGTGCTTGTTTTAAGCCTGTCCATAATTTCCATGCCGACGATTGTTTTTCCCGCACCGCACGGCAAGACGATTGTTCCGAATCCTGTTCCCGCTCCTTTGTTGCCGACTAAAGCGTCGGCGGCTTTTTTTTGGTATTCGCGGATTTCAAAAGGTTTTCCGCTTAAAGAATGCGTTTTAAGTTCAAAATCAAGCGGCTCACCGTCTTCAAGCGGAATCTCGTCTTTCACAGGCCAAAGCGAATCCAGCAAAATCTGTTTTACAATTCCGCGATCTGTAAGTTTGAGCAAAAAGCAATACTTTTTTTCATCATCGGAAAGTTTTGCGCGCTCTTCGGCTTTCTCAAGTGAACGGTCATAAACGCACGGCGTTAAAAACTTTTTTGCCGCGCGATTTGCTTCAATTTCAAGATAAATTTGTTTAGAAGAAGCCGTAAGATAGATATATTGCTCGCGGACAATTTGTTCCGCCGTTGAATCGTGTTTCTTTTGTGAAGCAGTTTCCTCCGTTCCGGCAGCACTTGCACCTGAGTCCGCCTTGCCGCTTTTTCGAGAAGAAACGGGTACTTCAGTTTCGTAGCCTTGAATCATCCGCAGTTTTCCGAACCTGCCTGCCGTTTCATTTATCCACATAATAAGCGACTGCGGAACCTCGTAACGCGCATATTTTGAAAGAGTATTTACCGCATCTTCCGGCGAAAATCCGGCACTTGCAGCATTCCAAAGTGAAAGAGGCGTTATTTTGTATGTGTGCAAGTGTTCGGGAGATTTTTCCAACTCCGCAAAGGGAATAAGAGCGTCGCGGCATTCATCTGCCTGCGGAGCATGAACATCAAGCAAAAGAGTTCTGTCGCTTTGTACAATCAAGGGATTATTCAAGTGCATAGCGGTTAATTTTAGCGCATTCATACAAAATGCACAATTTGTGTGAATAGAATTTATTTGTACTGAAAAAAATATGTAAAACTGCTTTACGGCGGAATCTTATGCGGAAGCGTTTAAAATTCGATTTCTGCGGCTTTTCGCCTTGTAACATTCTATTAAAACTATTATTTTTCTATACATATTAGAATTGTGCGGCGTGAGAATTTCCGCAAAAGAATTTTTTGAGGTTTTTTGTGAAAGATTATTATGAGATTTTGGGAGTTCCGCGTAATGCCGGTACGGAAGAAATTAAAAAGGCATATAGAAATCTTGCATTCAAATACCACCCCGACCGCAATCCGAACGATAAAGCTGCGGAAGAAAGGTTTAAAGAAATAAGCAGAGCTTACGCCGTGCTCGGGGATGAGCGCAAAAGAAACGAATACAATATGTCCGGTTCACCATCTTACGGTGATTCCACTTCAAATAATGCTTACGGTACCTATTACAGACAGGGAAATTATTCATGGCAAGAGCCGCAATTCGATACTGAAGAATCGTTTTGGAATTGGTTCGGAAATACGGCAGAACACAGCAATTATCAAACTCACCGCTACTATTATGGAGACGAAAAACAGCGGCAGCGTCCGAAAGCGACAAAAAGAGATTTATGGTTTTCTTTATTCGGTAAGATTGTGCAAGCTGTTGCGGGGCTGTTTTTGTTCAGAATATTGTTTTGGTTTTTTCCGTTCGGACCGATTATCTGTATCGGCTTGATTGTTTCCGGAACTACCGGAGCTTTTAATATACTCCGGATGCTTTTCAATTCTAACGCTGACGGAAAATAATTCGTCCGCGATCTAAATCATATGGAGAGAGAGCTACTTTTACACTGTCGCCCGGAACAATTCTTATATAGTGCTTGCGCATTTTCCCTGAAAGGTGCGCCATTATAATATGACCGTTTTGAAGCTCTACCCGAAACATAGTATTCGGCAGGGCTTCTTTTACAATTCCTTCAACTTCAATAGCTTCTTCTTTAGCCACATTTCCTCCAAAGCCCGTAGCAAGACAATATAATTTATTATTATTTTTTAATTAGACGTTGTTTTTTGGGGCTTTTCAACTTATACTAGTATGTACAAAATAAAAAACATTGTCAACAAGACCTAAATTCCTGCTGACAGAATGGAGACCGTGTGTTATGGATGAAAAATTCATTGATTCCGTAAAGGAAAAATTGCTTGACCAAAGAAAAACTCTGGTAGAATCTTTGGCGGGACATTCTTCCGATATGAAGGATCTTGTAAAACCCCTTGAGTCGGGCGATGAGGCTGATGTCGCGTCCGATGTCGTCGATAGAAATTTATTGGATTCATTAGGCGCGCAGGATATGCAGCGTCTTAAAAGTATAGATAATGCTTTGGAAAGAATCAGGCAGGACAAATACGGAATTTGTATCTCCTGCGGCAAAGATATTCCCGAAGCGCGCCTTGAAGCATTGCCGTATACGCTTATGTGCGTAAACTGCGCCAGCGTAGAAGAACGCAAACGCCGTTAGATAGAGTTAAAATCCAGTTTTTGAAATTTTATATTGGAGCCGGAATCCAGATAAGCAAGTTCTGAATATCCGGCTTTTTTTGCTTTAAAAAAAGCTCGCTCAAAGGCGCAGTCAAGCGCACTGCATGAATGTGCATCGGAATTTACCGTGATTGGAATATTGCGCTCATGCAGTAAATGCAGCAATTCTTCCGAAGGATAAATATCATCCATTGTACCGCGTGATATTGCGCCCGTGTTGATTTCCGCAATCACTCCGGCTCTTTTTATACAGTCCGCAAGCGTTTTAATTTCGGTTCTGTACCATTCGTCTTTTTCATTGAACATACAAAGTTTGCCGTTGTTTTTACGGATTAAATCGGCGTGCCCCAAAATAGTAAATCCGCCATTGGAAAGCATCTCTCGCTCAAGCGCAAAATATTCTTTTACTGCAATTTCAGCTTTTCCGCCGCAATAATCACGTATCGATAAGGCAAGATTTTCCGCGCTGTCGTCTACGGCAAATATTTTATCGTTTATTACAACGTAATGAACGGAGCCGATAAGATAATCCGGTTTCAGTTCCGCATAATCTTCCGTAAGCGACGGTTTTGAAATTCCTTTTATATAATCCGCTTCAAAGCCGCATAAAACCGTAATTTTATCTTTATACTTTTCTGTGGCATTTTTTACCGTTTGAATATATTTTTTGTGTTCGCGCGGCGCGATATGCCATTTTTCCGCAAAAGGATATGCACTGTGGCTTGAAATCCCTAAAATATCGAAGTGTTTTTCTATGGCAGCACAAATCATTTCTTCTACAGTATTGCTGCCGTCGCAAAAAGTTGTGTGGCAATGATAATTTGTCTTCAGCATAGTACTTGCACCTGTTACAGAGATTTATTTCATGTGAGTCCACTTTCCGCTTTGCAGCAAAAAGAGATCAAATTGTTCTTCAAGCTCTTTAAGAGATTTTTCTACAGCAGGTTTATCGTGAGCTTTAACCTGCTCGTTCATCGTTTTCCCTATCTGCATTAATTTATTTGCGGAAACCGCTGCGGAGCTGCCTTTTATAGTATGCGCAATCATGTTTAAGGAATCAAAATCATCTTTTTGCAGTGCCTGTTTTGCACTTTGCAAAAATCCTTTGGTTTGGTCGGTAAAATCCAGCAAAATGCTTTTTCCCAAATCGATGTCGCCGCCTATCGTATCTTCAAAATCATCTGTATCCCAAAATTCAGTGCTTACAGTCATATTTGCACCCGCAATCGCGAATTGAGAATCTTCCGGCAGTTCAATGACAGGCAGCCATTTTTCAATCATAAGTTTTACAGCATCCTGTTTGAACGGTTTTATCATAAAATCGTTCATTCCGGCTTTTTTATAGTTCAAAAAGTCATCTTGATTATTATTTGCGGTGCAGGCAATTATCACCCCTGAATACATAAGCTGCCGGAGTTTTTTTGCAGCATCAACTCCGTTCAATACGGGCATTCTGATATCCATAAAAACCATTTGTACTGACGGATTGTTTTTTATTACATCTACCGCTTCCTGACCGCTTTCCGCTTCAAGGATTTCCGCACCGTATTTTTTTAAGAAAGTTACTAAAATTTTTCTATTTACAGGATGATCTTCCGCAACAAGAACAGTTATTCCTTTCGCTGGCTCCGAATCCGTACATTTAGCAGAATTTTCCGTATTTTCAAAAATCTCCAGCTCTTTTGCAGCTTCTTCTGTCTGCTTGCAGCTGTTGGTTTTGCAAAGAAGCGAGTTGAGGTTTTCAAATCTTACAGGTTTGTAAATATAACCTGCAAACCAATCCAAAAGCTTCATTTTAGCTTCTTTACCCATCGCCCCTTCGGGGACAAGCATATAAAGCTTAGTATTTTTAAGTGCCTGATTGTTTTTTATTTTCCGCGCAAGATTCCAGCCGTCCATCTGAGGCATATTCATGTCGATAAAAACTATATCAAACGGCGAACCAAGTTTTTCCGCATAAGTGAGACTTAAAAGAGCATCTTTCGGATCTGTAGAAGTTTGAATATATTGAAGCCCTATATAATTCAGCATATTGTTGATACTTTTGACGGCAAGAACGCTGTCGTCAACAATCATTATTTTTGTTGTCGCAGGAACAGGCAAATCCCGAATATTTTCGTCATGTCCGTCAGATTTTACCAACGGAACAGTAAACCAAAATATTGAGCCTCCGTAGGGATTGGGTCTTACACCTATGTTGCCTTTCATTTTTTCTACCAAAGAGCGCGCTATTGCAAGCCCCAATCCTGTTCCGCCGTATTTTCTGGAAATCGAATTTTCCGCTTGAAAATAATTATTGAACAACTTTTTTTGTTTCGATTCGGGAATGCCTATTCCGCTGTCTGTGATTTCAAAAAGCAGAGTGTCATCATCTTTTTTGGTAAGCTCTATATGAATATAACCTTGAGGTGTGAACTTAATTGCATTTTTAAGAAGATTGATTAAAACTTGCCGGATTCTTGTCGGATCGCCCATAACAAGAGAAGGAATAAAGTAATCAATGTCGGTTACGATTTCAATATTTTTTGAAAATGCCTCGATTCCTATGAGATGCACAACTTCTTCTGTAAGCGATTTAATGTCGAACGGAACATTTTCTATTGTCATCCGTTGTGATTTTAACTTTGAAAAATCAAGAAAATCGTTTACAAACGATAAAAGCAAATCCGCTCCGGCTCTTATTTGGTGAACATATTCGCTTTGTTCGCTGTCAAGATTTGTGTCGGAAAGAAGATCCAGCGTTCCGATTATAGTCTGAACAGGCGTACGAATTTCATGTACGGTATTAGCTATAAAAAGATTATTTGAAAATTTTAAGTTATTGCTTAACGGCATTTATTATTTCTAGAGCCTTTTGAACGATTACTTCGGGCTTTTGCGGTTTTACTATGTATTGTTTTGCCCCAAATGAGAGAATTTGTATAATCATTTCTCTGTCAACAGCTTGAGAATAAACGATTACCGGCGGCGGAGAAGGCACGTTCTGAAGCCTTTTTAACGTATCGAAGCCGGAAATTCCTGGCATAAATATATCAAGTATGATTATGTCGTATTTTGACTTGCTGAATTGCGACAAGAACTCCGTTCCCGTTGAATATTGTTTACATACAAAACCCGCCGCTTCAAATGCGGAAGAAAGCAATTTTGATATTACCGCATCATCATCGACAATTGCGACTTTAGGTTTTTTAGAATCTTCCTGCATGTCCGTTTCGTCCGGCAGAATTGCGCTTGCATCTGAAGAAAAACGTATTTCCAAAGACCCCTCCGTATCGTCTTCTCCCGTAGCGAGAATATTGTCGGTAATAAGATCCGAAACTTTCGAACTTGCCGAATTGTCCAAAACGGAATTCAATACTTGGGAAATATCCGTAACGACTTCAATTCCGCTGTAATCTTCATGCCCGTCGATTAAATCTTTTACAAAAGAGCTGAACGAAAGAATTTTTATGTTTTTTGCATGAATTCTGCTGTTTGCCAAAATGCAATCCAACAAGAATTCAATATTAAAACCGTCAACAAAGGTAAGCTCAAGATTCGACATCATAAGAATTATCTTCGGAGAGATTTTTTCCGCGTTCGTAATTTCTCCGAGTTTGTATTTTAATAATTGGATTTTTTCGCGGTTAAGTCCTTGCGCAATTTCTATAAATATAATATTTCCGTTGCGATGCAGATCCAACACGCAAGGCGTTATATCCATAGAAAATGCGGTGCGCAAAATATGTCCTATTGATTCAAAGAATATGTCGAATTTTATGGGCTTTACGAAATATTTAACGAGTCCCAATTTTGCAAAAATCTCAATTTCCGAACGCTCATAAATCGGGCCGACCGCAATTACAGGGATTCTGGAGGCATTAGGATCCGCGTTGACTTTTTGCAAAAATCCCAGCATAGCAGAAAAAGCGTTGTCTTCATTTATATCCAAAATCACCAAGTCCGGAAGAATCGAAATTATCTTCGTCATGGCATCGCGCTTTCCCTGTATGGAAGTTACTTCTATTTTTTCTTCTTCCAGCTTGTCTTTAAGAAATTCCAGAAAAGTCGGAGAAGCATCAATAATAAGAACGTGCTTCATAGGAAAGATTTTATATATATTCGGATATTTTTACAAGGCGGATATTTTATGTGCGGCTTTTATAACGCCGCAGAAAGTATTACGATTTTTTTTGACAGCATCCGTTCAGCTCAGGAATTACAGCAATGTGTAATTCCTGAACCGGGACTACGGGTTTACTGCTTTTTTCCCTGGTTTGCGACAGATTCCATTTTAGCTTTAAGAGCTTCCTGGTCGCCAAGATAATAATGTTTTACGACTTTTAAATTGTCGTCGAATTCATAAACAAGCGGCGTTCCAGTAGGAATGTTTACGTTTATAATGTCTTCGCTGCTCATGTTGTCAAAATATTTTACAAGAGCGCGCAGTGAGTTACCGTGAGCCGCAATAATAACGCGTTTTCCGGCTTTCATATCTTTTTTTATGACATCTTCAAAATAAGGTACAACGCGCTCGATTGTCGTCTCAAGACTTTCGCATTGCGGAATATCCTTTTTATCTACATCCCTGTACATTGCCTGTTTTGTAGAGCTGCGTTCATCGGAATCTTCAAGTGCCGGAGGCTTTATATCGAATGAGCGGCGCCAGATTTTTACCTGCTCTTCGCCGTATTTTTCAGCCGTTTCCGCTTTGTTCAATCCCTGTAAAGCACCGTAATGTCTTTCGTTGAGCTTCCATGTTTTTGTAACCGGAAGCCATGCGCGGTCAAGACCGTCAAGAACATGATTCAAGGTGTGAATTGCCCTTTTTAGGTACGATGTATAGCATACGTCAAAGTCGTATCCTTCTGCTTTAAGCAGCTTTCCTGCCTGAATTGCTTCTTCATGACCTTTTTCACTCAGATCGACATCCGTCCAGCCTGTAAAAAGATTTTTTTTGTTCCATTCGCTCTCGCCGTGTCTTACCAAAACCAGTTTAATCATACTTACCTCTTATATTGTTGCGTTTGATTTACGTTTTGAAGAATAACACAAGAAATATTGATTTTCAAGGGAAGCAAAATGCCTCCAATCTTATTGAATTTGGCGAAATTTCGGATTATAAACTAAAGATAGAGAAAATTAGGAGGAATCGTATGCCGATGATTGAAGCTAAGGTGACTATGCAGTTATCTGAAGAAAAAAGAGATGTTTTGAAGACCGAGTTCGGAAAGGCTATCGCTATAATGGGAAAGCCGGAATCTTATCTGATGATTAATCTTGTTGATAATCAGGATTTGTATTTTGCCGGGAAGAAGCTCGATAAGGGAGCTTACGTTGACGTAAAGATTCTCGGCAGCGTTGACGGCAATGCGAGCGGCAAAATGACAGCTCGGCTGTGCGAGATTCTGGAAAAGGAACTCGGAATCCCAGTCAATGCGGTTTACGTTTCATACTGGGGAACGGCAAACTGGGGCTGGAACGGCGGAAACTTTTAGAAAACTTTGATTCGGTTATCGGCAAATTATAAGCAGTTATTTCGGGGGTATTTTCGCTTTATAAATTGCCGATAATGTACTATAATCTTTCCGATGGGCAAGATTAAATATATTTCTGTAGAAGAAGCTGCTCAATACTGGAAAATCAGCGAAAGAAGTGTCCGTAACTATTGTTCTAACGGAAGGGTTGAAGGCTCTCTTCTGGAAGGTAAAACCTGGAAAATTCCTTCCAATGCGGAAAAACCTGAACGGATTCCCCGACATTCTTCTGCGGAGAAAACTCTCCTTGCATTTCTCAAGCGCGAAAAAGAAGCCGGACTTAGAGGCTGCATCTATCATAAAATCCAGATAGATCTGACTTATAACTCCAGTTATATAGAAGGTTCTAAGCTTACTCACGATCAGACACGCTATATTTTTGAAACGAAAACAATCGGCATTACAGACAAGGCAGTAAAGGTCGATGATATTGTGGAAACTGTAAACCACTTCCGCTGCATCGACATTATTATCGAGGGGGCTCATGCAAAACTCTCTGAAAGTTTTATCAAGCAGCTGCATTTTGTTTTGAAGTCCGGCACAACTGACAGCCGGAAATCCTGGTTCAGAGTTGGGGATTACAAAATGCTTGAAAATCAGGTGGGCGGTAGTGATACTGCCAGACCTGCCGAGGTGGCTGAAGAAATAAAGGCTCTTCTAAAAGAATACAATTCAAAATCAAAAATCACTTTTGACGATATTCTTGATTTTCATGTAAGGTTTGAAGCTATTCACCCTTTTCAGGATGGAAACGGCCGCGTGGGCAGGCTGATTATGTTTAAGGAATGTCTAAAGCACAACATCGTTCCATTCATCATTACGGAAGAGCTAAAAATGTACTACTACCGGGGCATAAAAGACTGGAATGAAGAACGCGGTTATCTGCGTGACACCTGTCTTACCGGTCAGGATACGATGAAAGCGGCTTTGGATTATTTTGGGATTAAATATTTGTAATTAAGGAAGCTTTTATGAGCCGGAAGTTCGGAGCTGCAGTTTTATTCGAGAACTATGGAGTTATGTAAAAAATTTATTATCTTTTGGATTTGTTACATTTTCCCCTATAACAGCTGCATTGCCAGCATCACGCTGAGTTCCATTGTAATTTTCAAGTTGTTTTTCTTTTAAATAACCATTTGCAGCACCGCGAGCTCCTCCCTTTGCAAAACCTATTAATACTGCAGCACCTTCTGTAATTTTATAATCAAGGGCAGTTCTTCCATCCGGGTCTATGTATCTTACAGGATTATTGCCTGCATAGTGGTACAAATTACCATTTGTATGACCAAAACACCGCGTTTTCAGACTGGCTGAAAACGCTAGATGTAGTGTGTTTTTTAAATCTAGTTTTGAATATAAAAATCCACTTTTTTTTTCTTGATCCTCTTCCCAAAAAACATTTGCAGTTTTCACACAATCAAGAAAAATGCTTTTTTCTTTCGTATTGTCTTCTAATAAAATTTTATCAAAATCTCTAATTAAAACTTTTATAGAATTAGAATGTATCCAATCCAAATCCTGAAGACAGTCATCAAGGGCATTCTAATTATTTCCGAAATAATTTGGAAAGTATAATATCTTTGCTATTTCGGAAAATAAATCATTTCTTGTTTGCATATTCTTTCCTTCAAGGATAAATAAATTTGCTGAATTTATTTTTATAATATTTTCAACTTCTGTTGTATTTATAAATTTCAACATATTTTACTCCATTCGTGTAAATGTTTTGTAATGGTCTGTTGTTTTCTATGCAGAGCCATCCGAGTCTGTTACTAACCTTTCTGCTCCTTGATTTTGTCCTTGAACATGGGGGTTCACATCCCATTCTTTATAGTTTATTGGATTTCCATTAGAATCTGTTTTTGGTAATGTTTGATAACCGTCACCACCACGGTTTTGAAAAATTCTACCACCTTTATATCCATTAGGAGGATTGTATTTAAGGTCTGTTGAAATTTATCAGGGGTTTTTATTTGTGAAACAGTTGAGCCGATGGCAACTCCTGCAACATAACCGATACCGCCTCCGATTCGGCCACCCAATGCAGCTTTATCAACACCGTCTAATAAATCGTTTCCCTGATATGCATTTATGGCAACATCAGTACCTGCTGCTACAGTAGCACCTCCAATTACAGCCATTCCACCAACAGCTGCTGTAACAGCAAGAGATGCTCCGCAGGTAAATCCCGCCAATGCACCACCAGCAGCTCCACCTAGTGCCGCCGCTGCTATATCTTTTTTTGACCCACCAGCGAGAGCTGTTGTTACAGCTCCAACTCCAGCTCCTATAATGGCGCCAGCCCCCGCAGCAATGATATTAAAGATTCTACCATTAGGGTCTATATAGCGTACCGGGTTATTTCCCGCGTAGTGATACAAATTACCATTTGTATGAATAAAACATCGCGTTTTCAGGTTGGCTGGAAACGCTAGATGTAGTGGTGTTTTGGGAGATGTTATTTAACTTATTCTACATTCATTATTGTAGTTATAATACAAAATAAAACAAATGAAAGAAAAAATAAAAGAAGTAGTTTCTTTGAACTCTTTTTTATATAAACATAGTAATCTAAGAAAGTTTTATCTTTATTTTTTTGATATTCTTCAAAGATAATTTTACCCAAAAAAGGAACTCTTCTATTCTCCTTAAAACCATTTACATTGTAAAATCCAAATTTTATTAGATTTTGATAATCCTTTTTATCCTCCAAATATCTGATAAAGCCATTTTTCATTTGATTACTTTCTTTTACCATTTTTATAAAAAGACTCATTAAAATAATAATAATTACACTAAGACCTGCGCAAATTAGTTTATAGATTATTGGGTGCATTTTTATTTCTCCTCAGAATCTAAGTTTTTCTTTCCAGATTCAGCCATAATTCCTTGTGGTGTAATATTTCTATAGATTTTATCAGCTAAGTCCTCTACTGTTATTACATTTGTAGTTGTGTAAAGTTCATGAGCTTCACCTGGCGTTCCTACCCCAAATGATAGATTTGCTGAATATGAAACATTACCTGATTCCAAATCAACAGAAACATCTCCTCCAAGTCCAGCTCCAACTGGCATATCACCCGACCCACCGATAGTGAGTGCCTCAGTCTTTCCAGATTCAATACTTTTTGAAACAGGATCAAAACCTACTGCAACAGAAACATTTGCAGATGCACCTTGCTGAGCACCTATAGAATGAGTTTCTACAAGTCCCATAGAAAAACCTTTCTTAAAAGAAAATCCAAATGCTATACCAACGCCAGCACTTCCTTCTGCCCCT
Organism: uncultured Treponema sp.; assembly: GCA_963548875.1. Taxonomy (GTDB): domain Bacteria; phylum Spirochaetota; class Spirochaetia; order Treponematales; family Treponemataceae; genus Treponema_D. The sequence continues at coordinate 1,159 of CAUUVZ010000060.1, read as the reverse complement.
GCCCCTGCAGTTGCATTAATTGTTATTGTTAATATCCATTTTCCCGTAGGATCCGTATAGCGTACCGGATTATTTCCCGCAAATAACTATTCTATCATATAGAATTCTGAAATTTCACCAGTCGCTTTTCCCAAATAAAAACAATACATTAAAGGATAATCAATTGTATCATATATAATCCCATTTTCGTCTTTTTTATTTAAATATAATAGAACTAACCATTTATCTTTTTCATCAATCAACAAAGGTGAATAATGATTTGAATAATCAATATTTAATTTTCTTTCTGATAATAAAAAATAAACATAATTAGTCGCATCAAACTCATCGGGATATAATTCTCCAACAGCAATCTTTTGCTTTTTTTTATTTTCTACTGGATTAGTTATTTTAATGTATCTATAAACTTTTTCTTCTGTTGCAAAAATTACATTTATTAAACTAAATAAAAATATAAAAATAATTTTTTTCATTTTTGCATATCCTTATTTTTTATAATAATTATCAGGGTAATCAAAAGCATTCAAATCATTTTTACGATAAGGACACTTAGGATCACTCGGAAAAATTGGTTGAAATTCGCCAATTTTAAAACCTTCGCTCTGATCATAATCATCTACAACAAACAAAGCTCCCGTTGGGACTACAACGTAAGAAGTTAATCCACTATTTTTAAATCCTAATAGATCTGCGATTGAAAACTCTAATGCTCTTTTAACAATTTCTCCTTTAGTATTTTTATAAGGTTCAAAATATGCCCCGTGTGTATGAATCTGCGCAACTATATCCTTATCAGCAGAATTTCGGATGAGGATAGCACTTTCTTCTGTTCCTGCCATTGGCATATCATAATAAAATTTTCCATCTTTTTGTCTTATATAAGATGCTAATTCTACATTATTTTTTATTGAGTCATCATTATAAGTTAATGCAAAATCTTTAGCAGCTAAATCTTGACTATCAAATAAATCTCCAGCTTCCCTTCCATCAGGATCCGTATATTTCACCGGATTATTCCCCGCGTAATGATACAGATTTGAATTAATAGTGTTGTAGATCCCGCCCATACCAGGCAAGTTTTGGTTATGTTTGCGTGCCTCGTCACTTATAGGAGCCTGTGGAATATACTCACCCAACGCAGGATCTGTACTTATCCAGC
>CAUUVZ010000059.1:0-17501 GCA_963548875.1 uncultured Treponema sp. | reverse complement strand
GGATTCACGGATTCACGGATTCACGGATTCACGGATTCACGGATTCACGGATTCATGAAACGATTTTCTCTGCCCGTTCCGAGCAAAAGCAACATAATTCATTCGTCTCCGGCAAAAAACACATCGTTTAAATTCGGTCGTAAGCCTGTCTTTCTGCAGCATTTATTAACAATATCGGGATTATTTGCGTGTACTTCGGTGTTACCCGCGCAAGTGATAACGCTTCCCCTTCCCGTTAAATCACTTTCCGTAAATGCGGACGGCAACATCATAGCCGCCTCCGACAAATCTTCCGTTGCACTTTACGAAACACCGTCATACACTCCCATTACGTCTATAAACGAGCAGGATATAAACCGTATGCTTTTTTACGGAGAGGGCAAAGAGGAATTTCTTATTACAATGACGGAAAACGGAGATTTTTCCCTCCAGAAACGAGAGAAACGCGGCAAAAAAATCACGTTTTTAAGCGCGGAACGCTATTCTATTTCCGATCCTGCAGAAGATACGGACAAAAAAAAAGCTTACGTGTACATCATTCAGTAAAAATACCGACTATATTGCTGCGGCATTCGGCGATTATTCCATCAGCCTTCATTTTAAGCTGCGTTTTACACAAAATATCATCACGCATCCCATTAGAACTCATAAAGCGGAGATCTACGGACTTGAGTTCAGCGAAGACGAAAAATATCTCGCATCCGTTTCAACGGACGGCAATGCGTATATTTGGGACTGTGCAAATTCCTCGCAAGCCGCACATATTTCAAAAGTATACGCAAAGCAGCAGATTCCGGTTTATTTTTCTGCGGACGGACTGCTTGTAATCAGTCAAGACGGAAAAAACTCGTTTCGGGTTTCCGATTTATCCGGAGAAAAATTGTACAGCGTCAACACGGGACGTAAAATTATCGCACTCAAACCGCTTTCCGATCCCGACAAAATTGCAGTCGTAAACGATAAAAACGAAATTACAGTCTACAGTTTGAGACAGCAAAAACTTTCGGATGCGGTACTGCTTCCCGAAACCGAAAAGTCTCCCATTACGGCGTTCGTCTTTTCTCCGTCCGACGATACCGTATTAGTCGGTTGTGAAAGCGGTGCTGTCTACAAAATCAAACCGCTTCCGAGAAGGCTATATTACGGACAGCTCGGAGAAGGCGGCGGAAAAGAAGCGCAGGCGGGAACCGACGAAGGCGGAAATCCGCAAAAACCGGAAGCGGAAGCAAAACAGCCGGGCAGATTAAAGTCGGAAAAAAGCGCATTTTTAAACGCGGGGGCAATTTCAGCATTTTTGCCGTCGGAACACGAAAATTATACGTATTTATTCGGCGGAGACATATCTTTCCGTACATCGATATGGACACCGCCGGTTTACGAAGGTCTCGGCTTCCGTATGCTGGTCTCTCCGCCGAACAAAGATTTCCCCGTTGTTTATGAAGATTTTGACGGAACCGCGCTCAACCCGCCGCTTTTATTTATCGGGGAAATTTACGTTCCTGCCGGCATGGAATTCGAACTCGATAAAAAAGGATACGCGGTTTTGTTTGAAGAACTTTCGTTAAATGCACGTTTAAATCTTCTACATGCGCCGAACGTTGCAACTTCTAAACCGTTTTTTTCATACGGCGCACGCGTTACTACGGGCATAACGGTAAAATTCGTAACATTTGCTCTTGCACTCAATTACGATTCTCTGTGGAAAATAATTCCCGAAATAAATCTCGGCGGAAGAATCGATTTTAATCCGAAAGGAAAAGGAAAATGAAAAAAGTTTTATTTTTTTTAGAGGTATTTCTCATCGTTTTAATCTTTACATCTTGCAATACTCCGCAAGATTTGCTTGACGATTACAACAGCCGCTTTGAAAAAGTCCCCGTTACGGCTCAGGATTTATTCAACGGGGCTAACGCACACCTTATGTTGAAAGATGCTTATGAAGTCGGAATTGAAAGCACACTCGTGTTGACCGCGCCTTTCGGCTGCGACACATACGCATGGCAAATCACGGCATCGGGTAAGAACACGCCTTATGTTTTGGATCCTTTTAAGACCGACAAACGGGAAGCGCATTTTTATTTTCCGAAGATTAAAGTTCTGTATGATGAAGTTCTTAATTCGGAACTCAAGCGGGTACCCTATGACATAAGGCTGACTGTTCAAAAAGACGGCAAGAATTATTCGGATACGGCGGTTCTTATTTTGTATTCCACAGACTGATTGGCAGTCTGCATAAAATATTTTTCAATTCATAGAACAGGAGGATTGATTATGAAATTGAAACGATTGTGTGCCGGAATAGCCTCTATTCTCGCACTTATTTTCGTCGGTTGTTCCAACGCCTTAACGGATGCAGGAAGAATTTCAGGTTCAGATGCCCCTTGTACGGTAGATTTTTCGGTAACGAATATTCCAACCGACTACAATAAGATGATTCGCACGGCACAAAATCCGGGAGCCCGTACGATACTTCCGAACGCTCCCTTCGATTTTTCGACAACGACACCGACTATCACCTTTGTCTTGAGCGGAAAGTCAAATATCGGCGGAACTTTACCGAATACGACCGTTGCGCTTGACTCTACAACCCATAACTTTAAGGTAACGCTTCCCGCTCACGTATGGGATTTAACGCTCACGGCTTATAGAGACTACAATCCGGGCGATACGCATCACAAGCCCGTACTGCAAGGACACTGCATGGTTGATTTAACGAACGGCGACGGTACGGCGGATTTCAATATGTCCACAAACGGACTTAAAACACCCGGAACCGTAAAACTAACGGGTGCCGTTCTTGATCCCGATGACCTTTGTAAAAAATACAAAGTCGGTATTTATGATGCATATTCGCGTAAATTGATCGATAAATATGTTGATTATGACGGAACTACCGGACATAACACAAATGCAGAACAGACTCATGAGGTCAAAGCTGCGGATAAGACAACTGCCGGTCAATTTAGTTTTCATTACGGAGATACGTCGTATAGCAGTCCTGCTGATCTTGAAGTAAAATTAAATCCCGGCGCATATTCTCTTGAGATGGTGTTTTATAAAGACGGAGCGACTCCCGGAACTTTTATAACGATCGGCAATTATACAGATACGATTATTGTCTATCCGGGTAACGACCTTGACCGAATCGTACAGCCGAATCCTCTTGATGTGTTAAATAAAAAACCTACCGATCCGAAAGATTTAAGAGCCTACCTTGTAAAAGATTCCGAAGGAACTGAAGGCTCGTATTACTGCACAAAACTTACATGGGACAGCTCTATGTTTGAAACAAACTATGAACTGGAAGTTTCGATATATGCTGATGACGGAACTACTCCTCCCAGTATTACACCTCCTATTTCAGGTTCGATAAAAACTTACGGATTTAAAACGACTAATAATCACGTAGATGAAAACTTCGCGGGTTCCGCAATACGTTACGGAGGAAGTCTTATTTCCGGAAGCCATGACTGCACACTCAAACTTGAACTTGGAAAAGTCTACGAAGTAAGACTTCGCGCCGTCAATTATCTCGGTACAAGTCAATGGATTTCAAGAACCGTTGCTGCTCCGGCAACACCTCCTGCAGATTGTCAGTTCTTTGATATCCCGACACCTGCAACTCCGAAAAAGCATATTAACCGCAGACGCACTCGTTTTTGCTTGTGTTTTTATGTCGATAATATGATAAAATATTCGTATATCGCCGAATTGCGCATTTAAATACTATATTTCGATATTCTAGAGGTCAAAATGAAAGGAATTATTCTTGCAGGCGGAGCCGGGACTCGACTTTATCCGATTACGCTTGCGGTATCAAAACAGATTTTGCCGCTGTACGACAAGCCGATGATTTATTATCCGCTTTCCGTGCTGATGCTGAGCGGAATCCGCGAAGTGCTTATCATTTCTACGCCGCGCGACATTGTTTTTTTTAAGGAACTTTTCGGAAGCGGCGAAAAGCTGGGAATGAAGTTCGATTATGCCGTACAGGATTCTCCGCGCGGACTTGCGGACGCGTTTATAGTCGGGAAAAAATTTATCGGCTCGGACAGCGTTGCGCTCGTGCTCGGCGATAACATTTTTTACGGTCAGAGTTTTACGTCAATTCTTAAAAAAGCGGAGCGTAAAGTTTCAACAGACGGAGGTGCGGCGATTTTCGGCTATTACGTCAAAGAGCCTTCCGCATACGGCGTTGTGGAATTCGGCAAAGACGGCAAAGTCCTCGGTATTGAAGAAAAGCCTCGTGCGCCGAAGTCGAATTATGCGGTTACGGGACTGTATTTTTACGATAACCGCGTCGTCGATATTGCGGCGGATGTACGCCCGAGCGCGCGCGGAGAAATTGAAATTACGTCGGTGAATAACGCGTATCTTGCCGACGGCTCGCTTTCAGTCGAACTTTTGGGGCGCGGAATGGCGTGGCTCGACACGGGAAGTTACGACGGTTTGCTTGAAGCGTCAAACTTCATCGCGACGATACAAAAGCGGCAGGGGCTTTACGTTTCCTGCATCGAAGAAATTGCGTTTACAAACGGCTGGATTACGCGCGACTCGCTTGCCGCCATTGCCGCGTCGTACAAAACCGAGTACGGCGCATACTTAAAACAGGTTTTGGAGCGTTAAAATGCCGTTTACGTTTACAAAATGCGTTTCTTCGTCGGGCATCGAGATTCCGGGGCTGTACGAAATCCGGCCGAAAGTGTTTGGGGATGCGCGCGGCTACTTTTTTGAGTGCTATAGCGAGCGAGACTTTTTTGCGGCGGGACTGACTATGAAATTCGTGCAGGACAATCAGTCGATGTCGTCAAAAGGCGTTTTACGCGGTCTGCATTTCCAAAAGAAGCACCCGCAGGGAAAACTCGTCCGCGCAATCAGCGGGCGCGTCTACGACGTTGCAGTTGATTTACGCAACACGTCGCCGTCGTTCGGAATGTACTACGGCACCATACTGGACGCCGAAAAGCAAAATCAATTCTATATTCCGGAAGGATTTGCGCACGGCTTTTACGTTTTAAGCGACACGGCGGTCTTCACGTACAAGTGCACGGATTTTTACCACCCCGAAGATGAAGGCGGACTTATGTGGAACGACGCAGAAATCAATATCGACTGGAAACTGCCCCCCGACGCTCCGCCCCCGCTGCTTTCGGAAAAGGATATGAGACATCCTGCGTTTGACAGAGGGAAGGGATATTTTTAGCAGGGATGGAGAGGGCAGTTTGTAATGCGAAATGCTTAACAGAATGGACTGCAGAGAACTGCAATATGCTACTTGCCCCGTCATTGCAGTTCTTTACCGTTTCGCCTATCTGCAAGTGCCTAGTCCTACTCTCCGAAAATGCAATTTTCCAATTCAGTGTATAATGCCATATCGGGCGTGAGCAACGGTGCAATTGTATCCCGTAGAAAAGCTGACTTCGTATTTCCACATTGAGTAAGCCCAAGTATCCTTTTTAACTCATTACAAATTTCACCGCTTGCCGATTTTACGTCATCTATCGGATTTCCTCTTTCTTTAACACTTTTATCAATAACGGTATTTTTCATTTCTAAACATTCAGATATTTTATCTGATTTATGTTTAGTATTACAAAGTTTTTCTATCATTTCATTTGCCAATAAAAAAGCTTCTATATGGCGGCGAGAGAGAACTTTTATACCTTTTTCACGGCATTCTTTAACTTGCTCCTTACTTCTGTCATCTAAATCGACTAATTTAATTATTTTAGATTTTTTTAATACTTCCTTTATGATATTTATGCTTACATTATCTATGCTTTCCAATTCAGAGCATGAACCTATAGATATGAATGAGACATCAGGTTTGGTGTGCTGAAATATTTTTGAATAAACTTCTTGATCAAATTTTTTATTATTTTTAGAAGTTGGAGAGCCCTCGCAGAAAACAATTGTTGCAGGGGCTATTAATCCTGCAAAATCATCAAAAGCCAATTCCAAAAATTTATTCCAAATTGATTTGTTTATTTCTGCAGGCTCCATTACAACGGTAGAATCAAAATCTTTTCCGTCAAAGTCAAGAAAAACAACGCTATCGGGATTTTTGTCATTTAATTCCCTCGCTTTTTTCAACATCCCTATTGAATGCGTAGCAATCCATAATTGTGATTTTTCGGGAAGATTTTGATACAGTTCTTCAAGAACTTTTTCCTGCATACTTGTATGCATATGACCTTCAGGTTCGTCTATACAAAATATTGCATCCGGATAGTATTCCCGCTTAATAATTAAATCCAATAGTAAATCAAATGCCGATTTTTCTCCTGCAGAGAGATTTTTATAATGATATTTGTCAATGATTCCTTTTTTAAAATAGAATGTTCCGTCTCCCAGTGGATCGCCAATATTAAGTAATTCCAAATCGGGAAAAACGTTATTCAAAGATTTTTGAATTTGTCCGAGTATTTTTTCACGCAGGTCTTTTACAGTTAGTTGATTATTAGATTCTGCATAAACTCCTGCTACCGTTTTTGAAACCAATCTCTGATAATTTTCAGAAACATTTGTATCCGTTCGCATAAGATTTTCTTGCGTTTCTTCAGACGGCTTTTTCATGTGCGATAACGAGGAGATTGAAAAATCAGGTTCATTACGGTAAGCACTTCTAAAATAAAATTTTCCATGAATTTCTGATTGATTCTCTTTATTGTTAAAATCATAGAAATCTATCTCAATCAATTCATTAAGATAGAAATAGTTTTCATTCGGCTTATTCCGAGCAGATTGTTTCTTAAAATACAACGCGTCATATGAGCCAGATTGCCAGCCATAATATCTATACCATTGATTTAATGCTTCAAATACAGAGGTTTTTCCACAACCGTTGGGACCGACAAGGACAACCAGCTTTGCCGTTTCTGGAATATTTTGGATTGTCAAATCTGTGAATCTTTTAAAATCCGTTATTTTTATTGATTTTAGTTTCATTTTTCGTCCTTCCTATTCTAACGATGATACACAATTGGTTTCGTTATTTTTATATCGTTACTATATTCATTGTGCAGCGGGAATGCAATGAGCATTTTCGTTGCAACCGATTATTACTAGAGTTTGAGAGATAAAATTCCACGTCTCCCCTGCCCGCAGCAATTTTCCCACAGCAAAACTGCTATGAGCGTATCTTTCCGCCGCTCATGTTCCTTCCCCAGCCATCATCTTCCTATACCTCTCAAACAACTCTGCGACGCACGCGCTTTCGGTGATGTCGGCGGGGAGGTTGTAGGCGGCGAGGACGGCTTTGTCGTTGGCGCGGTGGGCTTTGCGGAGCGCGGGCGGCATGGCGGCTTCGTCGTAGAGGTCGGCGAGGCTTGAATCGGGGAACCGGGAACGCGCGTCTAAAATGCCGTGCGCAGTTTGTTCTATTGCCGCTTTTTGCGCGTCCGTGGGCGTACACCACGGAAAATTATTGTACACGATTGTGTTGCTGTAGCTGTAATCGCTTTTAAGCCGCCCGCAAACGGCGCGCATCCATGCCATGTGGACATTGCTGGTCAACACGCCGAAGTGGTAGAGCAAAGCGTTGGGCATTTGAAAAAGTTTATTGCCGGCAATTATATCAGGCGTAAGATAGTCAATTGGAATGTACCACCGCCTTTCCGATGAAACTATCGGAATTGCAATGTATTTGGAAGTACACGGTCGAATTTCTCCGAATAGCGTCGGGCTGTCTGCAAGTTGTTGCGTCGCATATTTCGTACTTTTCAGTCTAAAATCCCGAATATTTGCCATCCGCTTCATCAAACGAGGACATTTTTTGAGGTCGGCGGGACTTGCATCCACAAGCCAAAAACACCAGCGCGGCTTCCGGTCAATAAAGTCTTTTCCCATCATAAACGGACGCAAAAACTTTTCTCCCTGCGGCTCTTTCTTCACGTATTCCGCTTTTTCATCAATCGTCATAAGCAAATTGCCGTCATCAACAGGAGCACTCCCACGAAGCATCGACGGAACATCGCACAAGGGTTCAGCCCGTTTTTCAATAAAAATATCTGGAGCGTCTAACAGATAGCCGTTTATGTTTTGGGCGGGCGTTTTCTTTCCGTCTGAATCGAAGATGAACTTTTGCTCGTACGTTGAAGTTTTGTGCGAAAAACCGACAATCACGCAATGAACATGCGCTTTTTCCGTCGATTCGGAATTCCAGCGAAAGGTGCGCCACGCAAAATCAATGCGGATTTCGTACTGTGCAAACAGCGGCTTCCACAAAGCGGCAACCTGCTCGCCCTGCGTAATGGAGTTTGTGGAAACGAATGCGGCTTTTATGTCCGTGCCCTTCATCATCGCCGCCGCTTTAAAATACCAGCCTGCAACGTAGTCAATATTGTTCGCAATGTCGGCGGAAATTGAGCGCAAGTCGTCCTTTTGCGCCTTCGACTGGTACGAATAGCCCACAAACGGCGGGTTCCCCATGATGTAGTCGTAGCGGCGATCGCCGGTGCGGTCGATTTCTCCGAAAAAGAGCGTTTCCGGCAGGGCGTAGTCGGCACCGGTCTGGGCGGTAAGCGTCGTCCAGTTCATGCGGAGCGCGTTGCCTTCAACGATGTTCGCGCTCGTTTTGAGCGGCAAAAAGTCGATGGTTTGACTGATGAGGCGTTCGGTTTCCGCAATCATCTGGCTTTCGGCAATCCAGAGCGCGGTTTTTGCGACGGTAACGGCAAAGTCGTTTATTTCGATGCCGTAAAAATTGTCGATTTTGACGCAGATAGGATTTTCAAAGTCGCCCATAAGCGCCTGACCGCTGAACCGCGCGGCAATGCAGCGGTTTTCAAGGCGGCGGAGGCTCAAATACGTTTCCGTCAAAAAGTTGCCGCTGCCGCAGGCGGGGTCAAGAAATTGCAGACTTCCGAGTTTCTTTTGAAAGTCTAAAAGTTTTTGCTCCCGCGTTTTTGCCTGCGCAATGTTCATAATCTCTTCGAATTCGGCAGTGAGACTATCCATAAACAGCGGATCGATGACTTTATGGATATTTTCGATGCTCGTGTAGTGCATGCCTCCCGTGCGCCGCGTTTCGGGATTGAGCGTGCTTTCAAACACCGCGCCGAAAATAGTGGGACTGATTTCGCTCCAGTTGAACGGCGCGCAATGCTCCACGATAACGGCAACAATTTCCGGCGTAAAATTGGGAATCTCGATGTCCTCCGCGGCAAACAGTCCGCCGTTTACATAGGGGAAGGGCACAAGCGCGGTATCGTATTTGTCGCGCGCTTCGAGTTTTTCTTAGCTTAAAACAAGTTTCGAGACTTCGAAACTTGCCGCGGACGGCAGACCGGTTATGTCTTTCAGGTACCGTTCTCCCGTCCGCCGACCTTTGAACAAATCGATGAGCACCTTGCGGAGATTTTCCGGACGGAAGGACTGTATGTAGTCCTCGAAGGCAGTTTTCGAGGCGAACAGCCCCGCGTCTTCGGCATACAGACAAAATACGATGCGGACGCAGAGAATGTTGAGGCTTCGGAGGCTGTTTGCGTCGGGCGCGATGTACTCTTTGAAAAGCGCGTCATAGAGTTTGCCGACAAGTTTTCCCGCGTCGAGCGAAACCTGCTCTTCGCGCCGGATATTTTCGCTTTTGCGGTTTACGAGGAACGCAAGCCGGTAAAAATCCTTTTCCAAGTCGGCAAGAAGAATGCGCTCCGGCTCGCCGTTGGGATTTTCCATGTCGTACACAAGGAATTCGGAAAAATTGCAGGTACAATCCACTTAGGATGCTGGCTCAAGGGGAGTTCCGCGACGTACTTTTTTGCCTGCTGAAAGGGCGTAAGGGACTCGCCGTCCGACTGCTTAGACGGCTTGCGCAAATCTTTGTGAGAGCTTTTTTGCTCTATCATAACGCGCGTTTCGGGGATGTACGCGTCGATAAAGTTCGTAATGGTCTTGTTTTCAATCTTTTCTTTGACCTGCTCTTCAAAAAAGATAAAATCCGCGCAATCTTCCACCCCGAAAACGCGCGAAAGCAAATCAATCCAAAACGCCTGCGTCTCGCCTTTTTCATACCCGCGCCCCTGCCAGCGAGCGGCAAACTTTCCGGCGCGCATTTTTTGTTCCGTCTGTGTCATAGCCCCAAAGTGTAGCGGATTTTTGCATGAGGGGCTATTGTTTTATCCAAAGAGATTACCCTGACTTGGATAAACACCCTATCCCGACTCGGATAAGCACTCTATCCCGCTTTGGATAAGCATCTTATCCCGCTCGAGATAAACACTTTATCCCGCTCGTGATAAACACACCATCCCGCCCGAGATAAGCATCTTATCCCGCCTTGGATAAACATCTTATCCCGCCTTGGATAAATACTTTATCCCGCTCTTGAGATTGTATTCATCACGGGTGGCGGGCGGAAGTGTTCGCAGTTTAAGAGGTCGAATGTCGAGTTTGTATATTTTTATAAACATCGTATATAGGTTAACTAAAAAATTAAAATGTATGAAAGAATTGGGATTCCAAAGGGCAGCGGACGGTGGAACGTAATATGAAAGACACAATCGGTTTACCGTCCGCTGCAATTTTGCCCTACGGCAAAATTGCTTAAAAGATAACTCGATGTGCCCAAGAGATAAATCAGCGGGCTATGACCGATTGAACAAGTTTCAAGAACTCGAAACTTGAAGCGGACGGGGAACTAGTTATGTCTTTCAAGTTTAGTTATTCCGTCCGCCCCTTCCTTGATAAAAAAGGTTTAAGGCTTGCCTTAGAAAAATATTTACTTTGAGTTTATAAAACTCGAAATTAAACCTAAGAATTATTTTCCGCCGAAAGCGGAATATGGTAGACGTTATATTCTCCGTCAAGCCCTTTGAACGCAGTGTGCTGTCTTTTCACCGTTTTCGTTACGGAAAGAATGGAATGCCGGATTTCTTTGTCGTTATAAAGTTCTTCGGAAATAACAACCTCATTAGGACGAGCTGCCGCTTGAATTCTTGCCGCCATATTTATCGTTGAACCGAAATAATCGAGCTTATTGTTTAGCGTAACGATGAGCGCCGGTCCCGTATGTACGCCAATTTTTACTTCAATACGTTCGTTCTCGGGCTTTTGTGCGTAATAGCTTATAAGACGTTTTTGCGCTTCAAGAGTCGCATTGACCGCATCCGTTTGACTGACAAAAGCACCCATCACAGCATCTCCGATAGTCTTAACCGGCACACCGCCGAATTCTTTTATCGTGTCAAAAAGAATGCGAAAATGCTCCCGCACAAGACCGAATGCCCTCGCGTCTCCCAAATCCGTGTACATCTGCGTAGAACCTTTTATATCGGTGAACATAATCGTAACTTTCATAATTTTGAGCGACTGGTCGGAAATCAACACCTCGCCGCCCATAAGTTCTCTGTACACATTATTTTGAATCAAATCGATACCGCGTACCGCATTCGTTTTTTTCCACGAAAGATACCTGCCGCTCATAACATCGTCCATGATATTTTTCGAATATTCGACTTTCAGACTTTCGTCCAGCTGCTTTACGGACGGATGAATCGAAAAAAAGACTTCGATATTGTCGTCAAGCGCGTTGGAAAAGTCCTTTTTGCAGGCAGGGCAATAGTTTTCTGACTTTGCCTGGTGAATTGAAAGCGTTTCGTGCGCGGCTCCTCCGCATACCGGACAGTGATAAACCCAATCGAGCATAAAAACGCCGTCGGCAACGCCCTGCACGAATATACCGATTATTTTATCGCGCGAAAGTCCGAATTTCTTTGCAAGAGCGTACACGTCAATGTGGAAAAGCTGCCGGTCGCTGAACGAAGAAAGCGCCGCTGCTATTTTGTCCGCCGCGCTCTGATCCATGCTGTAGTTTAGATGAATTGTCATAAGATTCTCCTATAAAAACTTTTTTGGAAGTTGCAACTTCCGAAAAAGTTTTTAGCCGTGCGCACGAGCGCACATGTTCAATAATCGAGTTTGCGATTGAGCAAACTTGTGTAACTCAAAGCCGTGCCGTTTGTACGGCTTTGAGTTTACTCTCCCCATAAAAACTTTTGCAGGAAACCTCAGTTTCCGAAAAAGTTTTTAACCGTGCGCGCGAGCGCGCAAGTTAAATACACAAGTTTGCGATTGAGCAAACTTGTGTAAACTCAAAGCCGTGCCGTTTGTACGGCTTTGAGTTTACTCTCCCCATAAAAACTTTTGCAGGAAACCTCAGTTTCCGAAAAAGTTTTTAACCGTGCGCGCGAGCGCGCAAGTTAAATACACAAGTTTGCGATTGAGCAAACTTGTGTAAACTCAAAGCCGTGCCGTTTGTACGGCTTTGAGTTTACTCTCCCCATAAAAATAGTGATTTGAATTGCCGTTAAAAAACGAGCGGTTCGAACAGGCGCACCGTTACGAACCGTTCATCGGCTGTTCAAAGCCGATAGGCAGTCTCATATATATAACAGAATTTTATACTAATGGTAACCGAAGTTTTTATTTGAGCGCGGAAAGGGCTTGATTTATACGGGTAAAATCATTTCTTCCAAACTTTTATGCCTAACGTGAGCACTGCGCCGAATACTGCGGGATATTCGTCGGTGTCGACAATATAAAATTTGGTGTATTTATCCGCTCCGCTGTTGCCGTTGTTGCCGGGAGCTTTTCTTTGGGCATAAACCGAACCGTCTATCATAGTATAATAGCTGTACATAAGCCCGGCACTTGTAAAAAGCTTAACGGGTGTGTCTTTATATTTTAAATCTATACCTACTTCCGCAGAAATTATGTGCATCCAGTTATAAGCACCGTCGTGTAAAAAGTATTTTTTAAGTTTATTTCGGTTGTGAGGACTTAATTCAGAATAGAGAGAACTGCCAGGCACTTGCTGACTTCCGTAATCCGCGCCGTGCCTTATAAATTGATACTTGAATACGGAGTTTATATTTGAGCGGGGACGCATTTCAAATATGAGTGCGGTTTCGTCGGAGTTGGGATCAAGATAATATCCGAGCGAATATCCGTTATTTGTGTATCCCGTATTTATGTAGTGATTGTACCACGGCGTATAATTTATTGCCTGATGAGTGTAGCAATACGGTTCAACCTTTGTGTACCGCAAAGAAATCGAGGCAAAAGGCAGAACGGGAATCGCCCATTTTGTTCCGAGCTGACCTGCGTACATTGCACGCGGAGATGTTACAGGGTCGTTATTAAGACCGTTTATTTCGTCAAGATAAATAGATGCCCAGACGGAACCCAGCCCCGGAATTCTTCCCTTTATGTTTGAAAAAAGAGCTAAATTGTCGTAATCGCCGATATGATTTTGGTATTCTACAAAATTCATCAATGGAAGAACGTATCCCAATTCAAAACGTTTAGGCCAAACAACCGATGTTCCGAAGTCAAAATGAAGATATTTTAAATCAAGTTCGACCATATTGATTGAAAACCCGTTTTGATAAAAATATGCGTCGTTACGCTTTCCCTCGTTTTTAGGAAGACCTTCTATGTTTATGTAATCCTGATTGGGATATTCGAGAATGCCGGAGAGACTTGAAAATTTAACGAACGGAAAGATTTCGGCGCGTAAATCAAAAGCGGCAAATGCGTGGGCTGATGAATTAAACACGAGACTTGCTCCGTTATCCATTGCGCCCCATTCGTGTTCCGTTCTTCCTAATAGAATATTGAATTTGTCGTCAAAAAACGACAATCCTACTTCGGCAAAAAGATTGCCGCTCATTCCCGGTGTCATTGCCCAGCCTTCAAGACCGCTTGCGGAAAGATTGCTGAACAAATACATCTGACCGCCCCAATATTTTTTATAAGAATACGGAAGATAAGATGTGTTAAGCATTTTTTTTACGGTGCGTCTTTCAGGTTCTACGGAAGTTTTTGCATCAAGATAATCTTCCACTCCGGCGTCGTACCAGTTATAACCTATAAAATAATCGTCTTTAAGCTCATAAAGCGGCATCCTTGTTATATCGAATAAAGCCGTCATTTTGTAAGAAAGATTTTTTCCCAAATCGCCTGCAAAGTCCAAAGTAGTAATCCAATCGAATCCCCATTGGTCGAATCTGTTTTGCGTGTAAATTCCGCCGGAAGCCGCAACTTCCTGCCCGAAATTAAGCTGAATGCTCAACGGAAGCTTTTGAGAGGCGGAGGCAAAACGAAGCTCGGCGAATTTACGAGAATTCTTCATTTCGCGCGTATGTTTTTCTTTGAATTCCGTGAGAAAAATAATTTCTTGCCCGCTTAGTTTTTCCGATTTAAGCAATATTTCGTCTACGGCTTTTAATATGCGCGTTTCGGTGTACGGTTTTGTACCGGGCATAATAGTACAAAGTCCGCGAAGCTGGGCGTTTTCCAAAACCCGGTAAATTTCATCCGACAAGTTTATGGTCGTATTTGTTTGAGAAGAAAGCGGAAGCGCGGAAAATAAAACAATCGCGACAAAAAGCGTATATTTTTTCATAATAACTCCAAAAGATTTTTACGGGTGCCGGTATTTTTAAAATATATTATAATTTAATGCCAGAGAAAATTGAAGTCCGTGTGCAAATCTACCGTTTTCATTTTTGTTATTGAATATGAAAGAATAGACCGCCTCTCCGTGCATATTGAAATGAGAATTCAATGTGTAAGAACCCTTTAATCCGATTCTATTTGTGTATTGAACGGTGCCGGTTAATGCAAACGTTCTTGCCATTGCTATAAGCTCGTCGTCGTCTTTTAATTTAAGTTTACGGAGGACGGACGGATAATAAGCGTAATAAGTTTTTCCGCCGACCGTAACCGTATTGTTAAAAATGCCGAAAGAATTTGTCCCGTGTGCGACAAAAAGATAATTCAATCCGGCTGTCCATTTTTGCGGCACCGAATATTCAAGTTTCGCCGCAGCACCTATGCAGTCAGGGCCAAGCGGACTTCCTATCCATGAACAAATAGGAATTGAAGTATTGTCTTGCATATCGTAGCGGCAGCTGTAAAGAGACCAGTCGGCACCTTGTTTTATGTATAAAAACGGACTGGTATATAGACCTTCGACTGCGGCTTGCCACCAACCGCCGGTTTTATCCGGAATATTTAATTCCGCACCGAGCTGCGCCCCGAGACTGTCCGGTAAAACTTTTCCGGAAGTACTTTTCTTTTCCGCAGGAGATTGTATTTCGTTTTGCGCGTAAAGAAAATAAAGGCGCAGATATTTTACCGGCGTAACGTCAGCATGGATTCCCAGATAGGCTGCAACGTGCGCTTCTCCGTAATATTTGTCTTCTTCCGGTGTAAGATAATCGTTCCAAGCTCCGAAAGAGTGCATTATCATAAGCGGGTTTAAAAAGCGCAGCTCAAACGGCTGCTGAATCAGCGTCCCTTCCGTTACACCGATTTTTATAAACTTAAAAAATCGCGATTCAATCGTATGGAGATAGATATATTTGTTCTTGTTGATTTCCGCAATGTCCATATTGTATTTGAAGTTTTTGCAATACAAATTAAGCTGCGCATAAAAATCCGTTTCAAAAGTCGAATTGTAAATTATGCTGCCCGTAAGGGTGCGTCCTCTCTGCAAACCTTGCCGCGCAAAATTTATATTTACGCCCCATGAATCGAAATATTTGCCCGCGCTTGCATTTGCCGTTCTCGGCCAAAAGAATTCAACGTCTTCCGGTTTATATGTAAGATTCGTAAAAGCGGAATCTCTTGATATCCCCCAAAAACTTTTTCCGAACATCGGAATACTTTCCAATATTATGTTATCTCCGAAACCCATATAAATAGGAATCTCCGCAAAGGGTCTTGAAAGCGGCGATAAAAATGAAGAGGCTGCACCGTAATCTCTTGAATTCAATTCGATATTTTCCGAGCCGTAAGAATAATTGCCGTAATCTCCCGTGCCGAAATGTAATCCGTCTTTTGCTTCCTGTACGATTCCGTTAGATTTTATATGTCCCGTATAATCCGTGGCAAATGTCCAGTCAATATCGCTTGAAGTTTTTGACATTAACAGCGGATTTAAGTTTAAGTTGAATGCGACAAACGCATCTCCTGCATGAAAGGCGAACACTCTCTTTTTAAAATATTCGTATGATTTATCGTATAAACGTTTTCCCGTGCCGCTCAGCCGCTCATAAGGAATTTCATCGAAATACATTTTCAATTCAGCCGCAGTTAACGGCGCATCCGTTCCAAAGCTGATATGTCCCGCCTCCGAATTCAATCTGAATAAAGCGTCATAAAGCCAATGCCCTGCAGGAATGAGCTGCTGCGCTCCGTATATGTTCGGAAAAATGCATGGGGAACAAAAAATAAAAAGCAATATGAAAGTTTTTAATTGTTTACCGAATAAGCACATAGGCGGACTTTACCACTTTTACCGAGTAATTGGAACATATAAAAAACGGCTGCAGGACAAAAAGCCGTACAGCCGAATGTTCCCGTGCCGTCTCCTGCGGAACTTTGAAGACGGTAGGATTGCAGTTTTTAGCTAAATAGCTTGCTGATGTTGAATGTAAAAGTGCCGATAGTTACTTTTTTATCGGAACTAACAGGATAGTTTTTATCAAAAGTGCCTTTATTACCCATACTGTCTTTTGTATTTTTCAAAGTAACTTGGGTTCCGTCGGTTTCAAAATCACCTGTCATCCAATAACCGGCAGGTCCGTCAACTTTGCATGTTCCTTTTCCGGTAGCCTTATCAAATGTCAAAACATTTAATGTAGCGTTTCCGTCTTCGGATTTAATAACTGCAACTGCGCTTGAACCGCCGCTTTTATTATCGTCATCATTTTGTTTGCAGCTTGTTGTTGCGAATACTGCGGCAAGTAAAAGCACTGCCGTACCGATTAAAGAAATAAATTTCATTTGCTTTTTCATAGCAACTCCTGTGTTTTTTTTTGCGGGCAAGCCCGCTATAAATGCAGCCGAACAACATATTCCGCGCACAAGGCATGAAGTTCGGCAGTCATTTCAGAACCGATTCCGAACAATCACACCTTTTTTCACGGAAGCCGTACTTATCCGTCCGGTATTTTTTGCTGCGGATAAAAAAAATCCGCATCCAAGTTTTACAACAAACAGCGCAGAAAACAGACGCGGAAAAATTCGGCAGTGCCGTAAAGAGTAATGATTGTATTTATTTGTATTATAACAAATTATCGATGGGGGGGGGTAAAGATAAATCTAACTTCACCGGTATAATTCGGAGACAGAGTATGTCGTTTAAAATCCGTGTAACAGTTCATGGACACAAAGATAAAGAATCTGGAAACAAAGTGCAAGTATCAAAAATTTCTTCAAAGCCTAAATTTCTCAATAATCCGCAATTGTGTTCAACGGTCTTTTAATTTCTTGAAACATAATGAAAAAAGCAGTATGGTAGCCGTGAAATCCCAATCGGATAATAACAATTTTTTAAGGAGTAACGGATGAAAATTGCATTTTATGATACGCATTCGTATGACAAGGCTTCGTTTTCTAAAGTGATTTTTTCGAATTTAAGCTGCGGGGGAAAAATCTAAAAAATCTAAAAAATCTAAAAAATCTAAAAAATCTAAAAAATCTAAAAAATCTAA
>CAUUVZ010000058.1:0-17643 GCA_963548875.1 uncultured Treponema sp. | reverse complement strand
GCGCTTCGCTCCGGAGTGCGGGCAGCATTCCCCCGAAGAGGCCTTCGAGATAGCGGCTTAATATTTTTCTATACATAAATTGAATTCTTATATATATTTCATTATAAAATGACGGAGGTACCGATGACAGGTCAAACGGATTTTACAAAATCAAATGAGGAAATTTCCGAAAGGAATAAATTTCTTGCACGCGTATACGGCTGGATGACGGCGGCATTAGCACTGAGCGGGTTTACGGCATATTATACGGCAAACAATCCGACGCTCATAAAAATGATTTTCGGCAACGGCTACGGATTTTTCATTCTTGCGCTGGCGGAAATTGCCATAGTTTGGATTTTATCGCGCACGATAAGGAGAATAAGCGTTGCCGGAGCACTTTTTGCTTTTATAACTTATTCCGTATTAAACGGATTAACGCTTACATCAATATTTTTCTATTATACCGGCGCAGTCATTGCAAGAGTGTTTTTTATAAGCGCAATATTATTTGCCGTAATGACAATCTACGGGATAACGACAAAGTCGGATATACGCTCTGCCGGCAGATACCTTATGATGGCGTTGATAGGCATAATCATAGCGTCGCTGGTAAATATATTCATGCGCTCATCAATGCTTGACTGGATTATTTCAATCGTAACAGTTGTAGTTTTTTCAGGACTTACGGCTTATGACGCAAATAAAATGATGACGGCTGCAAGCAGAGCAAACGGGAACGATATGTTCAAAAAAGCGGCGATAATCGGCGCATTGGAATTATATATAGATTTTATAAACATATTCCTTTCGCTATTGCGTATCTTCGGACGAGGTCGTGATTAAATCAAACTACGCAAGAGGCGTACTATTCATTATTCTGTCGGCATTCAGCTTTGCAGTAATGGGAGCTTTAGTGCGCCTCAGCGGAGACATACCGTTCATTGAAAAAACATTTTTCAGAAATTTTGTATCGCTTATAATTTCATCAGCGATACTCCTACGCCAAATTATTCATGACGGCAAAGATTCGGTAAAGATTCCTCCAAAAGCATGTAAATTCTTACTGCTACGCGTGTGTGCCGGTACAATAGGAATTTTTTGCAATTTTTATGCAATCGATCACCTTATTTTAAGCGATGCCGCAATACTCAATAAAATGGCACCGTTTTTTACGCTCATATTCAGCTTTATATTATTAAAAGAAAGAATAAAACCTGTATCGCTCGCCTGCATATCGCTGGCATTTGCGGGCGCAATTCTTGTCGTAAAGCCGGGTTTTAATTTTACGCAAACATTGCCGGCATTATGCGGACTTTTGGGCGGACTTGGAGCGGGGCTTGCCTATGCCGCAATACGAAAACTCAGCCTAATGAAATGCAGCGGAAATATTATTGTTTTTTCGTTCTCCGCTTTTTCGCTCGTCTGCGCCCTCCCCTATATTCCGCACTATGTCCCAATCACTACAAAACAATTATTAATACTTCTGGGCTCGGGCTTTGCGGCTGCAGGCGGACAATTCGGAATAACTGCGGCATATTACAATGCACCCGCTTCAAAAATATCCATATTCGATTTTTCACAGATTATATTTTCCGCCGCACTCGGATTTATATTTTTTAATCAAATTCCGGATGTTTTAAGTTTTGCCGGGTACTCGGTTATAATTGTAACAGCTTCGATTAATTTCATATATAACATAAAATTCCCAAGCAATGAAAAATCCGACAGCGATATAAAAAGCAAAGCAATACAAAGCAATTGACTAGAAATATTCTTTTTGATAATATACCGATGTCTGCGCGACTAGCTCAGTTGGTTAGAGTACAAGCATGACACGCTTGGGGTCTCTGGTTCGATTCCAGAGTTGCGCAAAAAGTCCGTTTCAAAATGAATACGGACTTTTTTATTTTAACGGAAGCAAATAAAACAATTATAACTCCGGCGCAAAGCATCGGAGCCATTAAATTATTTTTTCGAATAAAAACACAATACCGACTATAACGAGATGTATCTTTATTGCAGGAAAAGTCTGCGGCGGAAGGAATCGGAGAATCCGATTCTTTCCATTATGATTTTTAAAAGAAAGCAAACCCAAAACTTTTATAAATCATCCCTTTACCGCGCCTGCTGCAATTCCTTTTATTATATATTTTTGCAACGAAAGATAGAAAATAATTATGGGGATCGAAGAAATCGTTAATGAAGCACACATCGGTCCGTATTTATTTACCGACAACCCTCGGAAAGCCTGTTGTGCTAACTGAATGGTTCCTTGTTTTATAACAATCATCGGTAAAAGAAAATCGTTCCAAATCCAAAGCGCATCGATAATCGCTATTGTAGCTACTATCGTTTTTATCAAAGGAAAAACTATTACAAAAAATATGTAAAAACGTCCTGCGCCGTCGATAGCAGCCGATTCTTCAAGTTCGCGAGGAACGCTTTTTATAAATCCGTGAAACATAAAAATTGCGGTAGGACAGCCGACACCCCAATACATAAGTATTATTCCCGGTAAGTTCATAAGATGAAGTCCTGAAGCAAGCTCTCCAATCGGAACCATAATAATCTGAAACGGAATTACAAGATAAAAAGTGAAAAAGCCGTATAAAATCCATGATATTTTTGAATGAGAACGTGCAAGCGCGTATGCACACATCGCAGAAGTTATAATGATACCGCCGGTACCGAGTACGGTTATGATAATCGTATTCATAAAAACTTTAGGAAATTGCATTTCCTTCCATGCCTGCGCATAATTTGAAAGATAAATATTTACAGGCCAACCGGACGGATTCAATATAATATCATTGGTGGAGCGGAAAGAATTTATTACGACAAAAAACATCGGATAAATAAAAAAAACAGCAAATATAACCAAAGCCGTAGCTAACGCAACTTTCATAGCTTTAGCTTTTTCCGGATGCGCCGTTGCGGCGTTTGAAAACAATATCTTTCTTACAAAACTATTCTTAGTACTCATAATTATGCCTCAATCTCCTTGCGTTTCATTATAAACAACTGGATACCCGTAACAATGACAATGGCGATAAACAATACCATCGCTTTGGCTGTTGCAAGACCCGCAAGTTTTTTGGAAAACGCATCAAAGTAAATATCCATAACAAATGGAACCGTTCCAGTAGCATAGCCTGCTCGACCAATCATTGCATAAATAAGATCAAAACTCTTCAACGCATTTGCAATTGTCAGGAAGAACGATACTGTCATAGAAGGAATCATAAGAGGGAGCGTTATGAAACGGAAACGCTGCCATCCGGTAGCTCCGTCTATCTTTGCCGCTTCAATGACTTCAGTCGGAATATTTTGTAATCCCGCAAGATAAACAATCATATAATATCCCGCGCCTTGCCATACCAAAACAAGAACCAAAAGCCATGGAGTTTTATGAGAATCTGAAATCCACTTTTCAATACCGGTAATAGCCGGAAGCAGTTGATTAAACATCATCGACCATATTAAAGCGACAATAATCATCGAAAGCATATTAGGTAAGAAGAAAATCGTACGCAATGCTTTCTGTCCGTAAATACCGGAGTCAAGAGCTATCGCGAGCATAAAAGCCAATACGTTTATACCGATAACGGAAAAGAAAGCAAAAAATAAAGTAAAGCCGACAACACCCATATTGAATTCATTTACTACCCAGCAATCGGATAAAATTCCTTTCAATTCATATATGGAAAGAAGTTTTTTGGCAGAATCAGAAACAACAGTCGCAGAAGCCTCCGAAATGGAATTATCGGATATGAATTTATTTATCAAATCATTATGCAATCTGTCCGCATTGATAACGGAAAGTTCAAGATTACGTATAAAATCATCAACGGATGACTCTTTTATCTGTCCGGTATCTTTCACTTCTGGAATACCCAATAGTGCGCGAACTGCTTTTTTTTCATCGTATTCATCGGTGCGCCAATAATCCTGCTTATCTTCATTATATATGTATGCTTCATTTAACTGGATTGCAGATTGATTGTTTTTTTCCGCACCCCTTAAAACTTCTTTTTCAAATTCATATTTTGTGATGGAACGCGGCAAAGTTGAAGTTCTTGTAAATTTTACAATAGTGGATATGTGCGGATAAAAATCCTTTTCGACTTTACCGGTAAAAATCTGTTTATAATTTGACAAGCCTACAAATTTGTTATATTCGGGTTCGTAGCCGGTAGATTTAACTATTCGTTCAAGTTTAATTTTTTTTATGCCATTAACGCTCAATCTATGATAAGAATTATCGGCAGCGTTAAAAGAATATATATTCATAAGGAAAGATTTGTCTTTTTCATTTTTAATTTTTGAAATTATTTTAGATTCAAATTCAGTTTTTTCAAGAATAATGGGAGTTTTTGGAGTCAAACCGTCCCAATTCGTTAAAGAAATCCCTATTCCTCTGATAAAAGGAATTATACAAAATATACTGTACAAAATCACGCAAGGGAATATGAAAGCAGTAAAGTAAAAAGCAGTCTTTGATTTTTTTTCTACCATAAATGAAATCCAATTTTACCGTTAAAAAAAACAGTCCGCGGCAATTAACCGGGACTGTTTTCCAAAAATAATTTTATTTATTTACAGAATCCGCCCACTGTGAATCGATTGTTTTTATTACATCGGCAGCAGCTTTCTTCTGCATCATATATTGCTGAGCTCCGTTCTTGCACGCACCTTCAAATACATCGCTCGGATACTGCGAGAAAGCCCACGGCATTGAACCTTTTTCTTCAACGGATTTCATCAAGTCCACATACGGACCACCGAATGACGATACGTCAACACCTTTAAACGGCGGAATAAGCTTATACTCGCTCACCCAAAGAGCCTGTCCTTCAGGAGAAGTAAGCCAGTTAATAAATTTAAGAGCCGCTTCCGTTTTCTCCGGTGCAGACTGTGAAGAAACGGCAAAAGTCGAATCTACATCCGCATAGAACGTATTCATTTTAGGATCGTTGTATACAGGGAAAGGAATAAAACCTGCATTAAGGTTAGGATTAAGTTTCTTTGCATCGGCATAAGACCAAAGTCCCTGCACCATCATTGCAGCTTCACCTTTTGCAAAAGATTGCTGCTGTTCACCGCCGCCCATTTCCGCCGCAGTTTTGTTCATATTTGCGCGGTAAAAATCGAGAATATTAAAAAGCTTTGCAGTATCTACTACACCGTAAGAACTTTTACCGGCTCCCATGTCTGAAATGAAAGTTGCAGGCTCGATATTTTTTTCTTTAAGAAGTGCAGTATGAACCATTGTAATAAAATGACCTACAGACCAGTTCTCTTTGAGAAGAGCCGCAAACGGAACTATACCTGCATCTTCAAGTTTTTCGCATACGTCTTCAAGTTCACGGAATGTTTCCGGTGCTTTTACGCCTACTTTGTCAAAAATATCCTTATTGTAAATAATTCCGATTCCAGCATAATCCGTCGGAAGTGCGTATGCTTTACCGTCATAAGTTACGGCAGGCAAAGAGCTCGGCAGTACTCTTGATATTGCTTCCGTTTTGGAAAGATCTACAAGATAACCTTTTGAAGCATATTCACGTACGCGAGAATACGACTGCATCTGTAGAATATCAGGCAAATCACCTTGAGCCGCACGGGCACTCATCTGGGAATCACCGTCATTAGGTGTAATAAGGGTATTGATCGTTATTCCGGGATTTGCTTTTTCAAATGCCTTAACGATATTTTTAAGACCCTCTTGGTTTTCCTGCTTGTAATAGTACATTTCAAGCGTTATTCCGCTTGAAGAACTTTTTTTCTGGCAGCCCGTAAAAAATGCAACTGCAAGAGCAGCTGCAACAACCGAAACAAGTATCTTTTTCATTATTTCCTCCGTAATTTGAAAGATAACTTTTTTTATCCAACGGCAGTAACACCTTTGGAATTTCTATACATTATAAGTCTTGAATTTCCATTTGTCAAACAACACCTAACATCAAACACCTAACATCAAACACCTGAAATATGATTGCATTCTACAAGCGTTTTTTGCATCGAATTACCGCATTTCGTATTTTGCAGCGATTAAAACTTTACAAAAACTAAAATCTATCAGTGAAAACAAAAAATTTTTCAAATCATATCGAATTTTTTAAGAAGTTTTTCATGTAAGTCGTCAAGCCCCTTATCTTCAAGACCGAGATTTTTTGCTGCGGCAACATCATTCACGGCTCTTTCATAGTCATGCAATTCGTATAAAGCTATTGCCCTGCGATAATAAGCATGCGCTTGATATTCATTCAGTTCCAAAGATTTGTCAAAGCATTTTACGGCAGACTTATAATCTTTTTGAACGGAATACACGATCCCCTCATAGTATACAGAGCGAAAATTTCCGGAATCGAATTCAAAGGATTGCCTAAAATCTTCCAGTGCTCGCATATAATCATTTTTCGTAAAATATGCCATTCCTCGATGCTTTAAAATAACAGAAAGGACAATATTATTCGGCGCAGGTTTTGATTCTATTATCTCGGTATATATGGAAATTGCGAGATCAAATTCTCCTGCATTATGTGCATGAATTGCCTGCAAAAGCAAATCATCAATAGTTCCGCGCACATACGGATTGATTCTCTCAATTTGCTGATCTTTCTTCTCAACATTCACGCCCAGTTGCTCGTTTGTAATACTGTCCGCAATATTATAAAACTGCAGCTTTCTCTCATTCATCTCGTCTTGCAGCTTTTTTTGATAATCACGAATTTCCTGAAAAATAATATCGGCGAGATTTAGAGAAGCATTCATACTGGCGAGTTTTCTTCTAAGAGGCATATCAAAAGGTGTAAATTCACTTTTATATATAAGCTCATGTTCAACTTCAGCCCACGCATCCTGCAATATCGTGCGTATCTGTATTTCACAAACCAAATCATCCGGCAAAGGCAAATCGGAATCGATATCGGCAGGAATACAATCATCGGGAATTGCAATAAGAACATGAATGGATTCGTACCCGAATTCCTTAAAATTCAAATCTGCACCTTTTCTTTCTATCTCACGGACATCAAATATTTCTTTTAATTGCTCAAGAATAACGGAAATATCTTCCAGAAAAGTACATATAATCCTAATTCCAATCATATCGGTCAAGCATACCAGAGACTCCGATGATGCGGCTTCTTCGGATTTTTGCTTAATAAGTTTTTTATAATAGCTGGAAAAACTTTTTATTCGCGCTTTATAAGTCGGCTGTGAAGAAAGATATATATTCTCCTTTAACTTTTTATGAATATTTTCACGAATTTGAATAAGCAAAGGAATATAACTTTCATATCTGCTTTTTATTTTAGATTTTACGGGTACAATAGAATTAAAATCTTTGGACATACGCAGACCTTTTTTTTATTTTCAAATGGGATTGCAAACATTATATGCCGATTGCAATAAAAAAGCATCCTTCAATAAGGAAGGATGCTTTTTGTTTAAAGTTGTATCAAATGCTCAACGCATATCTTTACGAGTATACAACTTTATTTTGCATCAGCACCTGCGGACTGAGCATTGGAAGAAGAATCTTCACTTAAGCTGGAAGTAAATTCTTCTTCTTTTGCAAGTTTTTCTTTTTCAAGATAGCGATTAACCTGTTTGTCACCGAATTTGGACATTTCAGCAGTCTGACGAGCAGCTTCTTTTTTTCCGATAATACCCCAAAGATCTTCATCGGCGATATCGCGATCAGTAGTAAGAAGCGCTTTGTCGTAAATAATCTTTACATCCTTAAAGTATCCGATATAATCGCCGCCGATGTGATTGGCATCGCGAGTAATTTGGAAACCGGTAAACTTAACAAAAGGAAGTCCTCTAGGATAAATAGGATATACACGAATTTCGCGATTGCGGATTTCCTGTATATATTGCGGGTTGCTCCATGTCATGGTTTTCCAACCGTCAAAATTAAGGTAACCCATAAAATAACGGCGTTCAATACCGTCGGTATCCTTAAGAAGAACATAAAGTCCTTCAGGATAATTCATTCCCATCGTCGTAACGGCAACGGATTTAACGGTACCGACATTCTTAACAACTCCGAATCCATCTTCAAACAAAGTCTTACCGCTGGCTTTCTCCTCGTCGGTAGGGTCTTGGCGTACGCCGTTATCATCGGCAGTTGCAAGTCTTTCATAAGCGGGGATTTCAAACGGAGGCTTTACATAAGCATAAGCATTGGCATTCCATTCAGGGAATACGACATGAACGCCCATTACATTTGAACCGGCAAAAGGAACCTGTGCATCACTTTTAACAGGAGCTGCAACAACGGTTGAAAGACTTAAAGCCTTTACCGATTTTGCCGAACTGTTAAGAACAACTTCCCATTCAGGGAGAGCCAATGATGTCTTCATAAGATTTTTCTGTTCATCCGTGAATGTTGCACCGGCAGCAACGGAAAAATCCATAACAGTCTGCTTATTCTGTGTAGGATTTCCCTCAGAATTCGGTACACAGTCCGCATCAAGTTTTGTAAAATCAATGACAGTTGCCTGTTCAGCAAAAGCACCGATACCAGCAAGCAGCATGGCAGCTGCTACAAAAGAAAAAGTCCTCTTCATTCGAAGCTCCTTTTAAATATACGATGTAGCCTTGTATTATGCTGATATTATCCAATATGCAATTATTTTTGTCAACGCTTTTTTTATATTTTAGAAACAAACGGATATATCCGTCTATCATTATAAAACACTCTGCAAATAGACTGCCAAACGATATTATTTATGATAATATATGCCATATATATTTACACTTTTTATGGAGAAATTATGGATTTTATAACACATTTGATTGAACGGTACCCTGCGCTGACCGTTTGCGAAAACGACATTCGGGAAGCATGCAGGATTTTGATTGCGTCTTACGAGGCGGGCGGAAAGATGCTCGTTGCCGGAAACGGCGGGAGTGCGGCGGACAGCGACCATATCACCGGAGAGCTGTTGAAGAGCTTTGTAAAAAAACGCGCCCCCTCAAAAGAATTCTTAAGCCGCCTTTCGGAAATCGACTCGGAAACGGGTGCCTACCTTTCCGATAAGCTGCAAGGCTCTCTTCCGGCAGTCGCGCTCACGAATAACAGTGCGGTTATGACGGCAAGTCTCAACGACGTTGACGGAAACGCGCTTTTTGCGCAGCAAGTCAACGGACTCGGAAAACCGGAAGACGTATTTTTAGGCATTTCGACGTCGGGAAACTCAAAAGACATCATCTACGCGATGACGGTCGCAAAAGCAAAAGGACTGAAAACCGTCGTGCTTTCCGGACGGGACGGCGGAAAACTCAAAAAACTTGCCGACGTTTCGATTGTCGCGCCGGAGAAAGAAACGTATAAAATCCAAGAACTGCATTTGCCGATTTATCACGCGCTCTGCCTCCAAATCGAAGAGCATTTTTTTCCGGAGTAACGAATGAAAGCGGTCATAATGGCTGGCGGCAAGGGTACGCGCATCGCATCCGTGCGGAGCGACGTGCCGAAGCCCATGATTGAAATCTGCGGAAAGCCGATTTTGCAGTATCAAATTGAAAACCTCAAAGCATTCGGACTGACCGACATTCGGCTCGTCATCGGGCATCTGGGGGATTCGATTAAACGGCATTTCGGCGACGGCAGCGCATTCGGTGTGCACATCACGTATTTTGAAGAGACCGAACCGCTCGGAACGGCGGGCGCGCTCTTTAAGATGGACGACCTTACGGAAGATTTTTTACTGCTCTGCGGCGACGTCATTTTCGACATCGACTTTAACCGCTTTATCGCCTTTCATAGCGCGCACCGCGCTCTTGCAACGCTCCTTTCCCATCCGAACGGACACCCGTACGACAGCTCGCTTTTGGTTACGCGGACGCTCCCTCCCCAATCGAAAGGCGGACTGCCCCAAGATTCGCACCAAGTTGTGCAGTGGCTGACCAAAGAAGATGAGCGGCTCTACTACAAAAACCGCGTCAATGCCGGAATCGAAATTATTTCTCCCCGTCTGCTCAAAAAAACGGCGGAATCGTTTGCCGGCACGGGCGGACTGCCGCAAAAAGTCGACCTTGACCGCGACGTCCTCAAGCCGAACATCAAAGACGGCGGGATTTTCGCTTACGATTCGCCGGAATACATCAAGGACATGGGGACGCCGGAGCGGTATTACGAAACGCAGGCGGACATTGAAAGCGGCAAAGTGCGCGCGCGAAACCTTTCGCACAGGCAAAAATGCGTTTTTCTCGACCGCGACGGCACAATCAACAAGCCGAACGGCTTTATCACGAAGCCCGAAGACTTTGAACTGCTGCCCGACGCAGCGGAAGCGGTTCGGCTCATCAATAAAAGCGGCTACCTTGCAATCGTCGTAACGAATCAGCCGGTCATTGCACGCGGCGAATGCACCTTCGACGAGCTTTCCGTCATTCACAATAAGATGGAAACGGAACTCGGAAAGGCAGGTGCCTTTATCGACGCGCTTTATTTTTGCCCGCACCACACGGACAAGGGATTTGCAGGAGAGCTGCCTGAATACAAATGCCGATGCAGCTGCCGAAAGCCCGAACCGGGAATGCTTTTGGAAGCGGCGAAAGATTTTAATATCGATTTGACACAGTCTTTTATGGCAGGCGACGGCGAAAGCGACCTCTTAGCGGGAGAAGCCGCCGGCTGCAAAAAATCCGTGCGCATTTCGGGAGACTACGGCCTTTTGCAGTTTGTAAAAGAGTGGATTTGCGGTAATTGAAATTAAATGCAAGCTGGCAGGCAGTTTTTGCACCGTTTGACAAAATCGACGGTGCGCCGCTTACATGTTCGTCTAAAAATCTCCGTTTAAAATAAAAACACCGTCTGAAACCATGCAGACGGCTATGACCCTTGGCAGAATCGAACTGTCGACAACTTGCTTAGAAGGCAAGTGCTCTATCCAGCTGAGCTAAAGGGCCGTGCGCATAATATAGTGAAAACTTTGTTTTTAAGCAAGTTACTTTCAGATTCTTATTATGATGTTTAATAACCTATGAAATGCGGTGCTTAAAGAAATCGACTGCCCGACTTTCTAAAAAAATTTCATTTTTTGCAGGGGGATTCTATGATACAATGAGGCGATGAGTTTTTTTGATAACAAAAAGCTGCTTAAAATTTTCGTACCGGTATTTTGGGTATCTGCGCTTATTCTTGCAGCAGTTTCAATATTTATTACGCTCAGAATCTTAGTGAATATTCTTCCGGCGGAACAAACCGACACCGATAGAAGACGCTATCACATCGTCGTTGCAGGCTCGCGCAATTGCTCGTATTCGTTGAGCAAGATTTTAGAAGGCGCAATCTCCGTCCAAGACGATTTTGACTGCATCGTAGAAGAATATAAAGGTACGGATGAATTTTCGGAATTAAGCGGGGACGAAAATCTTCAACTGCGACTCGATTATGTAAGATTTGTTAAAGCTGACGGACTTATATTATATCTTTGCGACGAAGATATCCCCGTTCCCGAAATAAGAGGTGCGGACGGTACGAAAATTCCCGTTGTTATGATAGGTTCTTCCAACACCGACAGCAGTGCTATAAGTTTTATAGGCGCAAATAAATACGAAATAGGCAAAATCGCCGCAAAAGAAATATTTTCCCGCAATGCACGGCAAAATCTTCTTGTTATTGCGGAACATACGGAAAGATTGACGGAAGACGGTACTACTATTTCAAGCATGTCCCAATCTTTTAAACAATACGGCAGCAAAGTTGAAATGAGTTTCCTCAATATAAGTCCCATACTTTCGGAGAACAATCCGGGCGTAGACGAACAGATAAGCCGTGCGATTACAAGTCTTAATCCCGATTCGATATTCTGTTTTTCCGCCGACTACACGGTTCTTGCGGCTCAAGCCGTTCTAAGTCAAAATAAAAACGGCATAACCGAAATCATAGGGCTATACGACAATGAAGAAGCGAGAGATTATCTTAAAAAAGGAATTGTATCTTCACTTATAACGGTAGATTTTTACGGCATAGGCAAAAAGGCTGTTGCGGAAATTTTTAATTGGAAAGAGGACGGATTTGCAAACAGTTATGTAAATATCGACATCGAGGTGATTCGATGAAAAGTTTAAGCATACGCCGACGCATAATAAATTCTTTTGTCCGGTTTTCAGTATTGCTTTTTGCCGTAGTTTCCGCGTTTCTTGCCGTAACGGTTTTAATCCTCGCCGTAATAGGAAATTATTATACGAACAATGCAAAACTTGATTATTTCATCGATATGCTTGCCTCCACGCAAAAATCAATGGAGCGGTACATTAAAATGCGTTCTTACGAAGCGATTGACGCATATTACAAAAACCGTTCGAAAATCGAACCGGCGGCTATGGATTTTTGCATGGAACCGAGTACCGATGAAATTTTACAAAAAGAGTATACGGTTTCCATGCTAACGGAAAGTTTTGCAAATTGCGCGGATTCGACCGTATATTCATGCAGAGCTGCAAATTCAGCGGAAACGCAAAGATTCTATGCGGAAACGTGCAGAGCATATACGCTTTTGCAGTCGGAAGTGCGCGCACTTAATATGCTTTATTTTAAGAAAAGTATCGCTCGTTATAATTATTCTTTAAATATGATGAAAACCGCAGGCGTACTGGGACTTGCCGCGCTCGGAGCTGCCGTCGCGCTCAATATAATTTTACTTGGAATGCGCGTTTCCAAAATAATCTTACCGCTTGCGGATATTTCGGAAGCCTCTCATCGAATTGCGGAGCGCGATTTTGATATTCCGCTTTTTACTTACGATAAAGACGACGAAATCGGAAGCATTTGCAGCGCGTTTAACCGCATGATTATAAGCATAAAAGAATACGTTGACACAATTTGGGAAAAAGCTATTGCCGAAAATGAATTGCGCGAAAAGGAAGTACAGATGTATTCGCTTTATAGAGAGGCGCAGCTAAAAGCTCTGCAGGCGCGCATAAATCCGCATTTTCTATTCAACACGATGAATACCGGAGCACAGCTTGCCATGATGGAAGGAGCCGACAGAACGTGCCATTTTCTTGAGCAGGTTTCGGACTTTTTCAGGTATAATCTCCAGCATACGAAAGGAGAAACGACTTTAGGCGAAGAGCTGAGATTGGTTGATAATTATATTTACATAATGAAAGTAAGATTCGGAACAAAATTCACTTTTGAAAAAGACATCCGCTATTCAAATCAAAATTTTAAGATTCCGTGTATGATTTTACAGCCGCTTGTTGAAGATTGTATCAAACACGGACTTTACGAAGTTTCAAAAGGCGGAAAAATTTTGCTTAAAGTGTATACCGGTTTTTCGGACGGGAGTACGTGTCTTTTTATAACCGTTTCCGATAACGGATGCGGTTTTAATCCCGAAATACGAAAGCGGCTTATGGATAATCTTTCCGCCGTTTCGGAAGAGAATTTGCCTGCGCCGGATAATATTTTCACGGAAAATTATTCCGTAAATGATAACGATAGCGACGATGCAAGCGGCGGCAGCGGAGAAAAAAGTCAAGGACAAGGAATCGGATTGCAAAATGTAATTTCAAGGCTTCGTATTTATTACAAAAGCAGCGATGTGTTTTCAATAGAAGATAATAAAGGCGGAGGAACGATTTTTATCATAAAGGTGCGAAATGTATAATATTCTTCTTACCGATGACGAACAAATTGTTGTGGATTCTCTTGAATTCATTCTTCAAAAGAATTTTTCGGGGCAATTCAAGATATTTAAAGAGAATTCCGGCGCGGATGCGATAAATATCTGCCGTACAAATAAAATCGACATTATCATAATGGATATAAATATGCCGGGACTTAGCGGCTTGCAGTCGGTAAAAGAAATAAAGAAGCTTACACCGCAGTCGATAGTAATCATGCTAAGCGCATTCGACAGATTCAAATATGCGCAGGAAGCTCTCGAACTCGGCGTTTACCGATATTTAACGAAACCCGTAAACCGCGACACCGTAATACAGGCGGTACACGGCGCGATAAATCTTCTTGAATCCGAAAAGCAAAAACTTTCCGACACTATTGAGCTGCGCGAAAAATTAAGTTTCGGATATTCGATTGTCGAAAGTGATTTTATTTATGCGCTTGTGCTTTCTTCCGAAAACAAAAAAGAGCTTTCAAATTATTTCGACTATTTTAATATAAATCCCGAAGCGTATTATTTTTGCTGCATTGAAGTCCCGGAAAATCTGTCTGAAGACAGGGGAAATATTTATATGCAAATACGGGACGCTTTTTGTTCCAAAACGGACTGCATCATGGGTTCCTATATTATGAACCGGATTACCATTTTTATTCCTGTTGAACGCAAAGTTCGGGCTTTTTCTAATGATGCCGAAATCGCGGAAGATAAGTGCCGCAGTTTTTTGAAAGACATTTTCAATATGCTTGCATTAAAAATTTCAAGCTCGATTAGAATGGGTGCAGGCGGTATATTTGACGATATAAGTCGTTCGGCTCAAGCATATAGCGAAGCACTCAACGCTCTTAATGCTTCCGATATGACGGGCGGAATCAAATTCTATGAAGAAGGAGATGCGGAAAACCGAAGCGATATAAAAAAGGAATTGAATAATGCTCAAAAAGCGCTTTTAGGCAGAATATCGGCGGGATATACGGACGGAGTGAAAAGTGCTGCCGAATTGTGGTTCGATATAATCCGTTCCGAAATGCAGGACATAGATCTAATTAAAAACGAATCCTTCAATGTTCTCGTAAACGCAAGGAATTTTTGCCGTCTGAGTGTTCCGTCCGCAACATTTAAAGAAATATCAAACTGCCGCACTCCGGAAGAACTTTTTGCTTATGTTTTACCCAAACTTATCGAATGTTCGGAAATGATTTTACAGGAAAGCGGCGGCAACTCAAATCCGGTCATTGCAAATGCGATAAAATATATAAATGAAAGACTTTCTTTAAACATATCGCTTGAGCAGACTGCAAAAGCAGTTCATGTAAATCCGGTATATTTAAGTAAACTTTTTAAAGACGAAACAGGTAAAAACTTTATCGATTATGTTACGGATATACGTTTGGATAAAGCAAAGGAAATGCTTAGAAGCGGAGTATGTTCGATAAAAGAAATAACTTCCGAAACAGGATATTCCGACCAAAATTATTTCAGCAGATTGTTTAAGCGCAAATTCGGAATTACCCCTACCGAATTCAAAAAAAATATGGACAAACAATAAATTTCAAACCCGCTTATGCGCCGTTTATCAAGGAATAAAGTAAGTACGGATTTTACAGCATGTGTGATTATTAAATCTTTTTTTTTGACGTATATAAGTATTACCTGCAATATTACTGCATATCGCTCCCGCGTCTTTCGATTTAAAAATTTCTTGCATTATCCGTATTCCGGCTATAAAATAACCTAAAAATCAAAAACCAAAGGCGGGCTTGACACAAATGAAAGAAATCAATAATTTACCCCCCCCACCCCGACTTCCGCACAAAATCTGACGTTATCCGGCTTTAGCGGAATTTTTTCGATTTTTCTTACAATCCGATTCTCCATTCTCTTTTCATACGCATTTAATAAGATTCACCGTCTTTACATGTTTTCATATCATCTTTGCTTAGATGCACAAAACGGTTGCACTCATACAGCAAAACCTAACCTGCCGGCAAAGAAAAAAGGAGGTTTTAAACAAGGTTTAATTTAGACCGCAAAAATATTGCAGTCTAAATTAAACGGCGGATTTCGGGCAAAGTCGAAAAGTCGCAAATATTCTTTGCAAGAAGAAAGCCCTATCTATTTACAGTAAAACAAAAGTACGCATAAACGGAGAACGGTTCATACGCGCATTTTGCGCGAAAATATTTTAATACAAAGGAAGTACAAATTATGAGAAAACGCTTTTCGTTAAAGAACAAACTGGTTTTCATTTTCGGAATACTTATAGCCGTTGCTTCCCTCATTGAGGGATTGATTGCGGTTCGTATTGCACGTAAAGCCGTTACGGAAAAAATTTCATCGCATCTTACGGACAAAGCCGATGACGTTGCTGAAATAATCGACGGTAAAATCAATCAATGGTATCAATTTTTAGAAGGGATTGCGCGGCAGTCCGTACTGCAAAGTCTTTCTTCAACAAATTTGCAAAAAACACAAGCACTTGATAAAGAAGCCGCATTCGATCCAAGTATTATCGCAATGAATTTTGCCGACACAAAAGGTAATTTATATTTAAGCGACGGAAGCGTCCAAAACATATCGAATCTTGACTGGTTCAAAGCTGCAAACGGAAAAAATTTTACTTCCGAACCTTTCCTTTCACCCACATACAAAAAGTTTGTTATTGATTTTACAGTACCCGTTTACGGTACGGACAACACAGTTATAGGAACTTTAGTTGCAATGGTTCCCGGAGATACACTTTGTCATGAAATTGAAGATATTATCGTAGGCGACACCGGAGAATGCTATATTTTGGGACTTAACGGAATAACGATTGCGGATAAAGATACAAGTCTTGTACTCGGGCAAAAAAATATGATGAACGATGCTAGGACGGATTCGTCTCTTAAAGCACTTGCAGACTTTGAAAAAAATGCTATGACATCATCCGTTTCGTCCATAGGATTTTGGAAGTATAAGGGTATCGACTATATTTCATCGTTTTCAAAGATGAAAACTACAAACTGGACGGTTATAATTCAGGCACCGGTAGGAGAATTTATGGGAGCTGTTGTACGTCTAAGACATTCAATGCTTATTGTTAGCATTGTAATATTGAGCGCGGCGGTTATAACGGTATACATTACGGCAAGAAAAATTGTAGCTCCAATATTAACAACCGTTTCGGCATTGCAAAATATCGCGCAAGGCGAAGGAGACTTAACAGTTCGCCTGCCCGTTCACGGAAACGATGAAATTACCGATTTATCAGAGTATTTTAACGAGACGATTGAAAAAATCGGTACTTCAATAAAAAATGTAGGTTCAAGCAGCAGAATTATGGAAGGAATAGGTGAAGAACTTTCATCGAATATGACCGAAACGGCAAGCGCGATAAACGAGATTTCATCGAACATCGACGGCGTAAAACAGCAAGCGTTGACTCAAGCGGCGAGCGTTACAGAAACCGCCGGTACCATCGAAGAAATTATCCGCACAATCGAGAATCTGAACGGAAGTATCGAAACGCAATCTTCGAGCGTGGTGCAGTCTTCGGCGGCGGTTGAAGAAATGGTCGCAAACATCGCGTCGATTACGAATTCCCTCGAAAAAAGCGACAACATGGTAAAACAGCTTGCAGCCGCAACGTCGGAAGGAAAATCGACGCTTTTAACATCGAACACCGTAACGCAAAAGATTGCAGACGAGTCGGGCGGCTTGATCGAAGCATCGAGCGTTATCCAGAACATCGCGAGCCAAACGAACCTCCTTGCGATGAACGCCGCCATAGAAGCCGCACACGCCGGAGAAGCGGGCAAAGGTTTCGCCGTTGTCGCCGATGAGATACGAAAGCTCGCCGAAGAGTCTTCCATGCAAGGAAAGACCATCACCGACACATTAAAGAAACTTAGCGACGACATAAACGGGCTTTCCGAAAGCTCTAAAATTGTGGAGGAAAAGTTCAACGCTATCTTTCAGCTCTCCGAAAACGTACGCGGGATGAGCGCGGAACTGACCGCCGCCATGCGAGAGCAGG
>CAUUVZ010000057.1:0-17809 GCA_963548875.1 uncultured Treponema sp. | reverse complement strand
GCCTTAGAAAAATATAAGCTTTGAGTTTATAAAACTCGAAATTGAGGATAATAAGCCATTAGGATTGAGAGTACGGAACTCAATGCTTTGAAAATTGATTTCCGTGAAACTTGTGGCGGCGGTAGTGCAATTATGTCATTCAAGCGGTATAAATTCTTCCTTTCCACAGATGTTTTGCAATTTTCAATTTTGAATCCGAGATAAGCTGGCTGAAAATCGACTCGAACGATTTATGATTCCATATATTTAAACCGAGAATGCGGCGGCTTTCGGCGTTTAAAAGTTTTACGGCGTCCTTTTCGAGAGTCTCTTTCGTATAGAACTTATTTTTGCGTTTGACAAGTTTTAGCACGATGGAATAGTCGGCGATAAGATTTTCGGACGGAGTTTTAATTCCTTTGCGCGCATCGCATAAATCGCAGCCGTCGCATACCGCTTGTTCGGCACCGAGCGCATCAAGTAAAGTCTGCCTGCGGCAAGCCGTTGTCTCCGCAAAAATGCGCATTGCAAAATAGCGGCTGTTTTTATCAAATTGAGAAAAATGCAGACTGTCTTTCTGATTCCATAAAAGTATCGCATTTGCCGTGTCTCCGTCCCTGCCGCCTCGTCCCGCCTCTTGAACATAACTTTCTACGGTTGAAGGAGCATCAAGATGAATTACGGTTCTTATATTTCGCTTGTCAATTCCCATTCCGTAGGCGCAGGTTGCGCATAAAATTCCCTCTTTTGCATTAAAAAACCATTGCTCCGTTTCATCTTTTTCCGCGCGCTCCAATCCTGCATGGTAAAAGCGCGCAGTCTCCTTTCCAAAGCATAAATTTATATCCCTTGCGGTTTCTTCTGCGGTATTGCGCTTACCGCAAAAAATTATCATAGGACGGCACTCGCTCTTTGCAAGCTGTAATACCGCCTGCTTTTTGGCAAAAACTTTTCTTACATAATAATGAATATTCGGGCGATCGCTTTCGCTTCTTACAATGTGAGCGTTACCGCCGAATAAAATATCCGCAATCCTTGAAAGCACTTCAGGCGAGGCTGTTGCGGTAAATGCGCTTACGGCAGGCACGGCAAGTTCTCTTACCGCTTTCCCGAGTTCCCCGTACGCCGGTCTGAAAGTATCTCCCCACTCGGAAACACAATGTGCTTCGTCAATCGCAATATGCAAAATTCCGCATTCTTTTAGAGATGCAAGCACGCCCGGCTCGGTAAAAGTTTCCGGATTCGTAATTATGATTTTTGCGCCGCTTTTGATTCGCAGAAAAATATCCGCGCGTTCTTTTGCGCTCTGACCGCCTCGCAAAACGGCGCATTCTATTCCGGCTTCTTTCATTCTGCGCTCCTGATCGGACATAAGTGCCAAAAGCGGATATATCACAAGGGTCGCGCCGTCAAAAAACAGCGAAGGAAGTTGAAAACAAAGTGATTTTCCGGCTCCCGTCGGAAGCAAAATAATCTGATTTCCGTGGGGATAATCATCGTCATCTTCTTTGCAAAAAGAATCTTTATGCTGCCCGTATCGAACGGCATCAACGATATTTTCAATGACAAGGCGTTGCCACGGATATATATAATTTATTCCGAATTCATTAAATGCGGCTGCGGCAATTTTATCACCGCAATAAATGTCCTCACCGCTTATCCTAAACGTATCTTCCATAATCGTTTATATAGCGCCGGCAGCACAAAAACTGAACGAATTCATAATTTTTATGCAGAAAATATAAGCAATTCGATTTTTCCGAACGAAATGAGATTAAGCCGATTTTCCGGCATTTATAAAACGTTTTTTTAGCAAACGAAAGCCTGTTCGCTTTATAAAAATTTTATCCGGACGGAAAGAATCCTGCGATGCGCTTGGTCTTCCACGATAAAAAGCATATTTCCAAGTTTAAACAGCTCTCCGGTTGAAGGCAGACTCCCTATTTTTTCCAAAAGCCATCCGCCCAGAGTGGAAAATCCGTCGGATTCAAGATTTAAGCGGAATATCGAATTTATATCTTCGAGTTTTATATCGCCCGGAACAATAAATTCCGTCGGAGAAACAAGGCGGATGCGTTCTTCCGGCGGCAGTTCATTATGCGTCAATGTGCTCATACGTCCAAAAACAACACGCATAATGTCATCCATCGTAACAACGCCTGCCGTCTGTCCCTGTTCGTTCAGGGCGACCGCAAATTCCGTCCTTTTTTTTCTAAATATTATAAGCAGTTCAAGCGCACTGAGAGTTTCGGGGACAAACAACACGTCTTTCATCGTGCGTTCCGCATAATTTTTTGCTTCGTCGGATTTTGACGACAGCAAAACGGTTTTATAGTGAATTACGCCGACAATCTTTTCGCGATTTTCAGCATATACGGGCAACATGGAAAGTCCGCTTTCTCTAAAAGATTCAACAACTTCTTTTCTTGCAGCTTCTTTAGGAATCGCTTTTATAAGA
This sequence comes from uncultured Treponema sp., assembly GCA_963548875.1. Classification (GTDB taxonomy): domain Bacteria; phylum Spirochaetota; class Spirochaetia; order Treponematales; family Treponemataceae; genus Treponema_D. The sequence continues at coordinate 15,372 of CAUUVZ010000057.1, read as the reverse complement.
GACCTGTGCTTCATTATATCGTGAACGTTCAAGTCGCTGAATTCGAAAATCCGATACAGCATACGGCTTTCACCGTGCTCAAGCGTTCCTTCCGTTTCGCCTATATCGATTAAGGTTTTTAATTCGTCTTCTGTTACAAGAACGTCGTCCGCCTTAAAAAACTCTCCGGCGACAGACGACACAAGCGAAGAAATTAAAGTAAAAACCCTAACGACAGGAAACATCGCAATTTTTAGCATATAAAGCAAAAATGAATTGCGGCAAACGGTATCTTCAGGATAAATGCCGGCTGCGGTTTTAGGAATAATCTGCCCGAACACTGTGGCGGCAAAAGTTATGAGTACGGTTGCAATTCCTACTCCGCTTTTTCCCGCGATAGAAATTGCAAGAGATGTTGCAAGCGAGGAGGCAAGAGTGTTCATAAAGTTTGTGCCTATCAAAACAACCGTTAAAAGTTCGTCCATGTGTGCGCGCAAAAGTGCGGCTTTTTGAGAACCTTTGCGCTTTTCGGCGGTAAGCCTGCGCATTTTCAGTTTTGACGTTGAAAGATATGCGGTTTCCGAGCCTGAAAAAAATGCAACGGCACGGATTATGGCAGCAAGAGCAAGTACGGTTGCGGCGGTTTTAAGATAATTCACGACTGCCTCTCCGTTTTTTCATTGGTCGATACATTTTGTACGTGTACTTTTGCAATGCGCCGCTTTCGTACTAAATCTACCGTAAACTTAAACTCGCCCGATTCTACCGAATCTCCTTTTTTTGCAATGCGTCCGAGCTTTTCCGTAATCCATCCGCTCAATGTTTCATTGTATTCGGATTCAAGTTTCAGTCCGAGACTTTCTTTTAAATCCGCAAGCAGAATAGAACCGTCAATTACAAAGTCTGATTTGTCTTTGAGTTCCGTTAAGTCTGAGAAAGTCTGAACATTGCGCCTCTGTGCATTTTTATCTTCTGCACCGAATATTTCACGGTAAATATCGGTTTGCGTCAGAAATCCGAATGTTCCCGAATATTCATCCGTAATTATGGCAGCCGCCTGTCCGTGCTCGCGGAAAAGCTGCTGAACGGAAGATATTTTTTTTGTACCTAGAATAAACAGCGGAGTTCGGACGGCTTTTTTTATATCAAAGTTTTTTCCGTTGTCGGAGAACTTCAACAAATCTTTTAAATAAAGAACGCCTACAATGTGATCAAGATTTCCATGATAAACGGGAAAATACGAAAAATGCGTGCGCTGCGCAAGCTCCAATATATCCTTGTAAGCGCAGTTTTCCGGCAAGGCTGCAATCTGCGTTCTGGGAATCATAACGTCGCGCGCTTCAAGATCGGTAAATTTAAAAACGCGGCGCATCATATTCTTTTCGTCGCGTTCAAGTATTCCCGTTTCCCAACCTGCGTCTATAAATTGTTTTATATCTTCTTCCGTGTAAGAGCGTACGGGCTTTGCCGTATTGATTTTACGCAGTTTTAGAACAATATTGGAAACTGCGGTAAAAACAAAAACCGCCGGACGCATGATTACAACTACGATAGATACGAAAAGCGATAAATTATACGCAATAATATCTGGATTCCTCGTGGAAAGCGTCTTAGGCGTAATTTCGCCGAATATCAGCAGCAAAAGCGTAACCGTAAGAGTTGCAATTCCGACGCCTTTTTCTCCGAACAGACGCAGCGAAAGTGCGGTCAAAAGCGACGACAGAAGAATGTTTACAAAATCGTTTGCAACCAGCAGCGTATTTATCAAAAGTTCTTTTTTATCAAGAAGTTTTCCGCAGCGGAGTGCGCGCTTATCTTTTTTGCCGCGCAGAATACGCAGCCGGAGTTTGTTCATTGCAAGAAAAGAGCTTTCCGAAATGGAAAAAAGCATTGATAATGTTATCAGAATAACACAAGCGGCAATAAGCCCTGCCGATGCAAGCATTTATTTTTCCTTAAAATAAAAACTTATTTTGCGTCCACCGGAGCAGAATCTTCATTTGCGCTTTCCTGCGCCGTTTTTTCTATGTTGTCCGCAGTAAGTTTAATCGTTTCGGCATATTCGCTTTCGGGAGCGGCATCGTAAGAGCTGCGCAGCAAAGCAATAACTTTGTCCGAATTTTTCAGTCCGGTAAGAGCAAGTGTATTTGCCGCCGCATAATAGAGCATTTGCTTATCGTCCTGTGAAATACGCGGATTTTCCGCTGTTTTTTCGTAAATATCGACAGCACCGTCTACATCAAGATTTTTCAACATTTCGTAAACTTGAATATATGCATATTCTCTTATGTATTTGCTGACAAGGCCGCTTTCATCTTTTTTATCGGCGGAAGGAACCTGCTTTATCAAATCGGCAAGCGGAATACGATAAGTTTCAGGAGTATTCATATAAAGTGCATCGATTGCTTGAACTTTTTTTACACCGGAAGATTTCTTTACAGCTGCAACCATATCGTTGATTTCTTTAATAGAATCTTCTTCAGATGCAAGCACACCGACATAGCCGTCAATGGAAGTCGGCTTATAGTCGAAATTTACATCGGTTATGTAATATCCGTCCGCTGTGGTAAGAATAGCGGCAGGAGTATCTCGGACTGCATAAGAATCGGCAGTCGAAAACTGTTTTTGCATTTCTGTACGCTTCTGTTCGATTCTCTTTTGCTCTGCGGCAGTCGAATTTTCAAATGCGTCGCCGCTTAATTTATCGGCTTCGGAAAAATCAAAATAGACGCATACGTATTTATTTTTCAGTGCTTTTGTAAAATCTTTGCTTTGCGTGAGCATATTCACGGCATCCTGCGCTCCGTCAAAATCTCGGAAAGATGAAACGAACAGCAGGATATTCTTTTTTTGAGATTTTGCCGCATTTTTTGCCGAATCAAAATCCGTATACCAGCCGTAAGAATTTTTTCCTTTCGTGCAGGAAACTGAAAGTGCACAAATCATCGCAATAAGAATCGTTATCTTTTTCATAATTACTCCGTCATAATAAAAATCCGCAAACGGCGAGATATAAATTTATTTCAATGCCCGAATACGGGTCATTTATAGTTCAAATCCGTCAATATTTCCGTGTGGTCGGCAAATACCGCAACGGTATGCTCTTCATGGCAGGAAGCAAGTCCGTCTTCCGTGCGGACAGTCCAGCCGGATTCATCGGTAAATACGTCCGCCGTCCCCAAATTTATCATCGGCTCAATCGCAAGTACCATTCCCGCTTGAATGCGCGGGTTCGGTCCGCGTCCGGGACAATTCGGAATGCTCGGGTCTTCATGCACTTCAAGTCCGACTCCGTGCCCGCAATAATCGTAAACTACGCCGTAATTGTGCTTTACCGCGATATTGTAAACCGCATTGGAAATATCGCTGATTCTGTTTCCGGCACGGCAGGCTTCAATACCGGCAGCAAGGCATTCAAGCGTAACTTCATCAAGTTTTCTCCATTCAGGCTTTACGTTGCCGACTAAAATCGTATGTGATGAATCGCTGATATAGCCGTTTAAGTCGATTCCTACATCAAGAGAAACAAGGTCTCCGTCGCGGATGATGCGTTTTTTCGACGGCACTCCGTGAATGACTTCATCATTTATACTTATGCAGGCAGCACCCGGAAAATCTTCATGGTACCATGCAGGTGTTCCGCCGTGTGCGAGCATAAAATCTTTGCATAAATCGTCGATACGCTTCGTTGTAACACCCGGCTTTACTTCCGGGATGACAGCCTTAAACATATCCGCAAGCAAATGGCATGATTTTCTAATGCCCTCAATTTCATCACTGTTTTTAAGTCTTATCATTTTTATCTCCATCCATAAAAAGTTTTGAAGGAAACTTCAGTTTCCGAAAAAGTTTTTATCCGTTGCCCCGAGCGGGACATTACCTCTGCCCCGAACGGGACATTACCTCTGCACCGGGCGGGACATTACCTCTGCCCCGAACGAGGCAGTACCTCTGATCCGAGCAGGGTGTACCACCTAACCCCGAGCGAGGTGTCCCACCGCACCCCGAGCGGAGGGTACACCGCACCCCGAGCGAGGTGTATCTGCCCACTCGCTCGGGTGGGACATACACACTCGCCCGAGTGGCACCCACCCACTCGCTCGAGTGGGACATACCCACCAACCCGAGCGGCACCTGCACACCGAAGTTGTATGAACTTCATTCGGCATAAGACTGATTACATCTGCCGCCGCGCAACAATTCTAAACGACACTTCTTTCGCTTTTTCTTTTTGAAATACGAGTAATTTCTTCCAAACAAGCATTGTAAGTGCGTAAATCTCCCATAGACTTGTACGAATCTGCCATTTTTGAAAGAAAAAATACATCATCGGAAGGGGAAAAGCCCAAATCCAGTGCACGCTCCCAAACATCAAGTGCAAGTTCCGAGTTTATGCGCCCGTCGATATTATGTTTTAAGATTCCGAGCGTAAACGACATCACTTCCGGAAAGAAAAGCTTAAAATAATTGTAACTGTATTCCATTTTGATAATCTGCTCAAGCAAATTAAAAGCGTCGTAAAATTCACCGCGCAATGTAAGCTCTTCTGCAAGGATGTAGCCGAAATCCATAAAATCTTCGCGTGAAAACCAATGTTTCAGCGAAAAATCCGTGTGTTCCATTGACATTCGCTTAAATTCGGCTACGGCTTCATCTTCACGGTTATGCATTAGGTCGAAAAATATGAGTTTTGCGCGGCTTTCATAATCTTCCCGTTCCAAAAGCCACTTGCGGTAATCAAATTCTGTTTTTACAGAGTGTGTATGGCGGAACGCGCCTGTATACGCGTCGTCAAATATTTCTCGTTGTCTAAGGTCGCTCAATATTTCATAAGCGGTAACAATTTGTCGGAATTGTTCGGAAGTTTTAGCTTTTGTTATGTCGGGGTGAAAAACTTTTGCTTTTTGCCTGTATGCGCGTTTTATTTCCGCCGCAGTAGCGTCTTTCCTTACGCCGAGAACTTTATAGCAGTCAATCATTAAAGGATTTTGAACAAGTCTTCGACCTGCTCCTTATGTACGACAAGTACGGGGCAATTTGCATAAGTTACGATTTCCGTTCTGGCTGTTGTTTGGATATTATGACGGTATTCATTATCTTGAACATAAGATACTTTCGCTTTTGAACCGCCGCCCAATAAAATCATGTCCGCTTTAAATTCTTCGGCAGCACGGATAACTTCAGCCCAGACAGCACCGGAACGCATTTCCGTTTCAATCTTCAAACCTTTTGTTTTAGCAAGATCGGAAATATATGAAAGATATTTTTGACCGTCGGAATCAAGGTCGGTAAGGTATGAATCCCGCTCGGATGAGGTAAAAACACGAGAATTGGTCAAAAACTTTACAGCGGCGGAATCCACCACAAATACAGCTTTCATGTTCAAGGAAAGCTGTTTTGCAAGAATTATGCCGTACATTGCTGCATGAACGGAAGACTGAGAACCATTTATCGCTACGATAATATTTTTCAAAACAGGTTTCAACGGCACACCTCTCTTTTATTTTTATCCGCTAAATTACGGAAATTTTACTGTCGTTTCGCTTTTTAAGAGCTTTAAGCACGAAAACATTTTCACGCTCTTTTTCCTCAAGTACGTTTTCGATGTATTTTTTTGTTTCAAATGTTTGGGGAATAACCATCTTATCGAGCGCATTTACACGTCTTTGGGTCTTTTTAACTTCAGCCGCAAGCCGCCAAACAATAGTTCTTATTGATGCCATCTGCACAAGCTGCGAAAGCAAATCGAAAAAATACCCTATAACTTCATCCGTATTGGCAAAAGTTCCTATCATCGAATAAAAAAGTTTCTTCTCGGGGAACGTAACGTCCAGCGACTGAAAGTTCATGCCGCCTACAGTAAGAACTTTTTCCTGCATAACAAAATCATAATGAACCGACTGCGATATACGTTCAACCTGATCGCTGCCATTCGCCATAAGCATACGCTTAAATGCAGGGTAAGCAAGTTTTATAACCGCATCTATATTGCGCTCAAGCATTTTTACTTTATCGACCATGCGCATAAGCTCCTGCACCAAAATCTCGCGTTTTTGTTCAAGCAAATCATAGCCGTTTTGCGAAACGGCAAGCTGCTCTTTCATGGCAAGGAGATTGGATTTTGTAGGAGCAATGTTCAATTTTTCCATATCTATTTTGCGCCCTCTACGTTAGGCATATATTTTTGAATGAATTGCGGTTTAATTCTGTAAAGTTCGGATTGAGGCAGAATGGACAAGACTTTCCAGCCTATATCCAATGTCTGTTCAATCGTTCTGTCTTCATATTCACCTTGTGTAAAAAAATCTTGTTCGAGTTTGTCGCCGAAATGCAAATATTGACGGTCAAGAGTAGAGAGTTCTTCTTCACCGATAATTGCGGCAAGGTTGCGGATAGATTTTACTTTTGAGTAAGAAGCAAAAAGCTGACTTGAAACATCCGCATGGTCATCGCGTGTCATTCCGTCTCCGATTCCGTCTTTCATAAGACGCGATAGACTCGGAAGTCCGGATACGGCAGGATAAACGCCTTTTTGATCCAGCTCTCGGTCAAGAACGATTTGTCCTTCCGTGATATAGCCGGTTAAGTCCGGAATAGGATGACTGATGTCATCGTTCGGCATGGTAAGAATAGGAATCTGTGTTACCGAGCCTTCCGAAGATTTTATTTTTCCTGCGCGCTCGTACAATTCCGCCAAATCCGAATACAGATAGCCCGGATAGCCTTTGCGTCCCGGAACTTCTCCGCGTGTAGTGGAAATCTCGCGTAGAGCTTCGCAATAATTGGTCATGTCCGTCATAACAACTAAAACGTGCATACCTTTTTTGAATGCAAGATATTCCGCCGCAGTAAGCGCACATCTTGGCGTCATAATACGTTCTATCGAAGGCGCATCCGCAAAAGATTGGAACATTACAACTTTGGACAGAACGCCGGAAGCCTCAAAAGAATCCGTAAAAAAGCGGGCGACATCGTATTTAATTCCCATTCCGGCAAATACCATAACGAATTGCGAATCGCTTGAACGCAGTTTTGCCTGACGAATGATTTGCGCCGCAAGTTTATTGTGCGGAAGTCCGTTTCCGGAAAAAATAGGGAGTTTTTGTCCGCGTACAAGAGAATTCATTCCGTCTATTGCAGAAATTCCCGTCTGGATAAAATCTCGCGGATAATCACGCGAATACGGATTTATCGGGCATCCGTTTACATCTTCCATTTCGGAAGACACAATAGGCGGATAGCCGTCAAGCGGTTCTCCAAGTCCGTTAAAGATTCTTCCCAAAAGCCCTTCGCCGACTCTAAGGCGCAAAGGCTCATCTAAAAATTCAAATGTCGATGAAGAAATATCGATTCCCGTAGTGTCGCCGAAAATCTGCACAACGGCGGCGGTTTCCGACAAATCTATAACACGTCCGATTCGTTTTTCGCCTTTTTTATCGCGTACGCAGACGGTTTCATTGTAAAATACGTTTTCAGTCCTTTTGACGGCAACAATAGGTCCGTCAACAGACATTACTCCGCGATATTCGATTCCTTTCATATTGCCGCCTTGCTGTAAATGCTTTCAAGTTCACCGAATTGTTTATCAAGATGAAGTGCAACATCGTTTATCTTATCAAGCTCGTTGTTCGGAATGCCCGTTTTTATGCGGATAATTTCTTCGTAGACTTCCAATGCGCTTATTTTTGTAAGCGGACATCCGCCTTTTATGACGGAAAGCGAGCGCGTATAAAATTCCATCATAAGTTCCAGAATCATTATCTGCTTTTGAGCCGTGCAGTAACAATCGATTTTATCAAAACCGTTCTGCTGTAAGAATCCGTTCTTTATCATTTCCGCAACGCGCAGAATCAAACGTTCCGAATCGGGCAGAGCATCGGGGCCGATAAGCCGCACAATCTGTTCAAGCCGCTGCTCGCGTTTAAGAAGATCCAACGCTTCTGTACGGAGCGTCCACCATTTAGGATCGTGTTTTTCCCACCAGTCTTTAACTTCTCCCGCATATTCGGAATACGAATCAATCCAGCCTATTGCAGGATAATGACGCGCATTCGCAAGCTCGCGGTTAAGTGCCCAGAAGCAGCGGATAAAGCGTTTGGTGTGTTGTGTAACCGGTTCCGAAAAATCGCCGCCCGGCGGAGAAACCGCACCGATAACGCTGACGGAACCTTCGCGCCCGCATAAACTTGTTATACGTCCTGCACGCTCATAAAAACTTGCAAGACGGGTTGGAAGATAAGCGGGGAATCCTTCTTCAGCGGGCATTTCTTCCATACGTCCGGAAAGTTCGCGCAGTGCTTCCGCCCAGCGGCTCGTTGAATCCGCCATAATCGCGACGTGCATTCCCATGTCGCGGAAATATTCGGCAAGCGTAATTCCCGAATAAAGCGAAACTTCACGCGCTGCAACCGGCATATTCGATGTGTTTGCGATAAGAATCGTACGTTCCATGATTGAACGTCCCGTGCGCGGGTCGATAAGTTCCGGGAATTCGGTTAAAACTTCGGTCATTTCATTGCCGCGCTCTCCGCAGCCGATATAAACGATTAAGTCGGCATCACACCACTTTGCAACAGAGTGCTGAGTCATCGTTTTACCGGTACCGAATCCGCCGGGAATGGCAGCAGTTCCGCCTTTGCTCAAGGGGAAAAACACATCTATGACGCGAAGACCCGTTATAAGCGGCTCGGAAACTTCAAGTTTATCTGCATACGGACGCGGCTTACGCACAGGCCAAAATTGAGAAAGTTTTATCTCTTCGTCAAATTCGGTTAGGGCAATCACGTCGTCAACGGTATAATCGCCGCTTCCCTTAAACGAAGCAAGTGTTCTTCCGCGTATGTACGGCGGAACCATAATAGTTTGCGTAATAGATTCCGATTCTTTTACGGTTCCAAGCGGAAGTCCGGGCTTTATTGCGGTTCCTGCTTTTATGCTGTCGCACGCATCAAAATGCCAGTTTTTATTTAAATCAAGCGGTTCTGTATGAACGCCCGGCAGCAAAAATGCCCCGCTTTTTTCGGAAAGCTCTTTAAGAGGACGTTGAATTCCGTCGTAAATCGTTCCGACAAGTCCCGGTCCCAATCTAAGGGAAAGCGGACGCTCATTGCATACGACTTTTTCACCGATACGCATTCCCGTATCTTCTTCGTAAACTTGAATAGTCGCTTTGCCCTTGCTCTGTCTTATAATCTCACCGATAAGTTTTTTTTCGCCTACGTCAACGACATCGTACAGTCCGCAGCCGTCCAATCCTTCCGCGAATACTATCGGCCCTGAAATACGGGTAATTTTGCCTTCAATCATACGGCTTCAAGCCTCCCGCCGAACAGAGCTGTGTAAAGCTCTGCTCTGTAAGTATTTAACACATTATGAATAAGTTCGGGAATTGTAAGTCTCAGACGGACACTGCCATCACCGCTTTCAATTATAATTCCTTCCTTTTTATCTAATCCACACTCATCTTCCGCTATAAATTTATTAAATTCCGTTGATTCATATTTTGTAACTTGTAAGACCTTATCAAGATATTTTTTTACCAAATCGATTTTAAATCCGTATGCGTAAACATTGACTTTTTTGGATTTTAAAACATCTTCATAATTTTTAAATGATTTAAGTAAAATCTCAAAGCGCGCATCTTCGGTTAGATTTTCAAAATAGGTGTTTACGCATTTTTCCATAGATTCTTGCACAAACGAAACCAAAAAACGCTGTTTTTCAAGAGGAAGAGATGCTTCTTTATCTTTTTCAAATGCAGCTATCAGAGATTCGGTTTTGTCCGCAATCTCTTTTTCGGATTTTTCAATGCGCGCATCAACACCGCTTAAAAGACCTTTTGCATCCGAATCCGCGCGCTGCAAAATCCGTTCAGCCTTTTTTCGCGCATCAGATTGAATTTCTTTGTCGAGAATCTCTGTAGAACGCAGCTCTTCCATATATCTTCCTTCAATATAAACAAACGGTTTTTCAAATATTCAAAACCGCCGTCAACTACCAGACCTATTCCGAAACGGAAGTTTCAGAGCAGGTTTGATCCTAAACCGATTAAGTTTAGAATATTCCACCTGTTCGATAATTTCGTTATCGCTCAGGTTTATTTTTAAACCTGTACGCCGATCGCTTCACGGATTGCATCGGAAAGCGATTTTTTTCCTTCAAGATGACCGTTAAGACCGGGAATTTCAACAATCAGCGGATATTTCCCGGTTTTTTGCCATGCAATCACTTCTTCTTCAATCAAGACGGAAACATTTTCCGTCAAAATTAAGATTTTAGGGATTTCGTCTATCGGAGCGGCAGTAGAAGATGATATGCCGGTAACACGGTTAAACGCATCCAAAATATTCTGTCGAGTATAAGCGACGGTGCCGTTTATACCTGTCAATTTGAATGCGAGTACAATCTCTCTGTCGCCGATAATGTAAAACTTCAAAACTGAAAGCCTAAAATCAAAGTATTATTATGAGCAGAGCAACTAAAAATCCCCAAAGACAAATACCTTCCGCAAGACCGACAAACGGAAGAGCCTTTCCGGAAAGTTCCGCATTTTCGCTCATAGCACCCATTGCGGCAGCACCGATTTTACCTACAGCCATTCCGCCTCCGATGCAAGCAAAACCTACTGCAAATGCAGCCGCTACATACTTTATAACGGAAGAAGATGGAGCTTTTTCCGTTACCGCCGTTTCTTCTGCGGCAGCCGGTTCATGAGAAGATGCGGTCTGTGCAGAAATTGCTGCAATTCCTGTAAAAAGAAGAGCAAACGCTAAAATAAAAAATTTCCTGTTCATAAAATACTCCTGTTTGTTTTATATTTTATTTCCATAATAAAACTTCAGCGGAACAAATTCCGTGCCGGTTTCATTAAAAAATTTAGAAAAGAATTCATAATATTGAAGACGTATAACTTGAATTGCAACTATCATGCCTTCCAAAACTACGACGACTGCATTTCCTGCGATAAGCACAAGAATTCCAAGACCGGCTGCGCCTCCACAAAGCTCCGTCATTGTGTTTATTATATATCCTAAAACCGCGTGCGCCAGTGCAAATGCACCTACACGCAAAAAACTTACGGTGTTCGACATATAACCTGATATAACTTCAATAAGTTCTACAATTCCCGTAATAAAAAACGAACCGAAGCCGTTTTCAATCACCGGGCGTTTTCCGTCTGCAAGTCGTTCAAAAGGTTCTCCGAACGCGGCAAAAAATAAACTGACTCCTATTACAATCCAATCATAAAGCGCAGGACGGTGCGAAAACGCCGCAATCCTAACGGCAAATATTATTATGTACCAAAAGAATACGGCACCGGCAAGGCCGGTTTTCCCGAATAAAAACGTTCCCCAATGTCTACGTGAAAATTTATTCACAAGGTTGATTACAAGTCCTGCCGAATTTATTATAAAACCGATTCCGACGGCGATTCCGAATACCTTAAACATTACGCTTATCGAATGCGGATCGGAAGACGGCATCATTTTTATTATGGGTGCTCTGGGCTCACCGAAAAGTCCGGTTACAAAATGCGCGAAAGGTTCAAGAACGGTTTCGTTGGAAAAGAATTCGCCGGTCATAAGCCCCATAATGGAACTGCTTATTCCGATTGCGATAAAAATCGGAGCAAATTTATTCCATCCTCCGACTTTTATAATTTTCCGCGACATAAGTATTCCTGCGATAAGGAATATAAGTCCCTGTCCGAAATCGCCGAACATAATGCCGAACAACACGGTGAAAAAAACAGCAACAAAAGGAGTCGGGTCAATCGTGCCGTAGACCGGTGCACCGTAACTGAAAATCATGCGTTCAAAACTCTGTACAAATTTTCCGTGATTCAACTTTACCGGCACCTGCTCCTCACCTGAAAGAACGGCAGGAACTTCCGACGGCAAATATTCGCGGATTGCGATTCTGCCTTCGGTAAGCGAATCAAGGTGCTTTATAAAAGTGCGGCAGCAGGAAGCCGGAACCCAGCCCGTAAGTCTGTAAACCATTGCCGTCGCTTCAAGATGCAGCTCGATATTTGCAATCTGCACGCTTACGGAAAACGCTTCCAAAAGATGTAGAATCAAATCTTTGTGCGTTTCCGCATAATTTTTGCGTTCTTCATCAAGTTCTTCAAGCCGGTGCTCCTCTTCAAGTTTTTCGTTTTTAAGCGTTTCAAGCACATCGGCAGGAATACCTTTAAAATCTTTCGGAATTTCCATGCTTACGAAACCGGCTTTCTTCAGCTCTGTATCAAGCGCAAAACGTCCTTTTTTGGTGGATGCCGCAAGAATCCTTGAAGAATCATCTCCCAACGGAACGATAACCGCCCGTCCGCCGATATTGTCTTTTAAAGACTGTATATTTTCAGGATGAATTTTTCCGATTCTAAGCGATAAAAAAGAAAGATTTTCAAGCTCCGAATACGCAAGCTGTAAATTGGAAAAAGCAAGAGCCTCTTTGTATGCATCGCGCACTCTGTTCGTTTGCTCTGTCTGCTCATCAAATCTTTTCGTCAAAGATTCTACGGAAGTAAGAATTTTTGCTGCATCATCGCGGTCTTTATCATTTGCGGCGGAGCAGGTAAGAACACCGTGTTCACGGTCGGCGATTCCTAAAAATATACGGACTTTTTGCAGACTGTCGAGAAAAGCCTCTCCTGCTTTTGCAGCAACGCTTTCGGGTGTGTTTGAATTAAGGTCTATCTTATCGTGTTTTTTCGATTGGAATTGAAATTCGCCGCTTTGTCCCAGATATTCAATAACGTTTGAAACATCCTGCTTGAGTATCATCATTTCAACAAGCCGCATTTCCGTAGTTCTTGCCATTAATTGAATCCTCCTTACCTGCCGTCTTCAGCGGAAACGCCGGCAACATACATCGCCTCGTTTCTATCCGCATTAAGGCGTATGCATTCCGCAGCGGCTCTTATGCAGTTCAATTCTTGAAGTTTGATCATAAAAAACATTGCAAGGCTCGCATCCGTCATAGGGTAACGGTGAAAAATATGTCTTGCCTCATTTGCACCTTCAATGCGGATTTTCTGTTCAACCCACATAGGATTGATTTTCCAAGGAACACCTTCTTCATGCTCGTTTAAAAAACGTGCAAACTTCCAGTTCTTCCATTCATCATAAGAATCAAGAGGTTTATCAAGCACATCAAAAGCGTAAGAGCAAAACGGATCATTTTTATCCGCAATTTCGCTTACGTAAAAAAGATGAGGCAAGATGCTTTCTTTATTCATATTATAATAAACCCTAAGCCGCAAAACCCAAAGCATATTTCTAAGCGCATAATCGTTTTTTATGTAAGATGAAACAGCTTCGTTTGCGTCACCTGAAGTTTTATTCGCGGCTTTCCAAATAATTTGCAAACGCTGCAAATCCAATTTGAATGAATAGTCGGGAATTTCATCAAAAGCGGGAATGTGGTCGTACCAGCTGTACATCGAATCTTTTGTAAGCTGTTTTATGTCGGGCCACGCTTTATAATTAAAAATTCTGTATTTTCCTATATCTATCGGATTTTCGGGCTTTTCATTTTGACTTGTGGAAGCAACAAGCGATTTTAAGTTTCCGATTTCATATCGTCGAAGAAGTTCGATAAGCAATTCACTTGGTTTTGAATAAACATCGAGCAATTTTATATATTGATTTATAAACAGACTTAATGCGTCGCGTTCAATACGATTTGCAATCATAACTTCTGGAACGGACGGAACGGGAGTTTTAAAAATCATCTCCCATAATTCTGCAAGAGATTTTGCGGTAAAAAGTTTTTCAGCATTACGACCGACAAACGCTTTGCGCAGCATTCCTCCGGTTTTAGCATAGACATAAGCCGAAGCTCCCGAATAGTCCATTTCAGCCTCTTTTATTTTAAAGAAAGAGCTTCAGTCAGCCGCTCATCGAATGCTTTTGTATCTTGCTCGGCACCTTTTACAGCGGAAACGTAAGATTCAAAACGCTCTTTATAGGCAGCTTCAATATCTTTTACTTTTCCGTTATACAATTCGTCATATTTTTTTACGACTTCGTTATATTTTTGCTTATATTCAGTATCTGCTTTTGCGCGGGCGGCGGAGAGGCGTTTATCGGCTTCGCTTTGCGCTTCTTTTACAAGTGAAGAAGCTTGAAGTTCAACTTCTATAAGATGGTTGATAATATTGATTTCCGATTCCGCCATTACTACACCCCCGGATATACTTATAAACAAATCTTAAAACATAAGACTCTATTGAAAACAGCCTCAATGGTCGGTTTCATAAGCGTGTATGATACGCATTACATCATCTGCGGATTTTGCTGCCATAATGCTGTCGCAAAATCCCTGTTTTTGAATAATGTCCGCACACGCTGTAAGAATATTCAGACGCTCTGCGGTATTTGTTCTGCCGCCCAGGATCATCAGTACAATGTGAACAAGGTTGTCTTTAAAAGAAGCGGCTCCTAATCCTTCTACATCAAAATCAACGTCGTAGTCGATGCCTTGACGGCTGAGTCCGAGCGCGACTACAGCTCCGTTGACAGAATCGCACACAGCATGGGGAACAGCAACACCCTTGCATATACAGGTATTCATCTGGTCTTCGCGCGCAATTAAAGCATCTAAGGCTTCATCACGGTTTATGGACGGATTGGAACGGACAAGCACTTCCAAAATCTCGGAAAAAAGAGAATCCTTGTCGGTACTCTCAATGTCTACAAGGATTGAATGAGGCTTTAAAAAACTGCTCAACATATTCCGCCTGCCTTAAATTCAATATTTTAGAGTGTATTTACTCTGTCTTTTCGGAGTCTTTTGAAGATTGCCACCATGTATCGGAAGTCTTTTCTGCGGCATCTTTTACTTCGCTTTCGGCGGATTCAACTTTTTCAACTGCCGCCGTAGGTGCCAAATCTTCTTCAGCTTTAGGTTTTTTATTTATTACCGCAAGAATAAATGCAACAACAAAAAAAAGACTTACAAATACGGCAGTTGCTTTTGTAAGCACGCCGGCAGAATGTGAACCGAACGCTGCGGTACCTCTGCCGCCTAAAAGTCCGCCCATCCCGCTGTTTCCGTCATCTTGAACCAATACGAGAAGTACAAGAAGTACACAAATAATAACAAAAGCTATGAGCAGAACAATTCCAACAATACCCATTTTTCGAACTCCAAAAAAAACGGATCCAAAAATCCGTTTTGCATTCATCATTTAAAATATTTTTAAGCATAATAATAGAATATGCGGATTTGGTCAAACGGAATATCTTCCGCAGCACGGAACTCAGTTTTTGCCTAAGACTGTCAGTAAATGCTGAGGATCCATAAGGCAATCGAACATAATATGGGACAGAGGTGTTTTCTTGGAATGTTTATTCTTATAGATTCTGGCAAGATTCAATGCAAGTTTTC
>CAUUVZ010000056.1:0-17852 GCA_963548875.1 uncultured Treponema sp. | reverse complement strand
GCCACTCCCTTGAATATTTGCTTTGGGTTTATAAAACTTAAAATTAAGTCTTACAAATAAAAAAGACGGAAAAGGACTGCACACCGATTCCGTCTTTAAACTCTCTCTCGTTTGTGTATTTTTAATGCCGTTTTATATGATTGAAACGGTTTTCTTTTTTATATAACCGAAATCTTCAAGCGAACGAACCATTCTGTATACGGTCGCTCTTCCTATTCCGTCGTTTGCGCGGCGGGCAATATAATATAACTCTTTGCATGAGCAGCCGGGATTATTCAATATCGCAGCAAGAAGCTGTTTTCTCTGAACTGTTATTCTGCATCCGTTGTCTTTGAATGCCGACATTATTTCAGTAAATTTTTCTTCCATGATAAGACTCCTTATAAACTTTTGAAAAAATCTTAGACTTTGCAGCCCAAAATAAGTTTCTTGTTATAGAACTTACATAGTTAGCATAAGCTAACTCGTAAAAAAAGTCAACCGCTTGCGGAATTAAAGCGCATCCGCCGAATTCAAATCTTTTTTACAAAATCGGAAATTATTTTTTCAACGCCGCCTTTAAAATCTTCATTAGGACGGACGGAAATGATTTTTGCATCGGGAATACCGTGCATAAACGTAAATTGTTTTTTTGCATAGCGGCGGCTATCGCGCTTTATAGCCTCTTTTATGCCCGCACCCGGCTCCGACATGTTCTCCCCAGCGGAAAACCATTCGCGGTAACCGATAGCTTTCATCGAAGGCGTCTCTGCGGATGCACCTAGCGCAATAACCGAACGCACTTCGTCTTCAAGACCATCTTTAAACATTTGCTCAACGCGCATATCGATGCGGGCATATAATTCACTTCGTTCGCGCTTTAAAATCATTATGCAAAAATCGTATTTATCGCGCAGTCCCGCATTCATCATAAATGAGCTGCGCCGTCTGCCGGTAGAATAAAAAACTTCCAGCGCGCGGATAATCCTGTAAGAATCGTTTTTGTTGATTTTAGCAGCACTTTCCGCATCGAGTTTTAAAAGTTCCGAATATAGCGCGGATACGCCTTCGCGCGACAGACGTTCTTTCAGTTCCGTGCGGATTTTCTCGTCGCACGACGGAACTTCCGGCAATCCCATTATAAAATTTCTTATATAAAAACCGGTTCCGCCCATAACAACGGGAATTTTACCGCGCGAATAAATTTCTTTACAACATTCGTCCGCATCGTCTACAAAATCCGACACGGAATACGTTTCATCGAAATTGCGTATATCTATAAGATGGTGCGGAAGTTCTTTGCGCTCTTGCCCGGTAGGTTTTGCAGTGCCGATATTAAGATTTCTGTAAACTTGCATTGAATCCGCGCTTACAATTTCCGCCTTGCCGTTAAAAACCGAAAGACTGCTTTTCCCGAACATATTAACGGCAAGAGCAGTCTTTCCCGAAGCCGTAGGCGCAAAAATCACAATTACGGGGATTTTTTGCGGCATTTATCGGGATTTGTTTTCAATTCTGTAAGAAACTTTATGCTCAAAAAGCTGCCGGGCGGCAACGGACACGGCTTTTCCGGCATTGTCGGCTATAAGCGGGTCGTTTATGCGCGCCATCTGATAAGCACGGCGACTTGCCGCCACGGTTATTTCGTATATATTGCCATCAAAAGACGCAAGCTCTTTCAGCGGAAAAATGGTATTCATCTAACACCTCTTTGAATATTTTTAATTATTATAATGAGATGTATTTTCGGTGTCAAACAACGCCCGACTCGGCAATCCGATATCCCGTTTTAAACAAAAAAACCGGCTGTCATTTTTTACAACCGGTTTATAAATTGTGTGAGTTATTCAAAGAAGATTATTCTTCTACAACTTCCGCAGCTTCTTTTATACCGAAGAATTTAACAACGGCATCAACAGAGTTGCCATTACGAATATTGCAATAGCCGCCTATGAGACCTTCAGCCTTTTTACCTTCAGTATTAGCTTGAATGTCTACAGTGCCGTTAGGTTTAGCACCTACAGCATCAGAAACGGTGAGCGGATTATTGCAGTTTTTGTCCGAGAAAAGTGCCACATGGTAAGTTCCTTTGGTATCTTGTGAAACTTTTACATAAAAAGTAGCTTTATCATCTGCCGTAGTTATTCCATCAAGTGTGGCATAAGCATTACTGGAAGTCCCCTTTACAATTTGAGTCTCAGTTCCGAAAGATGTGTCATCAGTAGGCTTCAACTGTTTATCAGTTACATTTGAAAATTTCGAAAGATAAAACTGGAATTTGCTTTTTGCAGAATTATATCTAAAACCTGCAAGATAAAAAGTTGATTTATCGCCTGATTTTAAATCGTCAAAAACAACACCGACAACGGAATCGCCCATAGAACCGATTTTATTAAACGTTACTTCTGCCGTAAAAGCAGATTTCTTTGTGCTGTTTATGGTAGCAAAAGAACGGATATATGTAGCGATTGTTTCTGCAACGCCGTCTCCGTCTTTGTCAAATTTTACAGTTCCGTCGTTAGTGCCGTTTAGAGTAACTTTATTTCCTGAAGCCTGTGCAGCATCCCCGCCGCGTTCATCTTTTGCACATCCGACGAACACCATTGCCGAGACCGCAAGAGCTGCAGCGGCGGCAAAAATTTTCTTTGAAAGTTTCATTTTTAAACCTCTCAATAATTTCATTTAAACTCTCTCCTTAACAAAATGTTATGTGCGGAGTATATATTTATGCCTATGTATAGTCAAGCTGAGTTATTTTAGGCAAAACGGAAATCAATTTTCCCCAACTCAGCCGATAGTCCGAATGTCGAGTTTGTATATTTTTATAGATATCGTGTATGGGTACCTAAAAAATTAAAATATATGAACAAATTGGGATTCCAAAGGGCGGCGGACGGTAGAACGTAATATGAAAGACATAACGGGCAAAATGGGATTTGAAAGATGTTTCTATACAAGTTTCCCCTAGTGAAAACTTGAGGCGGCGGGAGAGAAGTTAAAGTGAGTAAAACCCGCTTTTACCGCCGCCGGTTCGCTGCAATTTTGCTCTACGGCAAAATTGCGTAAAAGGTTGTATGTCGAGTTTTCCTGTTTTTACAAACATCGCATACAGCTTTCCTAAAGAATTAAAATGTATGAACAAACTGGGATTCCAAAGGGCGTAAGTCCTTTGGTCGTGCCCAAGGAAGGTGGGTCAAGGGAGGAAACCTGCGGGCTTCGAACTCCGAGCTGGTTTCCTTCCTTGAGAAAAAAAAGGTTTAAGGCTTACCTTGGAAGAACATTTGCTTTGAGTTAATAAAACTCGAAATTAAACCTAATAATATGCGTCTTTTCTATTTGCGGTAAATTCCGCTATCGGATATGTTTGCCGTGCAGCCCGTTAAATCAATTAAAGTCATTTAAATCCACTTCGGAAAATCCTTTGCTGTCGGGTTGCTTTTCGGTTTCCTGCTTCGGAGGGGGAGGCGCAAATCTGCGTTTGAGATTGTCTTTTGTTTCTTGCAAAGCCATCGCCTTTAGAACATCCTCTTCCTCTTTTCTTGTTAAGACGCGAACAATTTTGTTTGCATCCGCGTCCGTTTGTATCGTTTTCGGAGAACCGTCAGCCTCATATTCGTTTACAATCTGGATTATAGGTTGGCTGGGATTGTTCGGACTTACGTCGGTTACGACTCCTATTTTTCCGTTATTGAGATACACGTAAGCTCCTATCGGGAAAAGCGAGAGGCTGTATAAAAGAGCTTTGATAACGGTTTCGTCGTATTGTTTGTTGTGATTTTTCAGCATTTCCACCATTGCATCAAAAGTAGTCCGTTCCGTTTTGTATTTTCGGGGAGCCGTTATTGCTTCAAAAGAGCAGGCAACGGAAATAATCTTTGCATAGGTGGATATTTTTTTTCCATCAAGCTGACGCGGGTATCCCATTCCGTTTTCTTTTTCATGGTGTTCCAAAACACCAAGCTGTATGCTTAGCGGAAAATCCAATTCTTTTACTATATTGAATCCTAAAATCGTATGCGTCATAATCCGCGCTTTTTCCGACTGCGATAATGTTTTGTCGGTCATATAAAGCTGCGGAGGCAAGCGGAGCATTCCGATTTCATGCAGAATACAAGCGATTCCGAGTTCGATTAGCTTTGAAAGAGGCAGATGCAGTTCCATTCCCAATGTTATTGCAAGAACCGTGGAGCGCATTGAATGAATTACCAGAAAATTCTTGCTTCTAGCCTCTGCGGACGGCGTTATGCGGAGGACATATCTTTTATTCTCTTTTATGAATATGCAAAGATTTTTTACATTGTCCGTTAAATCTTTTAAATCGATTTTTTTATGTGTTGCGTAATGCGTATAAATCGAATTTATGTAATTCATATATTCGTTATAAACTTTATGGACGTAATCCATTCTTGAACGCTCGGAATTTGCAAATTTTATCGAAGCCTTATTTGCAATTACTTCACGGACGGATTCGCTTGCTTGCAGAGGAGAATTTTCCTCCATAGGTTTTATTTCATTTCTTACAGGATTTAAATCTTTTTTCGGTTCGGGTTCCGGTTCGTCTTCCCGAATAAATTCTTTAAAATTCCATTCTTGAAGAGTCTTGATAAGTTCTTCCGTAACGGGGGTACCGACGGGAAGAAGAATGTATTCTTCGTCAAGCATTAAATCGCTTTTAAATGTTAAATCCGGCTTTAACGTTTCAAGTTTAACCGTTGTCTCCATAAGATAATACTCCATTTATGAATATCGGCGTAAGCTTTGGAAAACTTTATTTTGCAAATTATATATCGGAACATAGGGGCAATTACAAGAGTTTTATGAAAAGCGAAAACCGCCGTGAAAATGCGGGTATTCCCGTCGATTTTGTATAAAGTCTGCTGCCGTAATGGTTTGTGCGCAGATTTTTTGATATAATACGCCGAAAAGCGAGGTTTTATGAGAATTACGAAACTCGGTGAAGAGATTTTGCGCGAAAAGGCCGAGCCGGTTGCGGAGATAAACGATGAAATCCGCGCACTGGCGGCGGAAATGTTTGACGCGATGATAGAGGCGGACGGAATAGGGCTTGCAGGACCGCAGGCGGGCAGAAAACTGCGCATTTTTGTAGTGATGATTGATGACGGTGTGCGCCGCGTTTTTATAAATCCGCAGATTATTTCGACTTCCGAAGAAATGAGCGAATACGAAGAGGGCTGTCTTAGTATTCCGCAGGTGTACGAATCCATAACGCGCCCTGCAAAGGTAAAGGTGCAGGCATTCGATGAGAACGGAAAGCCGTTTACGCTTGATGCCGACGGACTTTTGGCGCGCGTTATTCAGCACGAATACGATCATTTGGACGGCATTTTATTTATCGACCGCGGCGATAAAGACTTTGCGCAAAAGACGGAAGCGCAGTTTGCGGCGCGTACCGAACGGCGGAAGCAAAAAGAAGCGGAAAAAGCGAAAAAAGAAATGCGTATTGCGGCTAAAAAAGCTGCGCGCCTAGCCAAAAAATCCGGCAGTGCGGGAGCGTCTTGAGTGCCGCGTCTTAGAGTTTTATACGCCGGAAGTCCCGCCGCATCCGCACGCACGCTTGAGCTTTTGGTTGAGTATTCGTCTTCCGAAGAAAGCGGTTTTGAGATTTGCGGAGTTTTGTCAAATCCTCCGTCTGCGAAAGGGCGGCACAAAACTCCGGCTCCGACTCCTGTTGCCGAAACCGCCGCTAAATTCCGTCTGCCATGTTTTACTCCCGACCGTTTGAATGCGGAAAGCCGCGAGCTCGTTTCTTCTCTCGACCCCGATATTTTGGTTTGCTTTGCATACGGACACATATTCGGTCCGAAATTTCTTGCGCTGTTCAAGTTCGGCGGATTGAATCTGCATCCGTCCGCACTGCCGAAATATCGCGGATGCACGCCCGTAAATGCCGCTATTTTGAATCGGGATAGGAAAACTGCGTTTACGGTACAGACTTTGAGTCTTGCAATGGATGAGGGCGATATCGTCCGGCAAAAAAAAATTGCGCTTACCGGAACGGAAACTGCAGGAAGTCTTTTGAACGCCGCTGCGGAAGACGGAGCGCTTATTATGCGCGATATTCTTGAGGAGGTTGCGCGGACTCGGCAAACGCCTGGCGGCACAAAGCAGACGGGGGACGCAACTTATACGTCGGTTATTACAAAAAACGACGCAAAAATCGACTGGACTAAAAGCGCGGAGGAAATCGATGCTTTTGTGCGCGCATATTCTCCGGAGCCTTGCGCGTGGACGGAAGAAAACGGCGTCATGCTTAAAATAATTGCGGGAAAAAGTTTTGCCGCAGACGAAGATTTGTCCGTCGATGTCGAAGCCGCCGCAAGCGGAACCGTTTTGCGCTTTGATAAAAATACGGGAATTATCGTTAAATGCGGCAAGGGTTTTTATGCAATCGGCAAGCTTCAGAGGCAGGGAAAAAATGCAGCCGAAGCAAAAGATTTTATAAACGGCGCGCGAGGATTTATAGGCACAATTCTCGGCGGACGGGAAAATAATACATAAACAGCATAACCGGCTTTCCGTTCGCTGTAAGTTCTACCGATACGGCACAATTTGGTCGGGCGAAAACGCTTTAAATGCGTCTTCTCTCGCCTCAAACAATAGCTCCCGGTCGCGGGCGATGTCGGCAATACCGAGCGTTAAGTTGCCGGACTGCGCGGTTCCTGCAATTTCGCCCGGCCCGCGCAGTTTTAAGTCTTCTTCGGCGATTATAAAACCGTCGGTGTTTTGGCGAAGAACTTTCATGCGCTCTATGCCGGACTCGCTTAGATTCTTTCCGTAAATCAAAAAGCAGTAGGACTGTTCTTTTCCGCGCCCCACACGTCCGCGCAACTGGTGGAGCTGCGCAAGTCCGAATCTGTCCGCTTCTTCAATGACGATGCAATTCGCATTCGGAACGTCTACGCCGACTTCAATAACGGTTGTTGCCGCGATAAGGTGGATTTTTCCTGCGCGGAAATCTTTCAGAACAGCAATCTGCGCGTCGTCGTCGATTTTCGAATGCAAAAGCGCGCACTTGTATTCGGGAAACACTGCTTGTGAAAGGCGGGCAAAGGCTTCTTCCGCGCTCTTAACGCCTGCAGCAGTATCGCTTTCAATCGCGGGATAGACAAAATACGCCTGCCTGCCCGCCGCAAGCTGCTTTCTGACCGCTTCGTAGGCATTCCTCTCATTGCCCTCGCGTACAAGGTAAGTCTGCACAGTTTTTCTGCCCGCCGGCATCGTCTTTATTACGGAAACGTCAAGGTCGCCGAATGCCGTGAGCGCAAGCGTCTGAGGAATGGGAGTTGCACTCATCATTAAAAGGTGCGGCTCGAACGTCAGAGCGTTTTCGCCTTCGGATTTGCGTCCCTTGTCGATTATCGCCTGCCGCTGTACCACACCGAATCGGTGCTGTTCGTCGATTATCGCAAGCTGCAAATCGTCATACACAACTCCCTGCGAAAAAAGCGCGTGCGTTCCGATTAAAATATTGACGGAGCCGTTTTTAAGCTGCTTTAAAAGTGCTGTGCGCCCCGCAGCTTTTACGTTTCCCGTCAAAAAGGCAGCGGTTATGCCGAGCGGCTCCAAAAGGTTTGCTGCCGATTCCGCATGTTGACGGGCAAGAATTTCCGTCGGAGCCATGAGCGCACACTGTCCTTTCCAGTTGATGACACGGAGACAGGCAAAAAACGCGGCAAGCGTCTTTCCGGAACCGACATCGCCTTGCAAAAGGCGCGCCATCGTAAAAGGAGGGGCTTTTGCCGCATCCTGTACACTGTTTAAAAGCGCGCACCGCTCCTTATAGCCGCGGTCAATATCCGCATTCATTTCCGTGATGACTTTTTTTTGCCCGCGCGTCAGCTCAAACGGAAGACGCGCACAAAGTTGTTTTTGCAGCGGAGAAAGATTTTCCTCAAATTCCGTATTGATTTTCTCCGTTTCATCTTCCGAATCAGAAAAAATTGTGCAGGCGGCAGGAAGTACATTTACGGAAGGCAGCGCACCTTTGTGTTTCCACGCGCGGCGAGCCATAACCGTCTGAAACTTAAATAATTCTTCATAAATAAGCGTTTTTCGCGCCGCTTCAACTTCTTCAAGTGTTTCCGGCACGTGAATCAACATTATTGCGTCTTTTTTGTGCAGGAGCTTCCGCGCGGCAATAATTTCTTCGGGGAGTTCGTCTTCAATTCCTTTTGCGTATTGCCTTAGAGCCGCCGCAACAGCTTTGCGCACATTTTTTTGATTCAAGCCTTCGGTAAGCGGATAGACAGGAAGAATTTTTGCATCGGGCAGGGCGAAATAATGCAAATCGTCGAGAGCGGCAGAGTCGGCAAGTTTGACTGCTTCAAACGAACTTGACTGAAGCTGCCCGTATTTGACGGCAAAAGTTCCGTTGACGGCAATCGCCGCTCCCTCCGGAAGTGCTTTTTCCAAAAACGGGCGGTTAAATGCGATAAGGGCGGCGTTCGTCTGTCCGTCGGTGATAATGATTTTAAGCGTCCGCATTTTCCCGAAGCCGAACCATTCATGTCCGGTTACGAGTGCCGCTGTATTCACTTTGCCTTTTTGAAAGTTTGAAAGAGGAACGCGATTCCTTCTGTCGTCGTAGCTTTTAGGATAGAGCGAGAGCAAGTCTGCGGCGGTAAATACGTTGAGTTTTGCAAAAAGTTTTGATGCCGCAGGTCCTACTCCGGTAATTGTTGAAACGGGCGGTTTTATGTCCTCAAGTTTCATTTAGACAGGAATTTTGACTATAAGATTCACAATTAGATTTATCGCAATTCTTCCACTTATTATGAGTAAAAGAAGTGCTGCAATCGAAATTATCAATGCAGTCCTGTATGAAATTATTTTTCCGCCGGAGAAAAAACTTGCAATACGCATAATGACGGGATTGATTGTTGAATCGATGTTGTACCAAATTGAATTGTAATTGGAACGCCCGCGTTCAAAGAAAATCAGAACTACAAGGCGAACGATAAGCATAATCAGTATAAATCCCGCTACGGATGATACGATAGACCACAACATTGTCATCAAATATGCAAGAATTCCGCCGAAATAAATGCGTCCTGTACGAGCCGTATTTGCCAGTACGGAAGACAATACCGAAAGCGCACCGATTGCAAGCATTGGAGTAAAATCGAATGCACCGAACCTAAGCGGAATTCTGCCGAATAAATTAAGATAAGGGTCGCAAAGTGCGCTCAAAAACCGCCCGAATGCGCTGTAATTTATCTGCGGAAACCACGTTATGATGATGCGTATGATACAGAGCGTTGTGTAAATAGAAACGGCACCCGCCGCTGCTTGAAATAAAAATTGCAGCATAACTGCTCCAGATTATTTAAGAATTATTAGACCTGTTCGAGAACATCGCTATCGCTCAGAGTTATCAGTTTTAAATCGTTGAAATAGGACGAATTAAAACATCGCGTTTCAAAGCGACATTTTCTGAAACCGAAGTTTCCGAACAGATTTATTGTATGTGCTTAATATAATAAAAAAACAATTTACGTGCAAACCGATAATTTTGTTTCTTGCAAAGTGAGTTTTATTTTTTATATTTTATAGGTGAGTTTTACAGGCATCTTTTTTTATATATATCCTTAATTTCGAGTTTTCCAAAACCGGAAATTAAGGATATCTAAAGTGTCCGTCTCATCCGAATCGGGAAGCTCGCATAGAGCGATGCGAACATCTCGCATGGAACGATGCGAAGTTCTCGCATAGAGCGATGCGAACATCTCGCATGGAACGATGCGAAGTTCTCGCATAGAACGATGCGAACATCTCGTATAAGACGGAACTGCCTATATTCGTTTAAGGCAATCCCTTATGTTGAAAATTATCGTACCCGAACGATAACTACCGCTCAGGTTTTATTTAGGTCGAATGCTGAGTTTTGAAATGAACGACATTTATGCGCAGGCGAGGTTTCGGCTGTGTGTCGTTTGGAGCTAAAGCTCGACTGCGGCTAAGCGGATGGAACCTTGCCGAAAGCACAGCTTTATTTAACTGCTATTTCCAAAAGTCGACATTTAGGCTATATAATTCCGCTATGAAATCAATCAACAACTTTTTTTCCGCTATTTTTTCCTTTATAAAAAGATACCCGATTATGTCGTTTGTATCTGTGTTTGTGTTTTCCGCGTCCTGCCTATACATATTTCAAAAGACAGAGGCGGATTCTGTATTTATTCGAATTCTGTGCGGTTCTGTTCTGTCTGCCGTATTTTGCCTGCTTTCAATGTTTATTACGGAGAACAAAACGGCATCTGACGTAATTACAAAATCGTTTAAAACTTTCGATTCGTATGCACTTCAAAATGTATTTTCATTCCTGCTGTCAATATTAGGATTTTTTGCAGGATTCCTTTTTATGTATTTCAAAAAGTATGAATCGTATTCATATATGCGTTTTTTCGGTTTGATATCGGTTTCTTCCGCTCTTATAGTGTTTTTATATTCACAAAGAGAAGAAATGCCGATTTCCGTGCTTGTAAGAGATTTTTTGGTTTCCATACAAATTTCATTGATTTTGTTTGCCGCGTTGAGCATAGTGATTGCGGCTGTTTATTTTCTATTCTTTAGGGGGATCGCCGCAATTGAAAAAATCTATTACACAGCATTCGCACTATGTTTTTCGATTGTATTTTTGCATATATTCACTTCTATGCTTTTTGGCGGCGTAAAAGATTTCGACAAAACCGGAAAGATATTCAAAGTTGTTATGGTTTACGTATTGCTTCCCGTATATGCAGCCTTGCTTGTCGTTCTTTATATTTATCTTGTAAAAGTTTGCATTGTAAGAAAATTACAGACAAATTGGTTTATTTCGCTTGCATCCGCCGCATTTATTTTCTTTTATTTTTCTCTTACCGAATATAAAGAAAATACGCTTGTAAAACTTTTCTACAAAGCGGGCAAATTCATTTTGATTCCGTTATTTGTAATTCAATGTATCGCATTTGCAGTACGAATAAACGAATACGGTTTTACCGCACCGCGATACTTTAGCCTTGCTTATATAATTTTTTCGATTGTGTTTACGGTAATAACAATCGTAAAAAACGACATGTTCGCGAAATACGGTTTTTTGCTGCTTTCCGCATTTATTTTCATTTCGACGCTTACTCCGTTCAACGCTTTGAATATGTCATACAAAAATCAACTTCATCGTATGACTGCTATTCTTTCAAAAGCTGGACTTTATGAAAAATCTTCCGGAGTAAAAAAAGTTTCCGACGCGGAAGATATTATAAGCAAAGATGATATGCAAAAGCTGCGTTCCGCTTATAATTTTTTGCGGCGAGACAAAAAACGTCCCGAATGGATAAAAGATTCTGCGGTGGATACTTTAGGATTTGAAATAAAAAGTGAAGAATATTCTCCCTGCAAAAATATGAAATTCTTCAATTATGAAATGTATTCCAAATCCGCCGATATCAAAGGATTCAACAAACTTTTTACTTTTGAACAATATCTTTACAGCAATGAAAAAAGCACTATTGAATTAAGCATAAAAGCCGGCGGAAAAGAATACGACATATCGGAATTTTTATTGACGCTCGACGAAGATAAAAAATACGAAAGTATTTCATACACCGCGCCGGACGGAAACAACATTATTTTTACAGATTTGTCATA
Organism: uncultured Treponema sp.; assembly: GCA_963548875.1. Classification (GTDB taxonomy): domain Bacteria; phylum Spirochaetota; class Spirochaetia; order Treponematales; family Treponemataceae; genus Treponema_D. The sequence goes on along the minus strand of CAUUVZ010000056.1, from coordinate 6,224 downwards.
TAGCTATGATACCGATAAAAAAGAATTTACGAGACTAAGCGCGTCGGGATTCGTGCTTTTTAAGTAAATCCGCAATAATTTTTATAACGTAATATTTTAGAGCCGTCTTAGAACCTGTCGGTTTTTCGGCGGCTCTATTATTTTGAACCGTATTCGGCGTAATAATCGTCGATTTCGGATTTTATTTTTTCGGTAATAATTAGTTTGTCTCCGTATGTGTAAAGCTGAGAAATAACATCTTCCATCGTAACAATCGAACGCACCGGAAATCCGTATTTTTCGCTTATGTATTCCGCTGCATTTTTTGATCCGTCGCCTGCACGTTCCATACGGTTTAGGGAAATAATTTCGCCGATTATTTTTATTGAGCCGGGCTTGCTTTCTTGCGCTTTTATAACCGGATAAGTTTCCTCGATTGATTTACCGGAAGTAGTTACGTCTTCTATGATTATTACTCGGTCTCCGTCGTTTATTTTGCTTCCCAAAATGCTTCCCGAGTCTCCGTGATCTTTTACTTCTTTACGATTTGAACAATAACGTATCTCTTTTCCGTAAAGCTCTCCGTATGCAATAACGGTGGAGACTGCAAGAGGAATCCCTTTGTATGCGGGACCGAATAAAACGTCGAATTCATCGCCGAAATTATCGTGAATGGCTTGTGCATAATATTTTCCAAGCCGGGAAATCTGCTTACCGGTAAGATATGCGCCGGTGTTCATGAAAAACGGTGATTTTCGTCCGCTTTTTAAAATAAACGAACCGAATTGAAGCGCACCGCAATCAATCATAAATCGTATGAATTCTTTTTTGTATTCTTCCATATCGGTACGGATATTATCAGAATCAAGAGTTTTTGTCGTGCGGTTTTGCCGATTCAAAAATGAATCATACTGAAAATTAAAAATAATTGTGGCATATTATAAAGCATGAACTTTGTTAAATTTACGGCAGGATTGGACGACGGCGGACGACGTATGGATAAAATCGTTCGGCGTTTTATCCCCGAAGAAAGTCTTTCAGGAATTTACGGTGCATTTAGAAAAGGACTTATAAAATTGAACGGAAAAAAAGTAAGTCCCGATTGCAGAGTTGAGCCCGAAGATATTTTAGAAATTGCGGAAGTCCTGTTTACCCAAAAAAGCGGAAGCCGTGAAACCGTACTCGGTGAATGTAAAAAATTCATTTTTCCCTTTGAGATTATATTTCAAAATCCGCATATTTTCGTAATCAACAAACCGTACGGGATAAGCGTGCACGGCAAAACGGACTCGATAGACGATGCCGTAAAACAATTTTATTTTTCTTGCGAGAGCCGCAATAAATCTTTGGCATTTGCTCCCGGCCCTTTGCATAGAATTGACGGCAGAACGACGGGACTTCTCGTATTTTCGTGGAGCCTGACGGGAGCACGGTTTGTGTCGGAAGCGTTTGCAAAAGGTTCTGTAAAAAAGACTTATATTGCTCTCGTTCAAGGCAGAATGAATAAAAATATGTTCTGGCGGGATGAAATATCGGACAACGGCGGTGAAACAAAAGCGGGATTTAAAACCGTAAGAATAATACGGGACAAATCTTCGGATTCAAAAACTTCCGTTACAAAAGCATATCCGCTGGATTGCCGTAAATTTAACGGTGAATATTGTTCGCTCGTTTTGTTTGAAATTGAAACCGGTAGAAAGCACCAGATACGAGCACAATCCGCATATCACGGTTTTCCGCTCTTGGGTGATACCGCATACGGTGGAAATAAAATTTCCGAAGCGGAAGAATTGTTTCTGCATTCTTACAAACTTGTTTTTCCGGAAAACCGGCTTAATCTGCCGGAGCAGCTTTGTGCGCCGCTTCCTACTGAATTTGAGTTTATGCTGGATAAAATCGGAATGGAGCGTAAAATTGTAACGGATGGATTGCAATAAGTCTTTAAGGAAAGATGCCGGAGAAGCGGTGTAAACCCGCCGACAACTGGAACATTGTCAACGGGTTTACGGATAAAAACTCTCCGATGCCCGCAAGCATGGGAATAGATGCCGCAAAAGACGCGGGCTAGACTTTCTAACCGTTTGCGTATTTTTCGGCAATTCTCCTGATGTTCAATCTCTAGAAGAACTCCCACTGTCTACTCGCAACTTACGTGCCAAAAGTTTTATATGTTTATGGTATACGTAAAAATGTTGAAAAATAAATTTTATATATTGTAAATTCTATAAAACGCACTTATAGGGCAAAATTAAAACATATTGCGACTAATAAACAATCGCATATATGCGTTATGCATCTTTGGTATTTCTAACGTCAAAAAATAACAAAATTTTTTACCCCCCCCCCCCGTATAATTTTATATACATATAAAATTATACGGGGTATAAAAACATATACGTTGTCGCCGATTTTAAATCGCTCTTTGTTAAAACTACCATATTTTGCGCAAAAATATACCATGTTTTTATCGTGATATGGTAGTTTTTCCGGTGAGATAATACCGGAAAAGAAGCCTATTTTGATAATATTATGCGATTGTTGATAAATCCGTTTTTTTATATACTGTTTTCCGTATAAGAGCGATTCAAATATTTCGATAATAAATGCGCTGTGATTAGGAGGATTTTACTATGTTTTTGACGTGCTTGGATTTGGAAGGTGTTCTTGTGCCGGAAATATGGATTAGATTTTCGGAGGCAACCGGAATAAAAGAGTTGGAACGCACTACACGAGACGAACCCGATTATGACAAGCTCATGAATTTTAGAATCGGAATATTGAAGAGCCGCAATCTCGGAATAAAAGAGATTCAGCAAACCATTGCCGGCATAGATCCGCTTCCCGGCGCAAAAGATTTTCTTGACGAATTAAGAAGTTTTACACAGGTAATTATTCTTAGTGATACGTTCGAGCAATTCGCCGCGCCGCTTATGAAAAAGTTGGGATTTCCTACGATAATGTGCAATAGTCTTGAAATATCGGAAGCCGGAGAAATTACCGGATATAAAATGCGCTGCAAGCAAGGCAAGCTGGCAACGGTAAAAGCCTTGCAATCAATCGGATATCGGACGATTGCCTGCGGGGATTCTTTCAACGATCTTGCGATGATAGAGGCTTCCGCAGCGGGATTTTTATTCAGAACGACCGAAAGCATAAAAGAGACTCATCCTGAAATCCCCGCATTTACGGAATACGGAGAATTATTAGCGGCTATAAAAAATAGCATAACCGCCGGAAATCGCTAGGTTTCATCGATATACATTTTACGGATTGGAAAATTATTTGATTATTAGGTCGAATGTCGAGTTTCTATATTTTTATAAATATCGTATATAGGTTACCTAAAAAATTAAAATATGTAGATAATCCGGGATCCCAAAGGGCGCAAGTCCTTTGGTCGTGCACAAGGAAGGAGGGGTCTCAAGGGAGGAAAACTGCGGGCGGCGGACGGGTAAATGGGATATAAACAGTATAACCGGTTTACCGTCCGCAGCAATTTTGCAAAGCAAAATTGCGTAAAAGTATCCGCTGGATTCCTCAATTGTGAAAGGTTTAAGGCTTGCCTTAGAAGAATGATTTCTTGAGTTTATAAAACTCGAAATTAAGCCTATTAAATAAATAAAGCGCGGGGCGGTATTATTGTAAATGCTATTTCGTTTTTCGGCTGAAAGAAAGCGGAAGCGCGGAAGCGGCGCAAAACTAGCGGGACTTAAAATCCGCACGACAAGCATATCGATAGCCGATGTTGCCGACACGAGGTGCGGTTAAGTCTTCATAAAGCGGGCGTTTATAATTGCAAATATTGCAGCTGTTTCTTTTATACGAAAAAATAATATTCTTAAAAATTTTTTTATAAAGTCTTTTGTTCTACCCGAGTTTGCAACGAGCCGTTTTTTCATACTTTTGTTACGCTTCTCTCGGCTTTTTTGAGTATTGACTTGCTTATGTAAAAGCATCTATCTTCCTAACGTATAACGAATTTACGGGCGCAAAGCGTATCGTGTTTTCGGATATAGTTTGCGTTGCAAACTTAAATAATTATGTGCATTTATGCACGCAATAAAGACTTTTTCAAGAACGTTTGCTTGGCGTTTCTCATTACAATGCGGAACGGACGATTCTACGGTTTTCAAAATTGATATTTTCTTCAACTATCGAATTTTGCAGAACGAAAATTTGATGTTTATTGAAAAAGTTTTAATTCGGAGGTTCTATGAAGAACATTCTTTTAAAATTCGGAGCTGCCGTGCTTATTGTATCGGCAGTTTTCTTTGCAGGCTGTGCAGGAAGTACCGATGAGGAAACAAAAGCATACGATGTCGAAGCGGGCACTATCGGACAGCCGCCGGAAGTTATTTCTGCCGCATCTAAATTAGCTAAAGAAATAGATCCTGCCGGTAATAAAGTAATTCTTTTTTACTATCGACCTGACGGTAAATATGAAGATTGGGGATTGTGGCTCTGGAAAACAGGCGGAGACGGAGCGGCAGGATATGCTGCAACAAACGGCAAGGCAGTAAAACGCAATATTGATGGGAAAAATATTGCCTATTGGGACATCAGCACGCTGACTTCAAGTTTGACCGAGATACAAAGCGTTATTACTGCTAAAGATAAGCTGAACTTTATTATACGCAATGCAGGCTGGGGGAAAGATCCCGGTACCGACCTTTTTATGCCTTTAGCTGACGGAAAGCACTTTATGGTTATCAGCAATGATACTTCCGTCTATTCAATTAAAGAGAATTATGAACCTTCCTTAGTTTCTGCTGCGGCGGAAGGATTGGACTCAATAAAGCTCACTCTTTCCGTTAAGCTCGGACTTGAAACAACTGAATCTTCTAACAACTTTGTATTAAAATCAGACGACGGAGCTGAAATTATTGTTGCCGATGTAAAAAATTACGCTTACAAAGACAGTTCAGACCGCAGCCATAATTTTGCCGACACGCTGTATATAAAACTCGGCAGCAATCTTGACGCTTCTAAAAAATGGTTCATAAGCCATCCAAAGTTCAAGCCCGACGCAGGCGTAGAAGTGGGAATGGTTGTTGCAATCAAAAAGCAGTACGGTGATTATGAATATGAGGGAACTGATCTAGGTGTTACAATCAGCGGAACATCGGCTTCGTTCAAAACTTGGGCACCGTTGGCAAGCGATGTTAAACTTTTGCTTTTTACGAACTCTACCGCGCTTGAAACACCTGCAGAGACTAAGCAGATGACAAAAGATGATAAAGGAATATGGTCTGTTTCCGGTGTATTTATTGGTTTATATAAATATTACAAGTTTAGGATTACAAATAACGGTGAGACAAATGACGTTTGCGATATTTACGCTAAATGTGCCAGCGCGGATTCCGTTGCGGCACAGATTGTAGATATAAATGGTGATATGTCCGCAATTCCTACCGGAGCGCAGTACGGTAAAAAAGAATACTATAAAAATCCGTTCGGCAATGACGGAACGCAGACAAAATCTTACACAGATGCGGTTATTTACGAAATGCACATCCGCGACTGGGCAAAAGCGGAAAACACTTCCAATACCGGAAAATATCTTGAAATTGCAAACGGAACTAAAGTTATTGCGCACCTTCAGGATTTAGGCGTTACCCACGTTCAGCTGCTTCCTGTTTTTGACTATGCGGAGAAAAATGCGAACGCTGCCTATAACTGGGGATATAATCCGTATCACTACAATGTGCCGGAAGGTCGCTATGTTACTGCCGGCTATGCTGACGGAATTCTGGCTGTTCTTGAACTTCGCACATTGATAAAAAAACTTCATGATGCGGGTATTGCCGTGATTATGGATGTTGTATACAACCACACAAGCGGAACAGGTAAGAATTCTTTGTATGATATGACTGTTCCATACTATTATTACAATATGGCGGCGGACGGAACTTATATGAACGGAAGCGGCTGCGGAAATGAAATTGACACCGGCGCGCCTATGTCCAAGAAGTATATAATCGAATCTTTAAAACACTGGATGCTTGACTACCACGTAAACGGATTCCGTTTTGATTTGATGGGCTGTATAGAAAAGTCAACCATGAAAGAGATTTACAAAGAACTTTCCGCCATCGATAAAAACGTTATGATATACGGAGAACCTTGGACGGGCGGCGACAGCGGCGTTAAAAACGGAATAACAGCAGGGACTAAGGGGAGCATAGACGAATGCGCTGATAATACTTATTCAAACAACGGAGTCGGCTGTTTTGATGATGATTATC
>CAUUVZ010000055.1:0-17891 GCA_963548875.1 uncultured Treponema sp. | reverse complement strand
ATTATTCAAGAAAATATTGAAGACGGCGAATGAGTATTTTTTTAGACTTATAATTCGCTTTTTTATATTATTTTTCATTTTTTTTTATTAGGAGGCATCATGAAAAATAAAATTATTGCTTTAGCAAAATCTGCGGCTTTTATTCTTATTTTATCTCTACCGGCATTTTTTCTTTCCTGTAAGACGGATCTTTTGGGGAGTTCCGAACAAGTTGATGCAGCCTCGCCGCAGATTGAAAATCACCCGGTATCTAAAAAAATCGGTCATAAAACGCCGGTTACTCTTTCCGTAAAAGCCGTTTCGACGGACGGCGGAACTATAAGTTATAGATGGTATTTAGTAAAAGATGAAAATAAATCGGAACCTACATTGGTTAATGAGTCTGAAATCGATTCGGACTTAAACTCCGTTTTAACCGTGAATACGGAAAATGTCGGTAAATTCTATTATTATGCCGAAGTCTGCAATACCAACACGGGACGGAGCGTTACGCGGAATACTAAGGCATTTGCGGACAGTAAAGTTGTTTGTGTAGAAGTTGCGGCGGATAATATAATCAAATATTTTTCAAACAACGAGCAAGGAAGCAGCGGTTATATTTTTCATGAGCAGAATAAGACGCTTGATAAGAGCATAAAAATTCTTGAGGATATAAGCAATCTTAAGAAGACCGGTTATAGATTTCTTATCTGGAATACAAAACAAGACGGTTCGGGAGATAATTACGAAGTAGGCGATACATATAAAGAGAATAAAGATTTGAATTTATATGCCCAATGGGCACCTATTACTTATACTCTTACACTCAAAAATCCTCCTTCTCCGGATCGCAAAATATTTGCAACATTCGACAAGGCTCTGCCTAAGCTCTCTCCGCTTCCCGTAAATGCAGGATTTAATTTCGGAGGATGCTACATCGAGCATGAAGGAAAAAGAATTACCGTTTATGACAAAGACGGCAACGGAACTTACATTTGGAAAATCGATTCCGATAAAGAGGGGACTCTTTTATGGGGAAATGAAATTGAATATGAAAACACGATGGATGCGGAAAATCCGAATCCTTCGGTTTATCTCGGGTCTGCGGAAACGGAGCTTAAACCGCTTTCTTTGCGGGGTGCAACATTTAAAGGGTGGTTTGCATCTTCCGATTACAGCGGAAATGCCGTAACAAAGATTCCTGCAGGAGAAAGCGGAAAGAAAACTTTCTATGCTAAATGGGAATTTACGAAATATAGGATTGATTATGAATTGAACAGCGGAACAAACGCTCCCGAAAATCCTGCAGAATTTACAATCAAAGATGAAGTCGTGCTTAAAGAACCGCACAAAGACGGTTACGATTTTGTCGGCTGGTATGATAATGCTACGTTCGGCGGAAACAAAATTGTAAAAATCGAAAAGAAAACATCGGAAAATGTAAAGCTCTATGCAAAATGGATTCGTCATGGAGATTGGGCTATTACTTATATATTGACGCAAAAAACTACTATTTCTCCGCCCGTTAACTCCGAAAAGAACCCTGCAGGATATAACGTAGAGACTTCCGATACCGAACGTTTGCTTCATCCGCCGAAACCGCGCAAGGGTTATCAATTTGAAGGCTGGTATGATAATCCCGCATTCTCCGGTAATAAAATTGAAAAAATTGAAAAGACTAAAACGGGTGCATTGACGTTTTATGCAAAATGGAAAGCTGATGTATATAAACTTAGGATGTTCTCTTCCGATACGGAAAGTAAAGATATCGATATAACATACGATTCTCCATTCCCGCATATCACAGCTCCTTCGCAGGACGGCGCAAATTTTACCGGATATTTTGCCGAAAAGAAAGGTAAAGGCAGGATATATTACGGCGGAGACGGAGCTGGAATAGGCGTATGCGATTTTACTGAAGATAGAACCGTTTATGCTGCATGGAAATATATAATCGAATATAAAAATGTTTTGGAAGCGGAAAATCCGAATCCCATACTGTATGATGGTATTGAAGAAGTTAAGATAGAGCAGCTTTCTTTGCCGGGAAAAAGAAACTTTGAAGGATGGTTTGCTTCTGAAGATTACACCGGAGATGCCGTAACAAAAATTGCAGCGGGTGAAACCGGCAAGAAAATATTTTATGCAAAGTGGGCTTCCGTTCAATATAATATTGAATATGAGCTTAACGGGGGTGCTAACGATTCGTCCAATCCGCAAAAATACACTGTAGATGATGAGATTATCTTAAAAGCACCTGATAAGTTCGGCTATGAACTTGAAGGTTGGTATGATAATGCGGCGTTTACGGGAATAAGCGTAGAAAAGATTGCAAAGGGCTCTATCGGACATAAAAAGTTTTTTGCAAAATGGAAGCTTGCGCCGGATTGGAAGATTTCTTATGTGCTGTATGAGGGGACAACAGCTTCCGAGCCGGTAAATTCCGCTGACAATCCAAGAGGCTACAATATCGAGTCGCCGGATAAAACATTGCATAATCCTAATGAGCGTAAAGGTTATGACTTTGAAGGTTGGTATTTCCGCCATATTACTGATGAATGGTTAGGAACTTACACTGAAGAAAAAATAACTAAAATCGAAACTGCAAAGCTTGTAAGTGAAAAAAAACATGATATTACGGTATATGCGAAATGGATCGCAAAAAAATACAATATCGAGTACAAGCCTAAAGAAGGTACCGTAAATCTTGCAAATGAATTACAGTATCCTACAAAATACACCATTGAAGACGAAATTACACTTACTGAGGCAATGATTAGTCTTCCGAAATATTTTGTCAGCTGGAATATCATTTCTAAAGGGCAATATATTCCCATCTATAAAATAGTAAGGGGAAGTACCGGCGACATTGTATTGTATGCAAAATATACGGATAAGAAAAAGATTACTTATCATCTTAACGGCGGAACTTTTACGGAAACACCTCCATCGGAATATGATGCCAATACGGCTCCGTTTGAGATTCCCAATCCCGAAAAACTCGGATGTAATTTTGCCGGTTGGTACGCATTCGATGATTTTAAGGGTCAAAAAATAATAAAACTCGCCGGTAAACCTGATGAGAACAATGGAGTATTCTCCGTAAGGGATTTATATGCCAAATGGGATAAGATAAAGTATACGATTGAATACGAACTCAACGGTGCAAAGGCGGAGCATGGAAATCCTGCTGAGTATTATGTCGATACGGAAACAATCGCTCTAAAAGAGCCTAAACGTCCGGGTGCAATATTTAAGGGCTGGTACAATGATCATGAATTTACAGCTCCGAGAATAGAAACGATTGCGAAAGGCTCTACTGGAAATAGAAAACTTTATGCAAAATGGGATCTCATTCAATATAAGGTTGAATATGATACCAACGGAGGAAAACTGCCGGGCGGAGTTTCTAATCCTACATATTACAATGTCGGACAGGTTTTAAAAACGCCTCTGCCTACAAAGAAAAATCTCATCTTTGCCGGCTGGTATGATAAAGACGGAAAAGGCTGGAGAAAACTGGATGCGGAAACGCTTGGAGATAATGTAGAAAGTAAAAAACTTTTTGCACGCTGGATCAATTTGACTACCGTAGAGGGCGGCTCGTTTAAAAGAAAAGATGAAAACGGAAAAGAATGTACGGTAAATATAAGTTCTTTTTACATGAGCGATCATGAAGTTACTCAAAAAGAATTTAAAGAGGTGATGGGAGATAATCCCAGCTTATTTAAGGGAAATGAACTTCCGGTAGAAAAACTTAACTGGTACCACGCCATAGCATACTGCAACAAACTTAGCATAAAAGAAGGTTTGGAACCGGTTTACGATGTGGACGGAATGAACGTTGAGCGCTGGAAAAACTTAAAATTCAGCGATATTCCCACATCAGTCAATAGCAGTTGGGAATATGCTACAATGTATATAAACAGAAGCGGTTACCGTTTACCTACGGAAGCCGAATGGGAATTTGCAGCCTCGGGAGGAAGCAAGTCGAATCATTTTACTTATTCCGGAAGCAATACGCTGGATGATATTGCATGGCATAAAAAGAACAGTTCCGGAAAAACTCATTACGTAAAAACTAAAGCTGCTAACGAACTGGGACTTTACGATATGAGCGGAAATGTTCTTGAGTGGTGTTGGGATAAATTCGGAGCGGATAATTACAGCTCTGCAGGGGACTGCACGAATCCTACCGGACCTTACTTCGGCATAAATGATATGCACGTAATACGCGGAGGCTCCTATTTCAACAGCAAGGAAGATGTGTTTAAACCGAGTTATCATGCCGGAGCGGAAGTCAGCAGGACGGAAGAAAATATAGGGTTTAGGGTAGTATGTTCTAAATTCTTTACGGAAAACTGATTTAAGCTTTACCTGCCGTAAATATGCGGCAGGTAATTTTTTCGTTTAGATGATTTATGTTTCATGCGGCAATGGCAGGAAAAACAAAAATCGTCATAGGACTTGTGCACGATAAATTCGTTCATATCCCTATTCAGATGGCGACGGCTCACCGCAATGTAGTCGACCCTGAGGGGGCTTTGTGGCGCGATACGCTTGATGCAACCGGTCAGCCGATTCTTATGTTGAACGATATTGCAAAAGCAAAAGAGCGCATGATTGCGATGGTTGCCGATGCAAAGAAAAAGCCTGAAGAAAAGACCGGAAAGAAATAAGAACCGTAAAAATTTCTTAAAACGCGTTTAAGTTTTATCCCTTACATGAGGTTTTACCGCAAACTTCAAGTGAGGGATATTTTTTTTATCCCCGTCCCGGGCGTACGTGGCACACCTGTCCCGAGCGTACGTGTCATACCTGTCCGGGCGCACATGACGTGCTGTCCCGAGCGTACGTGTCATACCTGTCCGAGTGTACATGACACGCTGTCCCGAGCGTACGCCGTCCGCCGTATACTTGAAAAAGGTTTAAGGCTTGCCTTAGAAGCACGGAAATCAATTTTCCCCAAATCAGCCGATAGTCCGGATGTCGAGACTTTCTATTTTTATAAATATCGGATATTAGCTCACCTAGAAAATTAAAATATACGAATAATCCGGGATTCCAAAGGGCGAAAGTCCTTTGGTCGTGCCCAAGGAAGGAGGGTTCTCAAGGGAGGAAAACTGCAGGCTTCGAACTCCGAGCTGGTTTCCTCCCTTGAAAGAAATGGTTTAAGGCTTGAGCCTTAGAAGAATATAAGCTTTGAGTTTGTAAAACTCGAAATTAAGCCTATAAGCTTTGCGTTTATAAAACCCGAAATTAACCTAACCGGCTTTTGCATTTTTTCCGCTCTCGATTCAAATCTCTATTCAAACTTTTTTTTTGCCGATATAATGCGCGAACTATAACGAGGTTCTATGTTAAAAAATAAATACTTCGGTACAGCGCAGTTTTATATGCGCGCTCTTTCTATTGCGCTTCCGGTAATGGCGCAGCTTTTAATCCAAAACTTTGTTTCGTTAATTGATAATTTTATGGTCGCGGGGCTTGGCGACGTAAAAATGGCAGGCGTAAATGTTACAGGAATGCTGATTTTCGTATTTTTGATTCTTGTAAATACGATTTGCGCCGCCGGCGGAATATTTATGTCGCAGTTTAACGGCGCAAAAGACAACGTAGGAATGCAGCAAAGTCTGCGATTTAAAATTTTACTTACGGGAATTGCCGGAATCCTATTTGTTGCAGTCGGATTGATTGCGCCGCGAAATCTTTTCGGCATAATGCTTACCGTAAACAAAGATGCGGATGTAATTATCGACCAAGCGGTGAAATATTCGCGCGCCGTAGCTTTTTCCGGCTTGTTTATGGTTTTTTCGCAGTCAATAGCATCTTCTTTGCGCGAAATAGAAATTGTCCGTCCTCCTTTAGTCATTTCCATTATTGCAACACTCGTAAACACGTTTTTTAACTGGATATTTATTTACGGAAATCTCGGTGCGCCGCGCCTTGAAGTTGAAGGTGCCGGAATTGCAACCGTTATTGCGCGTGCGGTAGAACTTATTTTATTTATCATATACGCGGTTGTAAAAAAGCCTCCGTTCTTATTCAACATATTCAAATTGTTTGAAATAAAAGTTCATTTGTTCGGAACAATAATTAAAAAGTCTACAATGATTTTGTATTCGGAATTAACTTGGGCGGTTTCCGAAACCGTATCGAACGCTTTGTACAATACTCGCGGCGGTGCGGAAGTTGTTTCGGGAATGTCGGCGGGATTTGCAATAGCCAATCTGTTTTTTATCTGTTTTTCGGGAATTGTAACCGCGACGTCCGTAATACTTGGACAGGAACTGGGCGCGGGCAGACTTGATGAAGCTAAAAAATATAAAAACTGGATATTGTCCGGCTCCACCGTATTTGGAATCATTTTTATGCTGATTGGATTTTCCACAGTTCTTTTGATTCCCTTCGTATTCAGGAATTTGAGTTTAAATTCACAAGGAATTGCTCGCGGGTTGATATTGACTGCGGCAGCTTACCTTCCGCTTTGGGCTTATTTAAACGGACAATATGCAATTTCCCGCACGGGCGGAGATACTACTATGGGAGTTATATGCGACACTGCCGCAAATATCTTGTTTGTTGGAGGAATGTTTTTATTGGTCTGGCTTACGCCCCTAGGACCCGTTGCAATGTACGCAATCGTAAAACTTTCCGACTTTGTAAAAACTATTATTGCATATATCTGGCTTAAAAAAGAACGCTGGCTGGTAAATCTTACCGTCGCACAAAAATAAACTGTAACGGAAATCTTCGTTTTTAGACAATCTGCGGAATTTAAAACGGCACCCGAAACTTTTAAGTTTTTAGGTGCCGTTTTGCATTTGCTTTATTCTTTTGTGTTATGTACGGTTAGTTGAAATCCCGTGCTACGATGGGAAGAATATCTCTATTCTTCCAAGATGAAGATGTTATCTCCTCATCATTGCCGTTAAAAAAGGCATCTTCATCGTAAGAATTTTTACCTTTGTATATGCAATTCTCCTTATTAAGATCATTAGGAATGCCGGAAGGCTTTATTTTCTTTATGGAAGACTTAAATTTATCCTTTTGGGCAAAAATTGCCGCAGCATCATCTTTAGTAAGGTATCTATTCGGCGAATTTGGTTTTCTTTGATACGTATTGGCGATCGAGCTTCCCAATTCAACATCACCATAACCGGTATTATCGAAATACCGTGCGCCGACATATTTCGTACCTTCAACTTTGATGATTACGTAATATTTTTCCCAATTATTAGGACCGCTGCCGGTAGGAGTAAAGCTATCGGCTTTATATTTTTTCCCATCGGTGCCGTCGATAATATCGCCGAACTTATAAGTTATTGCAGGAACCGGCTTTATATTAACCTCAAACGTTACAGTTTTGCTCGGGTCTTTTTTGTGCTTGACCGTAACGGTTTGGTTGTCGCCTATACTGTTTTTAATATTATCGAAATCCGTTTCATAGTCTACATTGTATTTCAATGGCGGATTGCTGTCGTCGCTGTACTTGGCTTTTACAACCAGTCCGGCAGGATTAAAGTTCTCTCCAACGATATAATTTTTTGTCGTAGGTTCACTTGTAATTTCAATGGATAACAGCCTTTTCCACTGAGCTTCATAAGTCTTGTTTTCCTCGGGGAAGTTCTCAGGCTTTGCCGGGGTCCATCCGCTGAATTCATCGGCATTAACGCTCGCGGGAGAAGGAACGTCACTCGCTTCTATTTTTTCGCCGTATTTGCCGCTTAAAGTTTTTTTATCTTCACCGTCTATTTTTCCGCCTTTAGCATCAAACGTAAGCGTAACGCCTTTTCTAACGTAATAAATTTTTACTACGGTTGAGCCGTCTTCGTTTATGTTTTCTTGCGTAACTGAAGGCGTTTCAAAACCCGTATATGATTTTGCAGAGGCTTGTGTTTGCGTATTCTTTTTGCCGGTTTTTGTTTGGGTATCAAGATTTTTCAGCTCGTAATTGGTATCGTTGTGCGTGCCTGCGTCGAGAACTTTACCCGTAGAGGGATCAACTTTCTGTAACCAGTGTTCAACCTTGTACTGCGGCAGAACTTCCGCTATCCATTTTGCTTTGTGAGTTGTGTTTGCGACAAACGTTGCAGGCAGAGCCGGCTCCCATTTTTCAAAAGTAAAGTTTTCTTTCGTGGGCGCAGGTACCGTACCCGCATCGAGAGGGGCTTTAAATCTGCCTGATACGGAAGCAATTTCGTTTCCTCCGTCTGTATCAAACGTTGCGGTAAACGTATCTCTGTCATAATAAATTTCTATTTTCGTTGAGCCGTCTTTTTTTATTACGGTTTGAGTTATCTTTTTATCCGGGTGTTTGGTTTCGCTAACGTGAAAGTTGGGATAGTTTTTTGCTTCCGCTTTAGTATCTCCACCGACTTTGCCGCTAAGAGTTTGCTCTTCGTTCTGCGCATAAGTGTCGCCCGTTACCGGCTGCAGGAGGTGGATAACTTTATAGTTTGCCGTCGGAACTTTAGTCCATTTTGCACGGAGAGTTAATTTTCCCGTCGTGCCTTTTTCGATTTTAACGATTTTGGTTTTAAAATCTTTGTCCGTATACCAGCCGTCAAAAGTAAAACCGTCCTTTGAAGGCTCTTTAAGTTCTACAGGCAGTTTATCTATCGAATAAGATTTGGGATTGTCGGCAGGATTTGTACCTCCGTCCATCACATATTCGATATTAAAAGTTTTTTGCACTTCCGGGGCATCGTTCGACGCATCCTGGCTGCACGAAAAAGCGAACAGAGCCGCAATCGTTGCTCCGAGCAATAAAAATAATTTTTTCCCGATTTTCCGGACGGATTTTCCTTGTCCGTAATGTTTTGTAGATTCAGTCATTTAGACCTCCAAGTTAGTAAAAAGTCCTCTCCCGTTTTAGATTTCGGGATTATATAAAATTCGTTATATTTAGACAATTAGTTAGTCTAGGCTAACTATAACAAAATTATAATATCTTTTTGAAAATATATTGACTTATACATAATCGATTAAGTAGAATGCGCCGCTGTACGTAGTTAACTATTGCTAACTATGCGGATTAAGTTCCTCTTTCCGCAAATTAAAACGGATTCCGCCGTTGTTAAAGTTATTTTCTGAGAAAGTTTTTATTTTTATGGGAGAAATATGAAATATTTTATGTCAAAAAAACATACGGCATTTTGCCGTATCGCCGTTTTGCTGAGCATTTTAGCCTCGTGTTCTACGGGCTTGTCCAATTTCAACGAAAATTATGCCAGCGTCAAAATTAAAGTGTTCGATTCCGTGTGCGGCGAACCGATTAAGGAGCCGAGCGTGCTTTCCGTTTATGAAACGGGTAAAAATTCTTTAATATACGATAACGCCGCCGTTGTAAACGGAAGCGTAAATCTCGCAATCAAGAAAAAACAATGCTATGATTTCCGATTGAAAGGCGAAAAGAACAAACTTTCCGCATCCGTTATAGAAAATTACTACATAGGCGAAGAAAACTCTCAGCTTATCACGATGATTCAGAGGGAGCCGCAACACGGCGCGGAAACGGAAGCTCCGTCGGTAACATCCGTTTTATTAAACGGGGAAGTTTTTACGGACGGCGGATTTTGGTACACAAATACTTCCACTCAGATAATGGTTTTGAAAGTCGAATTTCGTTCTCCCGTACGCCCGATACAAAGCGTTCCGAGTAACGGAAACTTCGGATGCGCCTTTGCGGTAGGTTCTTCTCCTTCGGCAAGAAACAGTATCGCCGAAGTTTTCCCCGTTTGCGTGCAGGAAGCGGACGGAAGCTGGAAGTGTACTGCGACGTTCTCCCTTGATGAAATTTCGTTTAACAGCGGCGTAGACAATCTTGTAATCACCGCGTACGATTTTGCGGGAAACCGCGTAGAGCGTCATATCAATTCCGTTTCGTTTACGGAACGCCGCCCTGCAACCAGAACAATCCAAGGCGCATCCGTACAAGGCTTTAGAGTGGAAATGCGCCGTTTTCCCGAATCTTTAAGACTCTTCGGAGCGGAAGAAGAATCCGGCGCGATGAACGATATGCGCTACGCCACAGCAAACTCATCTTCTCATGATGTCGTATTGTGGTTTTCGATAAAAGATTATGCGTCCAAAGATTTGCCGATACGCGGATTTGATATTTACCGCAGGGAGCAGGGAAAGACAAACTGGGTTTCGGTTCAAAGAAGACAATATGCAAGAGATTACAGCGGTCCGCAAAATCTTTCTCCGGCTTTTAAAGTTTATGAAGGTTTTCATAGCGGATACGATACGGATTCTTCGCTGGAAGAAGGCGTAACTTACGAATATAAGATTTCCGCGTTTACCGATACCGAGCATTGTATTGAGTCTCCCGTTGGGACTGCGCGCCTTTTGCCTGCAAATACGATTATGCTCGAAAGTCCTGCCGATAACGGTTTTGTAAAAAAATCGGAGCTTGACGATTTAAGTTTTTCTTTCAGGATAACGAACCCGTCGATTTGGGAAAATAAACTTGCAAACTTTTTCGATTTCGGTCTGCGTATTGCGCGTAAAGATTCCGACAAGGAAATTGTTTTTGCAGGAAAAATCACCGTAGACTTAAACGCTGAAGAGGGAGAAAGACTTACTTTACGGACTGCGCAGGGAAATCAATTTTCGGATATAGATTTTAAAGAATTAAAGGTGCGCGGACTTGTTGCTCCGGATCTCTCCGAATCCGATTTACTCACTTATAAAGACGGAGTTGTTACGATTCATCCGAAATATTTGAATACTTCGGTATTCAATCACCCTAAGTATCAGTCGAAAACTTTTAAAACCGGCTATACTTATTGTTGGGATATTTTTAACTGGGGAAAACATCCCGATGAGACTTATGATGACGAACCTGCGGTCTTTGCAGCGATATGGAATGACAATACCAGCGAAAGTTTTGCAAACGGACTTAGATATGCTTCAAGTGCGAACGGAAATTTCTATTTTAAAATAACGGATGAGTAAAACAAGGATTTTTATATGACAAGAAAAAATAATTACAATATCAAAGCATTAGGTTTGCTTGTGCTTATTGCCGCAATGTTTTTAGGCTGCACCTTGAATTTAGGTGAAGTGCCGGGAAGCGCGGAAAACGGTAAACAAAATAACGGCGGAACCGTATTTAATTCCGAATGGATTATCGCTCAGCAAGAGCGGAGCGATAAAGATGAAGAAGTCCGCGAGGGATATTCGATTGTAAAAACCGCGCCGTCCTTTGATGAAAGCGATTTTTCCGCGTTGAATGCCGCCGTTATCTCTGAAACGAATATGAATGACGGTTACCGTTATTTTCTTGTCCGCACTCAATCCGATGCGCTCCGCTTCCGCGCGGAATTGCGGCGGAAAAACGGCGTACTTTATGCTCAGCCGGACTACCGCTACGATACGCCTTCCGTTTCGGAAAATTCATCTGCAGGTTCAAGCTATAGAAGAAACGGAAGAGCTGCGAGCGTTTTTCCGTTCGGGACGGGGCAGGGGAATGTAAAACAAGATCCGGAAGCGGATAAATCGGATTGGGGATTAACCGTAACCGATGCGCTCGAGGCTTTTAAAGTCTATGATTCTTCCGCCGTAAATCAAGTTCTTGCCGCAATCATAGATACGGGTGTAAACAGTCTCCATGAAGATTTTTACGATAGCGACGGAAATTCCATAATATTTTATGCAAAGTCTTCACTGCACAGGGGAGGGACTGCCGAATACAATCCTTTAGTGTCCGTTCCCGTAAACGAAAACTGGGATAATTTCGGGCACGGCACTCATTGCGCGGGAACAATCGCTGCCGTAGGTAACAACGGTAAGGGAATATGCGGTGTCGCCCATGCGCACACAAAACTCATTACATATAGGGGAATTGATGCAGGCGGCAGCAGTTCGTGGGCTACTTATTCTTGCTTGGGCGACCTTGCGGATATTATCACCGAGCTTAGGAAAGAGCCTTCAGACCGCAACGTTTCCGTTTTGTCGGGCTTGCCTTCGGAAGTACTATCTTCGCCTAAACTTACTCAGGTTGCCGTTCCCGTTAATATGTCTTTGGGCGGACTTGCAATTCATCCTTATGAAGTCGAAATGATGAATAAAGCTCTTGCGGCGGGCGTTATTCCCGTAATTTCTATGGGTAACAACGGAAAAACAATCGCCTGTTATCCTGCCGCCTTGCAAGGAATATTGGCTGTGGGCGCGACAACTATGTACGATACGAAAGCGGCATTCAGTAACGGCGGCTCGTGGATTAGCGTTTGCGCACCGGGAGAAAGCATTTACAGCTGCGGAAACGGCGGCAACAACTGGTCGAACTATTCTTCTCCCGATGTAAAATCTTCTTACAGATGGATGAGCGGAACTTCGATGTCCGCGCCTTTCGTAACCGGCACTATCGCATATCTTTTGTCGATAAATCCCGAGCTTACGGGGTATCAGATTAAAACGATTCTTGAGCGGACTGCGGACAAGATAGATAAAAAATCATCGTACGGAAAATACGATTCAAGGGGATTTTCAAAATGGTACGGCTACGGGCGCGTAAATGTGCTGAAAGCCGCAGAATGCGTAAAAAATGCCCTCGATATTCCCGCAGCGGGAAGCGTCTATTCGGAAAAGTCGGTAAAAATAACGGTGGAAAACAAGGTAACCGCAACAGCGGCAAAGCAAATGCTCGTATGGCTTTATGAAAAACAAAGCGGGATTTGCGCCGCCTGCGGCATGACAAACGGTTCGGGCATTGTGAGCTTTTACGGTTTGCGTACGGATACCGAATATGAAATCGGAATAAATTCCGCAGGAACCTACTACACTCACGAAATAAGCTCTCCGACAACTGCCGATATCGAATATAAATTTTCAATATAAAAATAAACGGGACTCAAAGCCGACAAACTTTTGAGTCTCCCCGTCGAGTTTGAAATTTAAGTCTTCGTACAAGCCTTGATTTTTCGGGTTAAACAATAAACTTCCGGTCTTTATCGGCAGTTTCTTTTTATCCCCGTACGAGCGTACATGACGTGCCGCCCCGAACGTACGCGGCATACACGTACGAGCGTATATGACACTCCATCCCGAGTGTACGCGCCTCTCCATTCGGGATGCCGAGTTTCCGTCAGGTGCGGTGCGGACGGTGGACGGGCAAAATGATACATAACGGTGTAATCGGCCTTTACGTCCGCAGCCTCTGCCGGATTTTTTTGGGCGGAATTGCTATACGAGTTTTCCCTCCGGAAAACTTGAGGCGGCGGGAGAGAAGTGAAAGTCTGTAAAACCCGTTTTTATCGCCGCCCGTCCGCTGCAATTTTGCCGTGCGGCAAAATTGCGTAAAAGGTATCTGATGGTGCCCAAGTGAGAAATCTGCGGGCTATGACCGGTTGTGCAAGTTTCGACAAGTCGAAACTTGAAGCGGACGGCGAACCTGTTGTGTCTTTCACGTCTTGTTCTTCCGTCCGCCACTCCCTTGAAAGAAGTAAGGCTTGTCTTAGAAAGATACGGGCAAGTTTTACTTCTTTATTCCTTTTATCATGGTGCCGGACAAGGAGTTGTGGGAATTTGCAGGTATTAGCGGAATGTTTTTTTTCATATCATCGGTGTTGTATGTAACGGTGTAGGTAATGTAAACGTTTCCGTCTTGTTTGTAGAAAGCTCCTGCAACGGAAGTATTGTCTCCCATGTATTGTTCGCCGCCTAGCATGGATATATATGCTTTGCCGTCTTTTCCCGTAAATACAATCGCTTTTCCGCCGTCTTGAGTACTAAGCTCTATGTTATCAAACCTAAAACGCGTAGTCATATTCCGCATTGCGCCGTCGTATTGGGTTTTTGTGGACTCAAATACAATCTTTCCGGGCAAAAGAGTGTTATCGGCACGGACTTTTTCATTGTAGGGCCCGTAATTTTTGCCGTCCATTAAAATGCCGAGTCTTCCCTCATACCAAGCATATATTTCGTTTTGGCTTATGGTTTGGCGCTCGGATAGGGCAGGTAAGTTGTCTTTCCATGTAAGGACAGTCTCGGACGGCTCCGTTCCCGCTCCGTTTTTGCAGGAGACAAGCAATATGCACAAAAGCGGACTTAACATCGCCGCTTTCCGTATCTTAAATAATAATCGTTTCATGTTTATCCTTCCTTAAAATTGCACGGCACTATTTCAGACGTTCAATTTAAACCTTCTTTTAAAAAAACAGCCCGCAGTATGAACGGGCTGTAAATGTGCAAAAATCATGCCGGATATGCGTTTCCGTTTACGGATGCTATCCGGCTCTATCGTTTATTGCGCCTTTCTAATTTCAACGGTGCAAGGTGCAAGTCCTCCCGGAACGGGTGTTATGTCCCGCGCATCTCCGTAATAGACAAGACTGTTCATATCGTCGTATACGTAGACCAGTACCATGCATTTGCGCCCGTTTGCGGTAATACCGCCGAGCTGAATGCTCGTCGGGAAGCGCAAACCGTCGAGCGAAGACTCTTTTACTCCGTATATGACATCTTCGCCTTTGTTCCACCAGTCGGAATCGCAAATTACAATGTTTATCTTACCTTTTCCGGGCAGCGTATATTCTCTCGGATCAACCGTTACATCTACGGCTCCTGAAGGAATGCTGCTTCCTTGAATTATGACTTCTTGGCGGGCAACGGCAACTGCTCCGCCGTTTATACCGAATGCACCGACTTTAATATCCCTCTTTCCGTTAGGCATATCTTTTAAGTCTTCAAGGTATGCGGTAAACGTTCCGTCGGTATGCTTTTCCGCTTTTTTCCATTTGTGTCCCAAACTTTCTTGTATCGGTAAGCCGGAAGAACCTACCCAGATTTCGCTTATTATGCCTTCGGGATCGAAATACGTTCCACGTACTTCGTATTTACCGCCGGAAAGTGTCGATATGTCAATGGCCGGCGGGATACCCGTAAGTTCCAGCTTTACGGGTTTTGCTTGGTTAATATTCAGCGAATAGGTTGTTTTATCCCCGTTTTCCGCAAAAACCGTGATGTTAATCTTATTGTTCTCAACGGGAAGAGTAAAGAGCATTGAAGTTTGTCCTTTCCAGCCTTCAATTCTTGCTTTGGGGTTGTTCGGAACGGCATCCACTCTCAGTTCTTTTATTGAAGACATTATATCTACAGGATAATCCGTTGTTGACGGGCTCCATGTTTTACCCAGTTTGATTTTGTAGAACGCAGCTCCGCCGTAATACGAAACATCCAGAGATTTCAGCGATGAATCGTTATCGCCGGAAGCGTTTGATTTTTTGATATCAAGCGTGTAAATGTTGTTGTTGTACTCGGGTGTCAACACGGTTGAAGTAAGTATCAGTTGAATTTTTGTTACGGATTCCGTTAAATCGATTTCTTTTAAACCGTTAAAGTCTTCCGTTACCGAAGTCTCCTCTGCCGTACCGGGTTTCGTATATATTTTGATTTGGATTTTCGTCGTCTCCGGTACTTCCGCAACGGCTTGTATCGTTGTCTTGGTTACGCCTTTAAATGCGGTTGCGTTCAGAGTTTTTGAACCGAATCCGGAAGTCTTGTAGTCCGCCAAATAAGAGTCAAAGAAATTGCTCAATCCGCTTCCCGTAAAGGAAACAAGGTGATAGCTGCCTTTAGGGCGGGTAATTTTTACGGTATATTCTTTTTTTGTAAGTCCGTTCGGAGCCGTTACCGTAATCTTATACGTGTTTTCTCCGAAATCGAACGGCGTTATTTTGGTTTTTACGCCGGACTCTAAGGTTTTTATTGAAGAACCGACGCTAACCGTCATTTTTGCACCGGCGTCTTCGGGTTTTGCCGTTATAGAGAATTCCGTGTTTGTTGCAACTGCCGTTCCTGTGTAAGATGTAATGTCTTTATTGAAATCGGCAGGTTTCTTGCCGTCTACCCAGCCTTTTTGGATACCTATCCACTCGGGGATAAGTTCCAATTTTTCAAGGTACGCATTGGCGGATGCACCTGCTGCAGCTCTTGTTACCGTTATTGTGTATTCCTTTTTAATCGCAGGATTTGAGGGGGAGACTGCCGATAGCTTTATCGATTTGGTTTCGCCTTCGTTAAA
Source organism: uncultured Treponema sp. (assembly GCA_963548875.1). Taxonomy (GTDB): domain Bacteria; phylum Spirochaetota; class Spirochaetia; order Treponematales; family Treponemataceae; genus Treponema_D. The sequence goes on along the minus strand of CAUUVZ010000055.1, from coordinate 1,882 downwards.
AGTCTGTTCTCCCGTTCCTTGTATAGTAAGACCCGTTTCCGCTTCAGCTTCCACTTTGATTTTACTAACCGTCGCAGGAATCGTTAAAGTGTAGTTCGTATTATTTACGTTAAACTTGGGGTCAAGCGTAAAAGTTTCGGAAGGGGATGCAGCGTTCGTTACTTTTATGCTTTTTAATTCGGGGTCTACCGGATTTTGAGAAGGGTCGCTGTAATAAACTTTTACGGTGTATTTTTCTTCCGTTCCGTTATGCGTTATGGAAAGTTTTAATTCTTTTAGAGTATCCCCTGCTCCGAATGTTATCTCTTTCGATTTTGTTTCGGTTTCATCGATTTTTACTTTATCGGTTGAATCGAAAGTTTCGACACTTACCGTAGCTTTTTTTGTGCCTACGGATGCGGTGTATTCAAGACCTGCACTGCTTACCGCCGCTTCTTTTAAACTTTCATCTTTTACCGTAAGTTTTTTTAAGGCACCGTTATAATATTTGACTTTTACGGTGTAGGTTTTAGTCGTTCCGTTTTGAGTAACCGATACGGTAACGGTTTTTTCTTGTCCGTTATTATCAAAATTAAAATTGTACGTTCTTGCAGCTTTTCCGTCTATTTTTACTTCGGCTTTTGGTGCCTTAACTAAAAGTGACGCATTTTTTGTTTTGACGGTTGCGCTAAACTCCGTTCCGTTTTTCGTCAATGTGCATTGCGTGTTGCTTGCATCTTTCAATGTCATTTCTACGTTTTCGTCCGCCGGATCGTCTGCGGATGACGAAGAAAGGGATTGCTTACAACCCGCTACTGCAATCGAGAGAAGAAAAATCGTACAAATAAGTTTTTGTAAACTTTTCATAAAAACTCCTAATTTTATTCTCCATAATGATTTTGAGTTTTGGAAGAATAATTTGAAAATTGAATTCCGCCGTACGGCAAAATATCTTGCGCTTACAGGAGACGCATTTTGCGCCCGTTTAGGCTGTCTCAAATAAATAAGAAACTTCAAAATCCGCCCGGAAATATCGAGCCGCTTTTGAATTTTTCGTTCCGTCTTAAAAAGAATATTCTTTTAAGACGGCTCCGTTTCTTATTTTATATTCCATAAATGTGCATAGAGAATATTTATGAGAACAACATTCCCCGATGTTTTTATCGGGGAGCCTCCGCGTTCCTTATATGCGGTGCGAACATAGTTAGCTTAGGGTAACTATGTTAAGATAGGGCGCATTCTACAGAAATGTTTATTGCAAAGTCAATATATTTTGAGGATAAATATAACAAAAATTATATATATTGAATTTCGCGTTTTATAGAAAGGGAGTGGCGGACAGTTAAATTGCTTTTACGGACTTAGCTTATTTTCTATCCGCTTCAAGTTTCGAAAATTCGAAACTTGTGCAACCGGTCACAGCCTGTAGCTTTCCCACTTGGGTGCAATAAAGAATCTTTTACGCAATTTTGCCGTGCAAAATTGCAGCGGATCGGCGGCGGTAAAAACGGGTTTTACAGACTTTCACTTCTTTCCCGCCGCCTCAAGTTTTCCGGAGGGAAAACTTGTATAGCAATTTCGCCCCAAAAAATCCGGCAGAGGCTGCGGACGTAAAGACCGATTACACCGTTATGTATCATTCTGCCCGTCCGCAGCCTGCGGTTTAACACGGAAATCAATTTTCCCAAAATCAGCCGATAGTCCGAATGTCGAGACTTTCTATTTTTATGAATATCGGATATTGGCTCACCTAGAAAATTAAAATATACGAATAATCCGGGATTCCAAAGGGCGCAAGTCCTTTGGTCGTGCCCAAGGAAGGAGGGTTTTCAAGGGAGGAAAACTGCAGGCTTCGAACTCCGAGCTGGTTTCCTCCCTTGAAAGAAATGGTTTAAGGCTTGCC
>CAUUVZ010000054.1:0-18500 GCA_963548875.1 uncultured Treponema sp. | reverse complement strand
AATTCTTTCATACATTTTAATTTTTTAGGTAACCTATATACGATATTTATAAAAATATACAAGTCGACATTCAACATAAAATTACTTTTTCCGTATTGCCGGAATAAAATGAATCAAATAATCCGCAAAAGAGACGTAACTCAAAAGCACGCAGAGAGAAAACATAATAAGCAGCACAGTGCGTACAAAGGAAAAATACGGAGAAATATCTAATCCCAAACGCAATGCACTTTCTACGGCAAGCATGAGAATTCCCGATGAAATATAAAAAACGGTTTTGAGTTTACCGCCTTTTCTCGCCGCAATCGTGATTCCTTTTACGGAAGCTGCCAGCCTCATAAACGTCATTGAAAATTCTCTATACATAATCAATACGAAGAATAAAATCGGCATATACGGACTAAAGGCTTTATTTATGGAAGAAAACGCGCATAAAAAAACGGTAAGATTTAAAATGACATCCGCAAAAGGATCGAACAATTTACCGAAATCGCTTACTTCACCGAGTTTGCGGGCATAATGTCCGTCAAGGTAATCGGTAAATTCTGCTGCGGCGAGCAACGGAAGCATAATGAATGCGGAAAATTTTGCAACTTGCGCGGAAGCAAACCAAATAGGAATGTGATATATCAGAAAAAATACGGGTGCAAAAACAGCCCGCACAAGCGTAAATTTATTGGACAGCTTCATAACAAGATATTATTTTGTAGCAAATTAAAAGTCAACCGCCGCATCATTGCAACAAATTACATCCGCGCCTTAAAATCCTGCACGACGCTTATTGCAGACGAAACCGAATATTCAGGCAGAGCTTCCGAAGCGATATGCAATGCGCGTTCTACGATGACGGCGGAATTTGTAACGCCCTGCAAAACAACGCCCCCGTCTTTTACTACGGCTCTTAAAAATTCAATAGCCAGATGATGCTCAAATACAAGCTTATTTACAAGATGCTGGCATTTCAAAAGTTCCGTAAGACGCTCTTTTCCTGCAGCTTCCTTTTCGGGATCGATAAAATTCTTTACCATGCCGCATATAAGCTCCGAAGCGGAATCCGCCGTAAAAACGCCGGTATTCATAACCATAAGAAAATGTGAAGAATCGTCAATCTCTACATTAAAAAAACTTTTGTGGAATCCGCGTCTATTTGTATCGCTTTCCGATATACGCTGCAGGGCTTGCTTTTCAGTCCAATTGAATTCTTTTTTCAGCCGCTCAACCCGAATTTCGTTTTTTGCCACAAATCTAAGCGAAATAAGATTGGGCAAATTTTCCAAAATCAAAAAAGCACCGCGACCTATTAAGACGCAATTATCTTGCGAAGCCGCTTCAAGTATCGCAGTTTGCAGATAATTAAGATATTCGTCTCTGTCTTTTACAAGAGAGGCAAAAAAACCGGGCTTCCGTTCGTCATATTTTTTTAATTTTTCGGCAGGAAACCCCAATTCTACGATACGCTTTTCCATTTCTTGCCGATTTATGAATTTATAGCCCATTTTTTTAGATACGGCATCGGCAACTTCATCTCCCAATGCTGCAACCTGTCTTGATATTGCGATAATTGCCATAAAATCCCCCTTTCGTATACGGCATAAATCCGATTTTAATTTTATTGACTTATATAAATGTAAGAAAATAAGCAGCCGGACTATCCGGTCGTTTTTAATAATAATCCGTAAGTTATTATCTGTCAAAATAAAAACGCCCCGCAACTAAGTACCTCAAGTGCGGAGCGCATTAAAATCCTAAAAATTGCAAAAACGGATTTTATTTTGACTTATACGTATCGTATTTTTTTGAAGGACTGTAAACGCCTTCGCGATATTCACCGGAAAGGCTCGGAATTTTCATCTTCATACCGGGAAGAATAAGATTGGGGTCTTCCGGCTGCGGCATTAGATTCTTGTTGGCTTGGTACAAATTCTCCCACAGCATAGGATTATTGTAAACATACGGACGACCGGAAATATTCCAATAGCAGTCTTTAGTCTCCGCCCACGGACGAACAATATAATATTCCGGCAAAGGATTTCCTTCCGCAACTCCGTCGAGGGCTGCAATAACTTGTTTTGCATAATTAAGAGCGGAAACCCATTCTTCTTTGCCGTAAGCAGCCTCCGCATTAGCGTAAGATTCTTTTGCAGCCGCATAAGCCATCGGGAACGTCTTATCGACATTCGACTTTTCAGCCCAATCGATTTTATCTTTTGCAAGTTTCATCTGTTCATCGACATCATGTCTGGCTTTCATCATATCAATGTAAGCTTTTGACAATGCGGCGTTTTCCGCAGCTTTGTCCGAATATTCTACGGCAGCCTCATACTGTCCGGCATCGAATGCGGTTTGGGCTTTTTTAGAGTACTCATCTGCAAGTTTTTGATAAGTATTTGTCGTATAGCTTGCGGCAAATATTGCGGCAGTCATCATAAACGCCGCTAAAACAGCAAATAATCTTTTCATTTTGCTGCCTCCTGCTCGGAAATATCTTCGGGAATGGAAGCTTCCTGCGCCGAAGGATCGGCATAAGAATCATCCTCAAGAAGTTTTGCATCCGCCGATTCGATTCCCTCTACATTATCACCTGAAAGAGGAACTTCACGGTCGGCTCTTACAGCATAATTATTGCTTTCCTCAACTTTCTTTTTAGCTTCGCTCATGGCTTTTTGCGCAGCTTCCCGCTTTTCCGACACGGAAGAAAACACGGCTGAAAATGCCGACTTTGCATTTTTGTAATAATTATATGCAGCTTCGGGATTCTGCTGAGAATAATTTGCATCTCCGGAGCGGAAAGCATTTACGGCTTCAGCGTATTCGGTTTTTGCGGCAACGGCAGCCATTACACCGTCGGCATCGCGCTTTGCCTTAAAGGCTTCGGTGCGTTCGTCTCTTGCAAACTTTTTAAACGCCGCAATAATTACGTTCTTAAAAGAACCGTTCGCCTCATCGGCTTTTGCACGCATCGCCTCGCCCGTAAGATTCGTATCGCTTCCGAAAAGATTGTCCAAATCATTCAAAGCCTCACAGCCTTTATCGTAAGAACGCCTGTCGTATCCGGCATAACCGTTTTCATCAATTCGTTGTTTCGCTTTTTTTGCTTCGGCATAAGCGGCTAAAGCCCTAAAACGGTTTTCCGCATCTTTAAGACCTACGGAAACATCCGCGCCCGATTCCGCTTGAAGTTTTAACTGCTGATAAATAGCATCGGTAGCAGCAAACCGGGCTTTTTCCGACTTATCGGCACCCGCTGCAATCGCCGCATTTCTGGCGTTTTCGGCAGCTTCCAAAGCAGAAATTTCTCCGGAATTATCCGAATTCATTTCATGCTCTACTTTCTGCGCAGCATCATCAATCTTTGAATCCGGCTTGTCTTTCGGCTTGGAGCCGCAAGAAGTCAGAATAAAGGAACAGATCGCCATGCAGAGAAAAGGAACATAAATTCTCTTCAATTTGAACCTCCTAGTTCGGTTATTACTTTATAAAATTACAGTTATATTTTACAATACTTTATAAAGAGTAGCAATAATCACGATTTTTCGAGATTTTACGGCGGACTCTATTATCGAAATCGTGAGCTTATGCGCACGACTGATTTTTTCTAGTGTTGAAACGGACTGCAAAAGTCTTATGGGAGAATTTATGAACGATGATTTTTCATTTACGATAACGGACTATCTCGGCGTTATTTCGAAAAGCAAAAGCGGATGGCAACTTGAATTGAACAAAGTTTCATGGGGCGGGCGTCCCGCAAAATTCGATTTACGCAGTTGGGCACCCGAACATCAAAAAATGGGAAAAGGTATTACATTAACCGAAGAAGAATTGAAATCTCTTGCAAAACTCATCGATTCTTTGCAATTAGACAATTCTTAAGTACGGCGGCTTCAATATAAAGTCTCTTTCAAAAAACGGCTTTTACGGCACATCAGAGCCGTAAAAAATGCCCTGCCGCAAATGCGCGGCAAGGCAAAAAGAATTAAACTGCGGAACATAAAGGAGGCATAAAAGCTCCGCCGTTTTTTAGAAATTTACATCGGTATCATAGTAGCAGCATTTAAGCAGTTCTTCCATTTCCTGTTGTGTAGGCTGGCGCGGATTTGACCCCGTACAGGCATCGGCAATCGCATTTTTTGCAATATCCGGCAGACGTTCAAGGAACACTTTCTCCGGGACAAAGCCGTTTTCACAAGGGAAACTGTCTGCGCCGTAATTTTTTATGCAGTGCGGAATGTTCAAATCATCATTCATCTTGCGTAAATGTGTAATCAGCGCAGCAACTTTTTTATCGTCGGAAGCGGACTTATCTGCAATTCCCATATAATCGGCAATTACTCCGTAACGTTTTTTAGCCGCCGCATCTTTTGCATTAAAGGCGATAACTTTCGGAAGATACATTGCATTTGCAGCACCGTGAATTATATGAGCACCGTTACCGCAGTCTGCAAAAATCGCACCTGTCTTATGAGCCATTGAGTGAACGATACCTAGCAAAGCGTTGGAGAATGCCATTCCTGCAAGACATTGTGCGTTGTGCATATTCGCTCTGGATACTTCCGAGCCGTTATAAGACGGAACCAAATCTTTCATAATCATTTCAATCGCATGAATGGCAAGAGGATCGGTAAAATCACAGTTCGCTGTGGAAACATAAGCTTCAACCGCGTGAGTCATCGCATCCATTCCGGTATGTGCGACGAGCTTTTTAGGCATAGTTTGTGCAAGGTCGGGATCTACAATTGCGACATCCGGTGTAATTTCAAAATCGGCAATTGGATATTTAATTCCTTTTGAATAATCTGTAATAATCGAAAACGCAGTAACTTCCGTAGCCGTACCGGAAGTAGAAGAAATTGCGCAAAATTTTGCCTTTCTTCTAAGTTCGGGAATGCCGAAAACCTTGCACATCTCTTCAAAAGTGATTTCAGGATATTCGTATTTAATCCACATGGCTTTTGCAGCATCTATCGGAGAGCCTCCGCCCATTGCGACAATCCAATCCGGCTGATAGTCCTGCATAACGGCAGCACCGCGCATAACCGTTTCTACCGACGGATCTGATTCTATTCCCTCAAATATGCGTACATCCATTCCGGCTTCTTTGAGATAAGTTTCCGCTCTATCCAAAAAACCGAATCGCTTCATGCTTCCTCCGCCTACGCAGATAAGTGCACGTTTTCCTTTAAACGATTTTAATGCTTCGATAGCACCCTTTCCGTGATACAAATCCCTTGGTAATGTAAATCTTGCCATGTCAGGCTCCTATAAAATAAAAGTTGAAAAATTATAGCATAATTTTATAAATCTTCATTAAAAATCGAAAATTTTTATCCGTGAAGCCTTTTTGATACCTTTTAAGCAAAAATACGGTTTCCCGGCGCAAGCCCTTAGCTGCCGATAAAATCATGGAAAAATATTTGCATTGGGTATAATATATTATCCGTACAAGAGAGTTTATAACAAATAAAACAGGGGATTTTTATGACCGAAATCGCTCCGGTAGAAACTGGCTACAAATTTATCGACGATTTTTCCATTGAATTTTATTGTGCCAAATCCAAGTATCCTGAAATTAAAGAAGATGAAAAGATTTATATTTCAGGAAGTTTTAACGGCTGGATAAGTACGGCAGACCACTCATGGCAGCTTACAGAAAAAACAGATGAGAATGGAGAATATTTCAGCTTAGTAAAAGATTTTTCGCAAATAAATATTCCCGGAAATTCCGGATTCCCCGAATTTATATTCTATGCAATTTCAGATGAGTCTTACCATACCCTTTTATCAAAAGATGAGCCGGAAAGTCATTTGTTTTTGAAGAACAAACTCATTTTAAAAAATGATGACGAAATTTCAGAAATACAAAAAATCAATAAAATCCCTTTAGAAAAAACTCTTAAAGAGTTTGATTTATCAAATCCTTCCGACCGTGCAGCTCTTTCAAATTTTAGACGCGTACCGGCTACGAAAAATCTTTATCGCGGCTATCATCCCTTCAAAAAATCCCGTCCGCAGCTTGACACGGAAGATGCCCGCCTTGATTGTGTACAAAAAGCTCTTGCCGCTTACAGCGTAAAAACCAATATTTGTCTTAGCGGATATGAATTTCCGAATTCTTCAAAAGGCGAATCGATGCCTGCACTTTTTAAATCAATAGAAGCAAATGGAAACTTTCTTTCTGTCAATATTGATTACAATCTTGTTTATTACCATTCAGATGCAAGCGAATATTCAAACGCACTCCGAAAAATATGCAAATTCATCATAGAACATCCCGGTGCATTTTATATAAATTGCAGACTTGGAAGCGATCGTACCGGAGCAATTTGCGCAGTAATTGCATCTTTATGCGGTGCATCATGGTCGGATATTGCGGAAGATTATGAAAAAACAAGCCGAGCGGGAATAGGCGAATACCGCAATAGAAAATTGCTTCAATACAGCATAAAAAACATGACGGGGACAGATCCTGTCGATGCAGGAGAAAATCTTTCGGAAGTTATGCAGGATTATTTTGTAAAAGAAAAAATTTTGACTTCTTCCGAAATCAAAAAACTTGTAAAAAAACTCAATATCGAAATAAAACCTGAAGACGGCAAATATCTTGATTTTTAATGTCAGCGCAGAAAACAACACGATAACCGCATTAAAGCGTAGAAGCAACGGCTTATGGAATTTTTAAGCTCTTTCACGCTATAATGCGTCATGCTTAAACGAAAAATCGCAATAAACGGCGAATCATGGTGCAAAAATCTTACAGGAATTGAGCGGGTCGCCCACGAAGTAACGGAAGAGCTGGATTGTCTTGTCCAAAAAGATGAAATGGAACTGGTCGTTCCTTCCAATGCACAAGGACTTCCGGCTCTCAAAAACATAAAAATCGTGCGTCTGAATCATAAAGCGAAAATCTTTCCGATTTGGACGCAGTTTGTTTTTCAAAAATATGTCATTCAAAACAAGGCGATAAGTCTTGATTTTTCAAACACCTGCCCGTTTTTAACTCCCGGAATAGAATTTCTACATGACATTTATTGCGAACTGTACCCGAAAGATTTTACATCCCGCCGTGAAAAATTGATAAGACTTTACAGCGTCATCATGTATAAAAGGATTGCACGCCGAGCCAAACGGATAATCACCGTTTCCGAATACTCCAAAAAGACGATTACCGACACATACAAAGTGAATCCTGAACGCATTTCCGTTGTTTACAGCGGCGTAGGAAAATATGACGAAATCAAACCGGATTTTTCGATATTGGAAAAACTTTCAGTACCGAAAGACAAAGAATTTTATTTTACGCTCGGAAGTCTTTCTCTTCGAAAAAATTTGCAGTGGATTGCCGAACACGCAAGTCTTTATCCTGAAGAAACTTTTATCGTTTCCGGAAAACCGCTTAAAAGCATAGTTCAACCGGAATTTGAAAAGTTTGTAAATCTTAAAAACGTTATTTTTGCAGGTTATTTAAACGACAACGAAGTTAAAGCACTTATGCAAAAATGCCGCGCGTTTATTTTTCCTTCATATTTTGAAGGCTTTGGAATACCGCCGCTTGAAGCTCTTGCCGCAGGAGCAAAAGTTATTATATCTGATTCGTCCTGTCTGCCGGAAATATACGGTAACGCGGCACACTACATCGACCCTGAAAATCCAAATGTTGATTTAAACGCACTTCTCACAGAAGAAGTAAGTTCCGCTGCCCCTATTCTTGAAAAATACACTCTTAAAAACACCGCAGCCAGACTTTACAGAGTAATTTGTGAGCTTAAAGAATAAGATTCCGTTCAAGGGCGGATATTAAAACCTTACTCGAATTGCGCGTCGCTCGCATTATCCTGAACAACTTCCGTAATTTCAGGGATCGCATCCTTTAAGTATCGTTCCACACCCATTTTAAGCGTCATTACAGCCATCGGACATCCGCCGCAAGCACCCGTCAATATAAGATGTACCCGGTTGTTTTCGTCGATCGAAACGAATTCCATATCGCCCCCGTCAGCCTGTAAATTAGGTCTGAACATATCGAGCACTTCTTTTACTCTGGTTTCAAGATTGTCATTCATAAATGATTTCTCCTAAGTCGATAGAATATTCAGCTTTTGCAAACACATACGCTGCAAAGCAATAGTGTGAATATAACGAATTTATTCCCATTATTGAAGAAAAATATTGTAAAGCGGATTTTAAGCGCGAATCTCAAAAGACGGACGATTTTACGGAACTTATTAAACGGCACCTCCGATTATAAGAAACGCTTTTTCCGTAAATGCTGTAACAAGCTGCCGAGATTCGCTATAATCGGGGATATGAACGCTATTGAACTCGAAAAAGCCTACAATCCGAAAGATTTTGAAGAACGTATTTATAATGAATGGGAAAAATGCGGGTGTTTTAAGCCCGCGTCGGATCCCGCCTCTCCTTTACATGAATCGTATAAAAATTCTGTCGACGGTAAAAAGCCGTTGTATTCCGTCGTTATTCCGCCTCCGAACGTTACGGGCGTTCTCCACGTCGGACACGGACTGAACAACACGCTGCAAGACATTGTCGTGCGCTATCACCGCATGAAAGGCGACAACACGCTGTGGGTAACGGGAACCGACCACGCGGGCATTGCGACGCAGAACGTCGTCGAGCGCGCGCTCAAAAAAGAAGGCAAGAGCCGGAATGACTTGGGACGCGAAAAATTCCTTGAGCGGACATGGGCGGTCAAAAACGACCATCACAAGACGATTGTCGAACAGCAGCGAAAGCTCGGGAATTCGACAGACTGGGACAGAGAACGCTTTACGTTGGACGAGGGACTTTCCAAAGCCGTGCGTGAAGTTTTCGTTACGCTGTACGAGCGCAAACTCATCTATAAGGGACATTATTTGGTCAACTGGTGTCCGCGCTGCGGCACGGCACTTGCCGACGATGAAGTTGATCACACGGACACCGACGGCGCGATGTATCATATTTGGTACGAGTTTGCAGACGGTCCCGCACCCGACGGCTCTACGCGCATAGAAATTGCGACGACGCGCCCTGAAACCCTGCTCGGAGACACGGCGGTTGCAGTCAACCCAGAAGACGAGCGTTATAAGTCGATTGTCGGAAAAAAGCTCCGCCTTCCGCTCACCGATCGCGTCATTCCGCTCATCGCGGATTCCTATGTCGACAAAGAATTCGGAACGGGAATGGTAAAAACCACACCTGCCCACGATCCGAACGACTGGCAGGTCGGGCAGCGCAACAATCTTGAAGTCATCAATATCTTAAATCCCGACGGCACGTTGAACGAAAACTGCCCGGAAAAATACCGCGGGCTCACCTGCCCCAAAGCGCGTGCGCTTATTATAGAAGATTTGAAAGCCGCCGGATTGTTCAAGGCGGAAGAAAAAATAACGCATTCGGTGGGACACTGTTACCGCTGCGGTGCTGTTGTTGAGCCGTATTTGAGCTGGCAGTGGTTCGTGAAAATGCGCCCGCTTGCAGACAAAGCGCTCAAAGCGTGGAAGGACGGCGACATCGTTTTTTATCCGAAAAAATGGGAAAACACCTATTCGCATTGGCTTGAAAATATCCGCGACTGGTGTATAAGCCGCCAGCTCTGGTGGGGGCACCGCATTCCCGCGTGGTATTGCAAAAACTGCGGAGAGACGATTGTCAGCCGCGAAGATCCGTGCTCGTGCCCCAAGTGCGGCGCAGCATCCGACCGACTTGAGCAGGATTCCGACGTGCTCGATACGTGGTTTTCTTCGTGGCTCTGGCCCTTTACCACGCTCGGCTGGCCTGAAAAAACGCCCGACTTTGAAACCTTCTACCCGACGACGGCACTCATTACCGCCTACGACATTATTTTCTTTTGGGTTGCGCGTATGATTATGGCGGGACTTGAGTTTACCGGCAAAGTGCCGTTCCGCGACATTTATATGCACGGGCTTGTACGCGACAGGCAGGGCAGAAAGATGAGCAAGTCGCTCGGAAACGGTATCGACCCGCTCGAAATTATCGACGAATACGGGGCGGACGCGTTTAAGTTTACGCTCGGCTTTATGTGCGCTCAGGGACAGGACGTACTCATCGACAAAGATTCGTTTAAGCTCGGAAGCCGCCTTGCAAACAAAGTCTGGAACGCGAGCCGCTATATTTTGGGAAATCTTGAGGGACGGAATCTTATTCCCGTCGGGGATGCGGACTTAACGGAGCTTGACCGCTGGATTTTCGGGCGGCTCAACCGCGCCGTTACCGAAATGCGTTCATCTCTTGACGGCTACCGCTATAACGATGCGGCAAGCGCGCTGATGGAATATTTTTGGAACGAGTTCTGCGACTGGTACGTTGAAGCGACAAAACTTTCTTTTAGAAACGGCGACGAGCGCGAAAAAGACCGCGCTGTTTCGGTGCTGCTTTCGCTTTTGGAAGAAAACCTGCGCCTTTTGCACCCGTTTTTGCCCTTCGTTACCGAAGAAATCTATTCAAAACTGCCGCTGACACTTATTACGGAAAACCGCGCACAGGCGGGAGCGCAAAAGATTCTTTCCGATTCCGTGTATTCGTCACTGTTGATAAACGCACCGTTCCCGAAAACACAAGACGAACGCTTTGACGCAAAAATCGACGCGCGTTTTGACGTGCTGAAAGATTTAATCGGCAAAGTGCGCGCACTGCGTGTGGAATGCGGACTTGATCCCGCCTCGAAAATCAATCTTGCCGTGCTCATAACCAAAGGCAGTGCGGCGGAAGTGTGCCGCGAAAAGTCCGGCATAATCGAATTGCTGGCAGGTGTTTCGCACATAGACTTTACGGAAGCAAAACCTAAGCGCGCAATAGGAGCGGTCGGCGCTGGCTTTGAAGCGTTTATCTTAGTCGATGAAGCGATAAACAAAGAGCAGCTTATGGCGCGCTTTAGAAAGTCCGTAGAAACGGAGAGCGCAACGGCAAAAAAGAGCGAAGCGAAACTTTCCGGTAAATTCGCACAAAACGCGCCGGAGGACGTCGTTCTTGCCGAGCGCAAAAAACTTGAAGAATGCAAACGGCGCATAGAAAAACTGCAATCTTATATGGAAAGTTTATAATGACCGGAACTTCGAGTTTTTATAAAAAGCTCGAAGTTCCTACTCAGTCTTGCAGGTCGGTCAAAAGCAAAATCGAACTTTTTCCGAATTCAAGCCGTCCATAGAAAATATTTGCGGTTCCAAAACTTTATTCATTATGATATCGCGCTGAGGATCGTTACCGAGCAAAAAAATATGTTCTCCGAGTTCTTCAAATCCAAATTTCTTGTAAAATGAAATCGCCCTTGCATTTTTCTCCCAAACGCCGAGCCGAATATTTTTTATCTTCCGCTGCCGAATCTTATCGATAACGGTATTCATAAGACTTTGTGCAAGCCCCTTACCGTGCCAATCTTTAAAGATATAAATACGTTGTATTTCCGCCTGTGATGTATTTTGAATACTTCCCAAACAGCTGTTCCAATTGATTTGCGCATATCCGACAATTTTGTTATCGGATATGCAAAGGAGAGTGCATTTATCCTTATCGGCGATTTCATGCCGCTGGATTTCCATTCCGTAAGTTTTTCTGCAATATTCGTCCATATTCTCTTTTGTGTTGAATGCTGCAAAAGTTTCTCTGAACGATTTTTCCGCAATCGAGGCAAGCTGTGCCGAATCTTCGGATTCTGCCGTTCTTATATGAATCATTCCCTATTCCCTTGAATAAAAAAGTTCCTTGCTATCTATCTATCTATTTTTCGTTCTAACGCTTGTCTTCTACGGAAATTATTTCACCGATAAAGACTATATGCGGTTGCCAGCCGCCTTTGAAATCCGGATAGATTTCCGGCATTGAAGCATAATATTCCCGAATCTTCGGTGCGAGGTCTTCGCTTGAAAAGCTATGCTGATACAGTTTTCTGCAAAGAAAAGTCAGATTCGCCTCTTTGTAAGTTACACCGTCTCCAATTACCAGCGGAGTAAGTCCTGCAGCCTTAGCTTTGTCTTCGCTTCTGCCGGAATGCGAACCCATATAAGTCAATGCTCTGCGATATGTTTCGGAATAAAAGCCGACTGTGAATGTATCGCTGTTTTTTAAAAATTCGCTTGTATAGCGGGCAGGATGCACATATACGGTTACGATAGGATAGCTTTTTCCTTCCCCGCCCCAAATATTACCTAAACTTCCCCAGCTTACGGTACAACTGTTGAAATGTTCGATAGAACCTGCCGTAACAATAGCCCATCGTTTATCGAACATTTCAAAAACTTTGTAATCTTTTTCTTTAAAATCGCTCATTGAATATATTTCTCCCGAATTATTTTTATCAAATCACCAAAACCGGCTTGATACCGTTTCTTTATAAATCAAATATGAGTCCTGCATCGTTGCATTCGGTATAAACTGCAAACAGGGATATATGTCATTCAAGCCACAGTATAAATGCCGTTTTATCTTCGCTATTATAGCCGGCGTTTCTATAAAAGTTTAATGTCTTTTCGCTTTTCGTACCCGTCAATAGCATCATCTTGTAACAATTATTCTTAATCGCTATCTCCTTAGCATAATTAAGACATTCCGATGCGAAACCTTTTCCGCGATAATCCTCATGCGTAACAACATTTTCAATAAATGCATACGGACGGAGATTTCTCGTCAGATTCGGAATGATAACACAAACACATGATGAAACTATTTTGCCGTTTACTTCATTGACAATAATATGATGGTTTTCGTCTTCAATAATTGTTTTCCATGTATTTTCCAAGAGCCTTGAATTTTCAGGAACGGTATCTTCGTGTAAAAACAAATATAAATTCAACAGTTCGGTTAAATCTTCTTTTCTCGCTTCTCTTACCATCTTCAAACCTATGCTGCAAATCCCGATTCCTTATTACAAATCAATATCCTTTTAAAAATAAATCGTTTCGACAAACAGGAATTTATCTTTTTCTTTTTTTGATTGCTATAAATACGATTGCAGATATGCAAACAGCCAAACCTAATACCGCAGGCTTAACGATTGACAGTCCGTCTTTGCCCCCGAAAATAAGGCTATGAATAATTTTTAATACGGCACCAAGTACGACAACCCATACTAATAATTTCCACTTTCTTTGCCATGTAGTATAAATTATAAATGCGAAGAATAGAATTACCGCAATGACAACAAAAATTTTATCCGCTGCCCATCCGCTTGTCAGATAATCTTTTTCAAAATTCAAAAATCCTGTAACACGTTCGTCTGCCGTTGCAGGTACGGGAAACCAAAACATACTTGTAAATAAAGAGAATACGGATGCAAATATGACTGAATAAGACTTTTTGTACGCACCTATAACTATCGGAATGATAAATAACGGTCGTATATACCAGCTCAACGTATTTTGATGTCTTGTAAACGCCCATTCAAAAAAAGTTTTATTTGTAAAAAAAACGGTAATAATCGCAATTGTTGCAAGTACAAAAAATAATCCCGCTATACAGTCTACCCTTTTAAATTTCATAATTCCACCTAAAATAATTGTAGGTAAAAATAATGGAAAGAGCAATCGCTTAAGGCAAAATGACTTTTGAGTTGCCAAGAATTTCTGCTGTTTTTAAGATTTGTTATTACAAATCGATTTCGTACTCGCCGTCAATGAGAAAATAATTGACATTATGTTTTCTCGCAAGCTCTAAAACCTTTGCGTTCTCTTTTAATACGCTCTCCAAAGTGCACCATTCATCATCCATACGGTTTTCAATAATGCTTGCGTATTTTTTGATATCGGCAAAATGATTTCTTATATAACTTTCACTCATAACAAGACAATAATATTTAATATGAGCAAGATATTCTTTTTCAAAATCCTTTGCCCAGTCAAAAGGAATATAGCATCCTTCTACAATAAGATTTTGCTTATTCTCTATCACAGTCTTAATCATCTCACGTACAATAGGCCACAAATAAGCAGTGAGCTGCGAATCATCACTCATGGGGGTAAGCGCAGTATTCCTGCTCCGAATCAAACCCATTTTCAAATGGTCTATTGAAAAATACGGATATTTATATTTTTCAAGCAATTTTTGTGAAAGCGCTGTCTTCCCCGTGTGTGATGCGCCGCTAATTAAAATTATCAAAAGCCTTACCTCTATGTAAATTTCAATTTCTCTATCCCGATTTAATAAATCGTAATCTTTACGTTACCATTTTTCACTTTATTTTTCTTTATATTCATCATATAAACAGCCTCCTCCAATTCTTTTTTGTTATTGGAAAACCTCGATTACTCCCGTATATTCATGCGCTTTTTGTATCAGAGCACCCCGTACGCCCAATGTAAAAGCGATATCACTGCTGCGTATTACCAGCAGTTTATCTCCGACTTTTATATCCAACGTTTGCATTAAAGAGTCCGGCAGGTGAACTCCGCCGTTTTTCAATGTAAGCCAGCCGTATTTTCTCCCTTTGTATGAAATCAGCTCTCCCTCTTGTAAATTCCTATCAGCCAGAGTTTGATTTTCTCTCAAAATATGTTGCAGCTTCGAGCGGGAAATCAGCGGCTCAGGCATTACGCAAAATCCGCCCGTTTGCTTACTGCCGGAGACGATGTAAACAAAGTTTTCGTCTTGCAGTTTGTACTCTTTTACAGCCGATGGCGGAAAGATGAGCTCTCCGTTTTCGCATATGACCGACCAACCGAAAATATATTTTCCGCCTTTATTCATCTGCGGCATAATTACTTTCATCCAATGCTTTTTTTGTTATGCGGATTGCGCCGCTCGTATGAATGCGGACAACAGGATAAACGTCACTCTCCGCAATCCGGTGAAGTTTTTCCAAGTACGGTTCGACCGAATGCGGCAGCCGTTTTCCCATCACGCGAAACATTTCAGGTGCTTCGATTCGTACCCGCTCGCTCTTATCCGATATCAGTTCATAGAATAATTCCATTTTGTCGCAAAATAATTCCGGCGCATTCGTTGCGATATTCTCACATGCCCACACAAATGCAAGCCGCACTTCACCCGACGTATCGGAGCGCATACTCATCAAGAAGTCAAAAAAGGGAACTATTAACGTTTTGTCCGCCCTGCCGATTCTGCCGAGAGCATTTACCGCCCGCTCCCGCAGCTTAGGATTGTCGCTGCCCATATGCCCGGCGATTTGTTCGATATACGGCTGCACCTGCACGGGATACTGCAAACCCATTTCGCCGAGAAGCCATAGCACTTTTGCCTTTACATCCGCCGGATACTGTTCGCCGATTTTCGCCGCAACATCATCGATTGCCGTTTTCCAATTTGATTTATCTTTCGTTATCGCTCTTAATTCTTCAGTTATCTTTTTACATTGTATATAAAGCATTTGTTATCATACTCCGTAATGATGTCATTATAATACACGACTTTTAACGTTTTAATTCTAGCAAGACGTATTTATATGGCAAGGATTGCGAATTGTCGAACACCGGGACGTAATGGAAACAATCGCCGAAAAATCTACATGGCAGAATCAGAACGGAAAGTTCTAAAAATACGGAATGGGAATCTTTAGAAACCTAAGTTTTTAGAGATTCCTATATTTCATTCCGGCATCGCTCTTGTATACTCGATTAATTCGGGGCGGTATTCAAAGTGCATGTTGTCCCAGACAGGCCATTTTCCGCCCCAGATAAATCCTTCGCTTTCAAACGCTTGAATAACTTTTAGGGGCGGCATCCAGCGCTTATCTAAAGGAAGTGTCATCCAGCCGTCGGGGTCGATGTCCCGCCGCCACTCCCAGTAAATATTCTTTTGTCCCCAGCCGTGCGGAAGGACGTCTACTGCAATTCCGTAACTGTGCAATGAACGCGAAGAGCGGTCTCTGATTTCGCGCCAGTTGTAACTGTCTGCCCGCACCAGTGTATCGACGAAATCTTTTACATCTCCGTCGGTTTTTGCAAGCTCAAGGATTTTTGCTTCAACACGTGCAAGCGGCTCAAATATCCATTCGTGCGCATTTGTGTATTTACCGAGGAAGGCAACGCTTTTTATATGAGATTCCGTCGATTGGCGGGTTGCGCTGTCGTATACAACATTAAAAAACTCTAGAGATACGCCGAGCTGCCGTGAGCGGTTTTCCGCCGAAGAAAAATTGCGCAGACGCTGTATGTCTTCCTGTGAAAATTTTGCAGGGTCGGGAATGTCTTTTGCATAGCGGTACATAAGGTTCCAGTACAGTTCTTTGTCACCGAGTTTTTCGAGAGGAAGCATTTTGCCGTCAGCCCAATAGAATGCTGCCGTCTGAGGATTGCGTCTGTTTTTTCGCATA
Organism: uncultured Treponema sp.; assembly: GCA_963548875.1. GTDB lineage: Bacteria > Spirochaetota > Spirochaetia > Treponematales > Treponemataceae > Treponema_D. The sequence goes on along the minus strand of CAUUVZ010000054.1, from coordinate 2,227 downwards.
ACTTCGATTTTAAAATCTTTGTGCGATTCATCGTAAACGCAGTCAAACAGGATATCGGGATATGCCCTGCGTAAAATATTAAGTTCTTCAGGTTCCGGCGGGCGGGCGGCAGGAAACAGGGGAGGAGACAGCGTGAAAAATACACAGAGTGCCAGCAGGCGGAAAAAAAATAAAAGCGTTTTTTATTTTTAATATTTCTGATTGATTTGGCATTAGAAACCTCCTGCTGCAGTCGGCTTTCAAATAGACGGACGATTACTTCACCGCTCGTGTTGCAATGAATGACGGAATATGCAATTCGTGCAGACGTCCTTCGCCGTTTGTGTCTTCATAGATGCCGGTGAGCGTAAAACCTGCACGCAGCTGCCCGCCGATTTGTTCGGTCAATGAGTGCGAAAATTGCCAGCCTGAGTCCGACTCTTCAAGCTGTTTGCGGTGCGCTTCGTTCAGCAGCGGATTAAACGGCAGCGCATTGATAATCTTCTCTTCTTTTTGATCGACGATATAGTTGATGCCGATATCCAGTCCGCACAGCAACACGCCACCTTTTTTGAGTACGCGGAAACATTCGGCAAACACCGGCTCAACTTTTTCGATATAACAGTTGCTAACCGGATGAAAAATAATATCGAAAGAGTCATCGGCGAAGGGCAGCGGTTTTGTCATATCCGCACGCACAATGTTGATTCGATACCCTTCACGTTCGGCAACAGTCCGCTCCGATTCAAGCTGTTTTTCCGAATAGTCGAGCACGGTACATTCAGCCCCGGCTGCGGTAAAAATCGGCATTTGCTGACCGCCTCCCGAAGCAAGTCCCAGAATCTTTTTCCCTTTTAAGCTGCCGAACCATTCGTGCGGCACCGGTTTTGTCGGTGTTAAAAGCACAGACCACTGCCCGTCCTGCGCCTGCAAGTAGGTTTGATGATCTACGGGTTTTCCCCATTCCCAGCCTTCCGCAACCCAGCGGTCAATGACGGCCGCATTTGCATCTTGATATGAATTCATAAAATATTCCTTCTACCTATGTATGTATTCTTGTTCCAAGTTTTTTATCCAATCGCCATTGTGGCGGCGCTCCGTCGTCGCCCCAATACTCATCCAGTGAAATTATTTTATCGTCTTTTACTTTGATAAACGACACTACGTGAAACGAATCGGTTTTATCGGTACTGTACACGTTGACGGCGGTAATAATTAAATCGCCGAGTTGTTCTATCCGTTCAATCGTACCTTCCCATATTCCCGGATATTCGCAATTTGCCCGTATGTATTCTTCTACGGTGAAACGCTCGTTAGTGCAGTGCCAATTGATATATGCTGACTCCGAAAAAAATGAGCGCAAGCGTTCGGCATCTTGCTGTAATACTGCGTTCCAAAAATCCTGTATGTTCATAACCGACCTCAAAGCTAGATATTCAATTCCATTTCAACACATTCCCTTTTGCCATCCGGCATCATATAGGTTATAACTTTTCCTGTTGGTTGAAAACCGACGGCTTCATAACAATGCCGTGCGCGCTCATTATTCATAAACACTCCCAATGTTATTTTTGAAGCATGCAAAACGGTCTTTGCATATTCTATTGCAAGTCCTACCATTTTCTTTCCGTTTCCCTTCTCTCGGCTTTCAGGCGAAAGTATAATAAAACCGAAGCGAACGAGAGTTTTATCGTCTTTATTTGGGTATCGGATAAACAAATGACCGACTACGGAGCTTCCGTCAATGGCGCAAAGAGGAATGATAGTCTGTGTACCGTTTATCGAACCATAATATTCATTTAACTCATTGCCGTTCAACGGAAAGTGCCCTATTCTGTCGGCAGACCATAGATAAAGCTGCTTTGTATCTTTAATCCAACTGCAAATGATTTTGGAATCTTGCACTTCATATTTTCTTAATACCATGAGCACCTCGATAATATTTTTTTATAAATGAAACAACGGCTTCTTCAAGCTGTGTGATACCCGGCTGTTCAATCGGAAAATGGCCTGCGTTTTTAAGCGTACACAGATTTTCCATCACGGAGTCGTAACTATAGTATACAGATTTTGATAGCTCGACTCAAAAGCATACGGTTTTCAGCGAGCGTAATCCTAATAGGTTTAATTTCGAGTTTTATAAACTCAAGAAATCATTCTTCTAAGGCAAGCCTTAAGCCTTTTTTTTTCAAAGGAGGAAACCAGCTCAGAGTTCGAAGCCCGCAGTTTTCCTCCCTTGAGAACCCTC
>CAUUVZ010000053.1:0-18566 GCA_963548875.1 uncultured Treponema sp. | reverse complement strand
TTAGAGCTCAGATCCTTTTTTCATGCTGAGGCCCTGCTAGTGTACACTAGGCAAATAACTACGGAAGATTTTTCTTAATTTAAAATATCCACTCGCAAATGCCCGCAAGTAACGAAATGGAATAGTCAAAATTCGGAATTGCAGTCTAAAATCTTCCGTAGTTGTCGGCTCCGATTCTGCGGCTGCTTGAAAATAGCACCCATATAATGTAGTATTTTTTTACAAATATATAAGGAAAGACGATGGATTCTTCATTTTTTGATTTGGAAAAATTTAAAAAAGACAATATAAGGGCGGTTGACGCAAAGTTTGAAGCGCAGAAAATCGCGTTTGCTCCGCTTGCTTTTCAGGCGATACGTGCCATGCTTGAACTTGGCATAATGAAAAGCATTGAAGATGCCGGTGATGAAGGCATTTCGCGTAAGGAGCTTGCCGAAAAAACCGGTATATCGGAATACGGCGTAGGGGTTTTGTGCGAAATGGCACTCGGAATGGATGTCATTAAGTTTGCGGCGGATAGCGATTCCGATACAATCGGAACTCCTCAAGAAAAATTCGTACTCGGAAAAATCGGCTGGTTTCTTCTTGAAGACGATTTGACTAAAGTCAATTTTAATTTTACGAATGACATTTGCTACCAAGGTGCATGGGATCTTACCGCTTCGATAAAAAACTCCAAACCGGAAGGACTTAAAGTTTTCGGCACCGAATGGACTACGATTTACGAAGCTCTTTCGACATTGCCCGAACGGGCAAAAAAAAGCTGGTTTGAATTCGACCATTTTTACAGCGATATTGCCTTTCCCGAAGCTTTGCCGATTGTTTTTGCCGATAAAATAAAAAATCTTGTGGATATAGGCGGAAACACGGCGAAATGGGCGGTTTCCTGCTGCAAATATAATCCCGATGTAAAAGTTACGATTGTGGATTTACCCGGACAGACTGCCGTTGCCGAAAAAAATGCGGCTGCAGCAGGATTTGCAGACAGAATTTCCACGTACAGCGGCAATGTTCTTGATTCTTCTACGGTGTTGCCGGATTCGCCCGATGCCGTTTGGATGAGTCAATTCCTTGATTGCTTTAGTTTAAGTCAAATCACAAAGATTCTTAAAAAAGTCTTTTCGGCGGCAACTGAAAAGACAAATGTTTACGTTCTCGAACCTCTTTGGGACAAGCAGCATTTTGAAGCGTCTTCTTATTCTCTTATGGGAACTTCGCTTTATTTTACCTGTATGGCAAACGGAAACAGCAAAATGTATAGATACGGCGAGCTTGTAGATGCAATATGCATGGCAGGATTTGAGCTGAAAACCGCACATCACAATCTGGGGTCAAACAGTTATTCTTTGCTCGTATTTAAAAAGAAGGCGTAAAAATTGAAAGAGCGGGAAATATTCGTTTCCGACGTTTGTGTTTGGGCACCCGGAATAGAGACGGAAGAAGAATTAAAACTGTGGAAGGAAGGGAAAAATCAAATCCTTGAGCAAAAACTTCTTCCCAAAATTGAATTTACCGATCCGCTATTCCGCCGCCGGCTAAGCCAAATAAGCCGCATGACAATCCAAGTTGTTCATGATTTGACGGAAAAAGTTCCCGAAGCCGCCGCATATAAGCAGGTTTTCGTTTCGTTCCGCGGAGAACTTGAGCGGGAATTTACGATAAATCAAAGTCTCATCGAAGATGCGGAAATTATGCCTGCGGCATTTTCACTTTCCGTATTCAACACGCCGATTGCTCTTTCTTCCATCGCATTAAAATTAAAAGGCGGCTATTCCGTGATATTTCCCGACGGCGAAGATTTTTCTGCGGCGTTTAAATGTGCCTGCGCTCCGGTACTTTGCGGCGCGGAAGAAAAAATCATATTTGTTTATGCGGATGAATTCATACCGGATGCCTATAAATCATTATGCGCTGCTAGTGGAAAAAACGTTCCGCTTGCGTTTGCCTTTATTATCGGCGGCAAACAAACTTCCGGCGCGCGCTCTGTCAGCCTCGATTCGGTAAAAACTTCCCCTGCCGATTTTTTAGAGTCTATAATTTAAGGATTCAATATGACGAAAATCGAAAAAGTTGAATTGGACAAAAAATACAATCACCGTGAGCTGCCTCCGGTAAAAAATCCGTTCGTTTATGCTTACCGAGCATTTATGAAACTGTTTTTTTATTTTTTCTTCGGGACGGGAAGTATTTTTCTTGCACTTGCGGTATTTCCTTGGATAAGAGTTTTCGTGCATCCCAAAAAGAAATTTCAAACGGCAGCTCGCGCATACGTTTCCCGGACATTCCGTTTTTTTGTAAATTTTATGCGGTTCGCACAAGTCATATCGTTAAAAACCGACGGACTTGAAAAATACCGTAATTTGCACTCGAAAGTATTGATTGCAAACCACCCGTCCATGCTGGATTTCGTGTTCATAATGTCTATGGTGCCGAATGCAAACTGCATTGTGCGCGGCGGACTTACTAAAACCGTCCTTGCGGGAGTTATAAAACAGGCATACATCGTAAACACTCTCGACTTTGACGAACTTTGCCGCCGCTGTAAAGAGACCATCGACGACGGCAACAACGTAATAGTCTTTCCGGAAGGGACAAGAACTCCGCGGCACGGAACGAATCCGTATAAAAAAGGTGCGGCGCGCATAGCTTATTATTCAAAATGCGATATACAACCGATTTTTGTAGGCGGCAACGATAAATACGGTCTGGGAAAACACGACCCGATGTGGTCTTACAATCACACTGAAAAATACGTATACGATTTTTCGCTTTTGCCGGAAATAAAAATTGCGGATTACTCGGAACTGTCCGAAACTCTTGCCGCAAAACGTATCACCGATAAAATGCAATCGGTTTTAAATGCCTCTATTGCGGAAAACGAAAAACATTACGTAACCAACAGAGATAAATAATCCGGCAAAATCTTTGCCTTTAATCGGCGTAAATGCGTCATTTTTCTAATTTTAAGGGTTGTCCTTGAAGTTTTAATAACTTTTCGGGGCAGCCTCCAAGATTTTTCCCGCAGCCGGTTTGAATTTAATGCTTTGCGCAAAAAAACGTAAAATATCAGGTCGAAAGTCGAGTTTTGAAAAAACTCTCCGTCTCATCCGTTTCCGTAAAATTCGGCAACCGTAAGTCTTTTTCAAAAGGCGAGTAAATCTTCGGATTTAGGAGCTGTGCAATTAGTGCGCGTGAGCGCACCGTATATCCGAGAGTTTTCGATGAGAAAAGTCGAAGTTAAATTGAACGGCGCTATTTCAGCCGTTCAATTTAAACGTCCTTAAAATTGCGCAGCGAGTAAATCTTCGGATTTAGGAGCCGTGCAATTAGTGCGCGTGAGCGCACCTGTATATCCGGGAGTTTTCGATAAGAAAAGTCGAAATTAAATTGAACGGCGCTATTTCAGCCGTTCAATTTAAACCTTCAGCTAAACATATCCGTCATTTTAAGCCACTGAGCGCATTTTTCCGCTTCGGAATCAAGTTCCCGGTCGTCCTGCACAAAGGCGGAAAACTTTCTGACTTCAGAATACACTTTTTGCGTAAGCGGACTGAACATTTCCGCGCCGACTAAATCCATTGCCTGCGCAATCGCAAGAAAATGTACGCCGAACTGCAAGTATAACAGTTCGATTTGGTCGCGGAGTTTACGTGCAGAAATCGTACCCAGCGAAACTTTGTCTTGGTTTAATGCTTCGGTCGGGCTTGAATGAATGCTGACAGGAGCGCAATAGTGCATGATTTCGGCGCGTAAAGCGGAAATTGTAATTTGAGCCGCCTTGAAACCGAATCTAAGTCCCGCCTGCGGGTCTTTCGGGTCTGTATATGGAATCAAATTTTCGGTAAGTCCGTTGAATTTTCCGTCGATTATATCTTCCGCCTGTTTGTCGGCAAGATCGCTTATATTTCCCAGAGCAGTGCGTAAATAATCGCAGGCGGCACAAATGTGTCCCCCGTAAAAATTCCCCGTGTTAAACACCGCGCCCGCCTGAAAATCAATCAGCGGATTATCATTTGCAGAATTTATCTCTTCTTCTATCCAATTTTTTGAAAAACGCAACGTATCGCGAAAAACCCCGTTTATCTGCGGCGAACAGCGAATCGAATATCTGTTTTGAATTTTTACGTTAAGTTTTTCAAATCCTTTTTCACCGATTGTGCCGATCTGCTTGAGCATATCTTCATATTTTAGGCAGCGTTTTGAATCTTTAAGAATATCGTAAATATAAGCTGCACTTTCAATTTGACCTGCATGATTTTTGATTTCGCTTACTTTGGCACGAAAAGGGACTTCGTTTCCGGCTGTAATTTCCGTTGTTGCAGCCGTAACAAAATCGGATATACGGCTTAAACGGTCGGCTGATTTCCATGCAAGAGATGCGACAGCTGTCATCACGGAAGTCCCGTTCATAATGGCAAGTCCTTCTTTTGCCGCCAGAGGAAGAGGCTTTATCCCTTCAGCTTTAAATGCATCTGCCGTCGGAACGATTTTCCCTTTGTAGTAAACCTGCCTCTCTCCCATTACGACTGCTCCAAGATACGATAGCGGAGTTAAATCGCCGGATGCACCTACGGAACCGAGTTCCGGAATTACGGGAATTATGTCTTTATTCAACAAATCCAGCAGCATCTGTGCAAGTTCCGCTCTTATTGCGGAATATCCGCCTTTTATGTCGGAATTAAGTCTGCAAAGAACGATTGCGCGAGCTTCCTTGCGGGAAAATTTTTGCCCTACTCCGATTCCGTGATAGCGCACAATTGTCTGCTGAAGAGAATCGGCTTTATTCGGATTTATTTGACTGTTGCAGGAATCGCCAAATCCAGTTGTTACACCGTAAGTCGGATATCCCTTTGCAATATAATCTTCAAGAAACTTCCGAGATTTTTCTACGGTTTCAATTATTTTACCGTCGGAGGGAAAACGCACTTCTTTTCCGTCGGAAACTTCACAAACATCGTCGATTGTTAAACTTTTCCCATCAATATCTAAAACAGCCATCGTTTATTGTTCCGCCCATTTCCTAAAAATAAGAGATGTGTTAATTCCTCCAAATGCAAAATTGTTGGACATCACATAATCCGTTTTTATTTCCCGAACGGAATCTTTAATATAATCCAAAGGAGCGCATTCAGGATCAACTTCCGAAAGATTTGCGTTAGGGTGGAACCAGCCCTCGTTCATCATATTGATTGTAAGCCACGCTTCCACCGCACCGCACGCGCCAAGCGTATGCCCGATGTAACTTTTCGTTGTACTGATTGGCACTGCGCGATTAAATACCTTGTATACCGCCTGAGATTCTGAAATATCTCCGTGATGGGTTGCAGTTCCGTGCGCGTTTATGTATTTAATTTCGTCTTTTGAAATTCCCGCATCTTTTATCGCAAGCTCCAATGCGACAGCCTGTGTTTCGGCATTCGGGCTGGTAATGTGAGTTCCGTCCGCGTTTGTACCGAAGCCGACTACTTCCGCATATATTTTTGCTCCGCGCTTTACGGCGTGTTCCATATCTTCAAGGATGAATGTACCTGCGCCTTCTCCGATTACAAGACCGTCCCGATTTTTATCGAACGGCTTGGGCGTAAGTTCCGGCGTATCATTCAAAATGCTTGTTGCTCCAAGTGTATCAAAAATCGCGGCATCCGGCGGAGAAAGTTCTTCCGCGCCTCCTGCGACCATAATATCGGCATGACCGTCTTCTATCGCTTCGTAAGCATAGCCTATAGCCTGGCTTCCTGACGTACAAGCCGTGTCAGTAATTATTACGCGCCCGCGAAACTGATAGTAGACGCTTAAATTCGCCGCGCAAGTCTGCGGCATACATTTTATATAAGTCTGCGAATCGATTTTAGACGTATCACCGGTTTGAAGCATTTCGCACATATCAACGATTGCGTCCATTGACCCCATACAAGAACCGTAAGATATTCCTGTGCGTCCGTTTTTTAATTCTTCGATAACATCGTCTTCTTCGGCATTTAAAAATCCTGCCATTTTAAGAGCGTCATTCGTTGCAACAAGAGATAAAAGCGCAACACGCCCCATACCGCGTATCTTTTTACGCGGAAAATGCGGGATTTCACCTTCATAAGGACAGGCAAGACGTGTATTCATGCGCGTATAACGCTCCCAATCAGGCATACGCTTTATGCAGTTCTTGCCGGATTTAAGTTTTTCCGAAGCCTCTGCCCAATCACGGCCGAGAGCCGTAAGCATTCCTGCTCCGGTTACAACAACTCTCCGTTTTCCATTAGATTTTGTATAGTTCATATAATACCGCCGTTTACGGAAATTACCTGCCGTGTAATATATCCGGCAGATTCGGAAAGCAGGAAGACTGCAAGAGCCGCAATTTCTTCCGGTTTTCCGGCCCTTTTCATAGGGATTGTTTCAAGAATAATATCTAAAGGAGCATCTTTTATCATGTCCGTTTCGATAAGCCCCGGTGCAATACAGTTTACGGTGATAGAGCGGCTTGCAAGTTCAACCGCAAGTGCCTTTGTCGCGCCGATAATACCCGCTTTGGACGCGCTGTAGTTTGTCTGACCGCGATTCCCCATAATTCCGCTGACGGAAGCAACCGTTATGATGCGTCCGCGCTTTTTACGGGCTAAGGTCATCACAAGCGGATTTAAAACATTGTAAAAGCTGTCAAGATTCGTATGAATTACGGAATCCCAATCGCTGCCGGAAAGAGCTGCGAATGTGTTGTCGCGCGTAATTCCGGCATTATTTATAACTCCCCAGAGTGCGCCGTGTTTTGCCGTCATTTCATCCAGTTTGGACTTACAATCGGCGCGATCGGAAATATTAAATTGAATCAATTCTCCGTTTCCGCCTGAAGATTTTATCTCCTCAAGCACATTTTCAGCTTTTTCCTTTCCGTTGTTGTAATGACATATAACATAATATCCGGCTTTTCCGGCTTCAACGGCAATCGCTCTGCCGATTCCCCCGCTTGCACCGGTTACAAGCACTTTTTTTCCGGTATTTTCGTTTTCCATAATAACCCCCGATTATTAAAATCATTAAACTTTAATTTTTATTGAGCAATGTTGAATTTCAATTTTTCAAAAACTCGAAGTTTTACAACTAATCTTTAAACAAAGAATGAATATCTTCAGTCTCCATAACGGTAATTTTTGCAGTTACGCAAGGCTCCGAATCTTCTTTTGAAGCATAAAGCTCACAAAGATACCTGTAAATATGCGATTCTTCTTCTCTGTAATCTTCTTTTATTTTCATTTGAATTGTCGTGTTGTTTTTTAAAAATCCGACTGATGCCTTAAACTCCATCACACTCAAAATAAAACCCGGCAAAGGCTCGCGTCCCTTTATGCAATTTGTAATTCCCGTAAGCGCAGAAATTCCCTGCGCCATAAACTCAAATCCTGCCCACGAAGGAACGCCGTCAAATTCCTTTTCATAAAAAATACAATTTTCCGTAATATCATATTCCGTCGTAATCGTGTGAACATTTACGTCATGCTGAGTAACACGGGAAAGCAAAAACATCTTGCCTTTATGAGGCAGCAGGTTTATCAGCTCATCCCTGTCAATAAATTGTTCCATCGTTTTAGCTTCCGCCATATTTTCACCTCAAAACTTTTATCGAATCTTTATTAGAGCGCAAGCGCATACTGCAATCGGCTTTTCGCGGTTTCATTCGCGGCAAACCGCGAACGGCTGCGCCGCGCTAAAATCCCAGAATCAAACTTGCATTAGCTCCGCCGAATGCAAATGAATTCGACATACATATTTGTACTTTGCCTGAAGTATTCATATTACATCTGTCGATTATATTTATTTCAGGAAAAGTATCGTCTCTTACACCGTCCCAAACTTGAACAGGCAGACGCAGCTCCGAGCCGCTTTTGCCGTAATTTTGAACAAGCGCATTATAGCAGACCGACGCTTCCAATGCACCTGCCGCGCCCAGCGTATGCCCCGTAACGGGTTTTGTAGTGCTTACGGGGACTTTATACGAGCCGAAAACTTTTTCAACTGCAATCGCTTCCATTGAATCGTTAAACTTTGTACCCGTTCCGTGCAGATTCAAATAATCAACGCATTCGGGTCTTATATTTGCGGACTCAAGAGCTTTTTTCATGGCGGCGGCTGCGCCTTCTCCGCTTGGGTCAGGAGATGTGGAATGATAGGCATCGGCACTTTCGCCGTACCCCAAAAGGCGCACCGGCGGCGTTTCTTCATTATTAAGAACTTCTCGTGTCATAACAAAGAATGCCGCAGCATCTCCGAGCGTAATTCCGCGCCTGTTTTTGCTGAACGGATTTGTAATTTCCGGAGATATTGCTTCAAGCGAATTAAAACCGATTAGAGCCGTATCGCTTGCAATATCTACGCCGCCTGCAATAACGGCATCGCAAAGCCCGCTTTTTAAAAGCTCAGACGCTTTTATTATTGCACCTGCACCGGACGAACAGGCTGTACTGAAAGCTAAAGCGATGCCTTTAAGCGCATATTTTTCTTTGATAAAAGACGCAACCAAAGGCGCGCCTTGCGCTTCAAGCGAATATCCGGCAGGAAAAGTTCCACATTCAAAATATTTTTTATGAGCGGCAAGAGATATTTCCGTTCCGTTATCGCAGGAACCCACGCATACGGCTATTCGGTCATCTGCATATTTTGCTTTTGCCGCATTGATTTGTTTTTCAAGCCCGCGCAATGCAAAATCTTCAATACGCATAATGTGCATTTCATAACGCGCTGAGGACGGCGTTAGAAGATTTTCATCAATTCGTCCGGCATAAAAATCCGTACCGTCAAGAGCGGTAATATGTTTTATTCCGCTTTGAACGCCGTTTGTTACGGAATACCACAAATCTTTTGAAGAACTTCCGGCGGCGCAAATTAAAGACGGAGCGGATAAATAAACATTTATATCATTCATTATTCGGCTCCCAAAAGAGTGTATTCGTAGCCGCGAAGAAGATTTTTTATAGTTATCGTGTTATCGGTCTTTGTTATTTCTTCTATTATTTCATTAGAAAGCAAGCCGCGGTTTATAATGCGCCGCACTTCCGCTTTATCGTTTTTTTCAAATTCAAAATTCATGCCGATTTCATCAAGCGCATCTTGAATTTTCTGAGTATTGTAATAGGCAAACTGCAAATCGGCAGCAATATATTCCGCTTTCATCGCTTTCGGAAAAACAGGAGAATCGAATTCCGCTTTTATTCCATTATATGAAAGCGTACCCATTCCGGTTCCAAAGTCATTAAACAACGAAAGAAATATTCCGTCTTCATTTACTTGTAAAAATGTCTGCAATGAAAATTTACTCGCTCCGAAGGAACCTGTCAAAAGCTGTCTTGTTTCAAAACTCGTTTCCAAACAGTCGGCAGGAAGAAGAAAAAACTTTTTTGTGTTGGTAATATAAACCGGCTCAACGGTTGCGGTTTGGGCTTTACCGGTTGTTGCGCAGGACAAAAACAGCGCAGAAAGAATAATACTGCACGTAACTACAAAACGATAAAACTTCATAAATCTTCGCGCATTATAGATAAAATCAATGCACAGGTCAAACGGCAGCCTTTACATAACGCCTGTCGAATGTTTTTGCGCTTAAATAAAAAGGGGAATTCCCCGAAATCTTTACGGAAAATTCCCCCTTGATTTTTTGTCGTGTTAAAAAACAGTAGACCTATTCAATCGTTATTATATTGTCCGTTTCGTCGCACACCAGCGGAATGGAATCGATGTCCAATTCCCCTGAACCGAATTTATATCTGGTTGCATCTCCTTTTACAATTCCCCGTGGGCTTCCCATATCGAAATCCCAAGTGTTTACATAAAATTTATATCCGCTAAGATTTGCAGGATAACCTATTGAAGATGCGCTGATTTTAAACCAAATCATGCCCGGTTTATCGGCAAAAACATCGCCGACACTTGGATTGTATGAACTCCAGTCAGGCTTTACATATTTCGGAATTCCTGCAACCGCATTGTCGTCCAACTTTTCCCATGCTACGGCAGGCGAATTCACTGGAGCGGGAGTTGTCGCTTTTCCTAGAAGGGTATTGCTTGCTCCTTCGCTGGTGTAGAAACTTTGTCCCCAACCGTTTGCCTGATACATATAATCCCACTTTCCAAAAGCATTCGGCAATTTGTAATTGCTCTTTGGGTGGAACTCGCAGCCTTTTGCGTCATTTCCGTCGGAAACAAAGATGTAGAAAACTACATGGTCAAACAAGTTGGAAGTTGGATTCCAGCCATGAGAAATGCCCCCCATCCTCAATCCCAATAGGATATCGTTACCGCTTCTGTAAACATCGACTCCCTGAATGTCCATTGCACCTAGAAAAGGCGAGTCCGTTGGACGCTGGAGTTTACCTTTCGCAGAACCAACTCCGTTGTCATCGTCGATTGGGTCAGTATACTTTGCAATCAACTTGAACGGTCGCTCGATATAGAAATATTTTGTTTCGGAAAAGCACATCGTGCCGCTGTCCAGCTGGACGAGTTGAACGGATATGCTTCCGTTTGAAAGAGATGCAACGTCGACATTTGCGGAGAATAAAGTGTCGGCAGTTGCGGGAACTTTGGTTGCGTTTGAATAGTTTCCGTTAAGGACAATCATCACATCTCCATTTTTAGAAGACTTTCCTTTTATTGTGATAGAAGTTGCTTCCGTTACCTTTTTTGTAGGAACTTCTTCGACAGTCAATGTACATGATGTAGAGCCAGAGGAAGAGCCGACTTCATCAAGGATGTAGACTGCACAGCTTTGTGCAGGAACGATTATTTCGACCCTTCCTTTTTCAGAGCCATCTGCTGTTGTGACAAATTCTTCGGTTATAGCTGTAGTGCTCGAAGTAGGTTTTACAGAAACAACATCTTTTCCATAAAGTTTATATTTCTCGCCGGATGCCAGATAAAGGCTGCTTGCGTTAAGAATCATGTCCGAGCCTGATGTGTTCATCACAAAAACCGCTCTGTTTCCTTGTGCGGCATCAAGAGCCTTTTTGGGGTCGGCAGGGTCAGTTTCCCGAACAACATAAGAGAATATCCCTGCGCTGTCGCCGGTATCTTGAAGAACCATAAGTTCATTGTACCTGAATACGCGGTTATCTTTTCGCATTTTATTAAGAGCTTTGAAATATTTGTACCAATCCCCGTTGGTATCGAATTTGTCGGTCAGCTGTGTAGTTCCGGGTGTAAAGAAACTTCCCGCAAACATACCTTCACGGCATTCTCCGCTAAAGCCCTGTTCGGAGCCGTAATAAACCTGAGGGATTCCGGGAATTGTATAGATGATTCCATAGGCGGCTTTCATAAGCGCAGTGTTCCCCTTCATTGTCTGTCCCCATCTGTCTATGTCATGGTTGTCAATAAAAGTGACCAGCCTGTTGGGGTCGTCATAATAATATTTTGAGTATCTTCTGTTCAGAACGTCAGAAATGGCTCGTGTCTTTCCGCCGGAACTTATGGTGTCTGCCAATGCATATCTCAACGGAAAGTACAGCATACTGTCCATTCGCTTGTTGCCGTGTCCGCCATATTTTCCTGAAGAACTTGTCGTATAACTTCCACAGACTTTTTCATCTTGGCTGAAAGCCTCTCCGAAGTCTATAAAGTCCGCCTTTCCTTTGGATATGCCGTATGTTCGCACGCCCATGTTGGACGCGTCGGTGTCGTTTATGAATCCCTCGAAGAATTCCGGCTCAACATACAGGGCAGTGTCAATGCGGTATCCGTCGATTCCGGTCTTGTCAATCCAATATCTGAAGTAACCTCGCAAAAGATTTCTTACAACCTCGCTTTCGGTAACCATATCGTCAAGGTTGCTGGACGAATGCGTGTACATATTGGTCTGATTTGTATAGTCCGAAATCTCCGAATTATAATGATAGAAAGAATTGTGTTTCCATTCGTCGTAAGTCAAATCGTTGATGTTGTTCAACGCCCAAGGAAGCTGTTCCGGATGGCTGAACGGAACGGATTTCGGCTCAAGATAAAAGCGGCTTTCGGGAACCTTTGCTTTTCCCTCAACAAAATCGCTCTCTGAAATATCCTTTTTAATCTGCTGGTAGTCGCCAAGGTGATTCACGACAATATCCTGAATCACGTAAAGTCCCTTTTCGTGAGCTTCCTTTACAAAATTCTGATACTGCTGCAAAGTTCCCATGTGCGGGTCGACCTTTGTAAAATCGCTTGCCCAATATCCGTGATAACCGTGGTAATTGCTTTCCGCAACCTGACACTTAACGGGCGGAGTCATCCAAATAGCGGTAAAGCCCAAATCCTTTATGTAATCCAGTTTCTGCCGGATTCCTTCGATATCGCCGCCGTTATAGCCTGAAGCAGGCTGACCTTCAAGAACTTTGGACTCATCGTAAGGTTCTCCGGTCTGAGTTTTCAGGTTCGGGATTCTGTCGTTTGTGGTGTCCCCGTTGAAGAACCTGTCGGTAAGAATAAAATAAATCGTTTGATCCTGCCAGTTTTCGCTTGCAGGACTCACAGGCTTCCATGAACCTTTGAAATCCGTAGTCCTGTCAAGGTCAAAATCAAAGGAAGTCATCGCATAATTCTTGGTACCGTTCGATTTTTTTGCAACCGCCCGAATCACGCACTGTTTTTTTACCTCGAACGGTCCCGTGTACTTGGTCGAAGTTTCCGAAGGGAACGAAGACGCAACATTCGCCTTCCACTGCTCCTCATTCCAAGAGCCGTCGGAATTTAATGCAGGTTCCAACACAGTATAATAAATCTCTGTGGAATCTTCGCAGGTAATCGAAACTTGCTGCGCCTCTTTATAGAAACCGCCGGCAGGACTGAACTTAGGGCATGGCGCATTCGGGGCAGCTTGAGGCGGTTCAGATGTAGCATCCGAATTGCATGCCATAAACAATGACAGCATTCCAAAACAAGACAAAAAAATAAACAATTTTTTGCTCTTCATATCATATCTCCTATGAAAAGATTTTCGGAAGTTGCAACTTCCGAAAATCTTTTTAGCCGTGCGCGCACGCGCACATGTTCAATAATCGAGTTTGCGAAAACATACGATATCGTATTCATCCGCTTCTTATCAAAACGATACGTATACGTATCTTCCACAAACCTCCGCACAAACTCGAGAAAAGAACGCTGCGATTTCGAGCAATGCGCAGAAATCGCGAGTGTCTCCCATAAATAAAAAACGCTTCGCGTTTTTTGTCTTCAGACTTTAGCGACGGAGATATTTTAGCCGAGCTTTTTATCATATCTCCTTTTATTTTATATTTTTACGGCTGGAATCTTATAGAACTTTTCGAACCAAAAGATTCTTGCCGTAGCTGCACAAAATGAACGTTCGGCAAACTCGACGGTTAACTTCGGATATACAAAAATGATATTTTGTAAACATTGCATCCCAAGCATTTTCCTAAATTTCAATCGGCGGAAACATCGTAAAGAGCAACAAAACCGAAACTAAGGGAATAAGCGTTTTCTTCATAATTCGCCTTGTATGTAATTCGAAAAAAAGGTGTGTAGCATCATGCTGCGCATCGCCGGAACGGATGGATTTGGCTGGGATCTTTTAAAGATTTTTGTCAATTCCTTTTATAATTGTTGTTTTAGCGGTTATATTTCCAGTAAAACCTTTTTTATTTTATCACGAGTTTATTCAAAATCAAGAATTTCGTATGATAGGGCAACCGCACTGTAAATTGATTTCCGTGCAGCGGTCTTTACATAACGCCTGTCGAATGTTTTTGCGCTTAAAAGCGTTTTGGCATAAGCGTTTCGGTTTAATCGATTAAATCGGAAAGACTTACTCCCGAACCGCTTGTTACGTCTTTTGTAAGCCGCGCTCCGATAACGTTTTCCAAAAACTCCGGTGAAATGCCGGGTGTGAGAATTTTTTCCGTGCGGAGAACCGCAACATCGTCCGCTTTTATGCGTTCACCTTTTTTCATAGCGCGCATAAAATGAATGGAGCGGTTGGTGCGCCCGTAGTTTTCTCTTTCGCTATCCGCAAGCCTTTTTATACCGTCGCCCAAAACGGAAGAGACCTTTTCCGCTCCGTAAACGGCGTTCATACGTTCGATAATTTCGTAAGCTCCGCGCTCTTTTCCGTAATTGCGCATTGCTTCAAAACTTTGCCGCAAGGCTCGGCACATAATTGCAAACTGTTCACCCTCAAGCGCGATAGGATCGTCGAGACCGCTCGTTCGGCGGCTGAGAGTTATATGTTTTTCGATTACTGTTCCGCCCTGCGACACAAAAAGACAGGGGACAAGAACGGGATCCGAACTATGGTCGCTTACACCGGTCTCAACGCCGAACACCGCGCGCAGCGAAGAAATCACCCTAAGATTATATTCATCTTCCGGAGCCGGATAACTCGTAATACAATGCAATAGCGTTACGCCGTCCGTACCCAAAATCTCAAGAGCCTTTTCAATATCGGAAATCCTCGAAACTCCGCTTGAAAGGATCACCGGAACGGCATTTTCTCCGCGCGCCTTTTGATTTTCACGAAAAGCGGCAAGAGATTTAAGCATCGGATAATGATTCAATTCCGGCGAGGCGATTTTTACAAAATCCGGCTTAATTTCCAAAAGTTCCGAAAGACTTTTCAATCCGAACGGAGAACAACCGAACAAAATATTCCGCGAATGCGCATACTCAAGCATATCCGCATAAAAATCCGCACCGCACTCAAGCGATTTAAAACGATCGTAAAGCCGGATGCTTCCCGTAGGAAGATTCACCGTTCCAGTATCCGGGTGCAGAATCTCATCCGCATAAACCCACTGAAACTTTACCGCATCAGCTCCCGCGTCGGCGGCAGTATCTATAAGCACACGCGCTTTTTCGTAAGACGTCTCGTGTGAAGTTCCTATTTCCGCAATTATAAGCTGCATAAAAATCCTCAAAAATATCTCTGCATTCGGTGCAAAATAATTTCTTTTGTAATTAGGGCGCAACCGTATTCCGATAACCGGCTTTTCGCGGTTTCATTCGCGGCAAGCCGCGAACGGCTCCGCCGCCGCTACAATCCGGCGCAAGTTTGGTTTTCCGTTGTATGCGGTTTTTCCGTTGTTCTACGTAACAACCGCAGTGTCCGCCGCTCTTCCGTAGCGCGCCGGTGTTGCAGGGAAACTGTTGTAGTAATGCGCTCCCGCGCATGGAAAATCCGGCGCAGGTCTATTACCCGTTGTATGCGGTTTTTCCGTTATTCTACGTAACAACCGCAAAGTCTGCACGATAATAATTGTGTGCAGACGGGAATTGTTTTTGTCTGCCTCGTCCGCTTCGCCCGGATCGGGGGTGGAGCCTCGTTCGGAACGTTATGTCCGATCCGCCCGGATCAGGGATAGCGTCTCGCTCGGAGTGCCGTGTCCGTTCCGAGCGAGTGCATAAGTGCCGCCCGAGCGAGTGTGTAAGTGCCGCCCGAGCGAGGGGCAGTCCGCTTACATTTTTTTTGCGGCGGTTGCAGCCTTAAAACGGTTGGGGAACACGTTTACGGCACTGCCCGGAAGCCAGCCGTCGGAAAATCGGTACCACAGTTCTCCGTCCGATGATAATGCGCTTCCTTGTATCTGCAAAATCTCAGGTTTACGGCAGTGCCCGCTTACATCGGCACCGATATCCGGCGTTGTTCTATATGCCGCATACGGTTCTTTTACAACCGCCCATTCAATATCGGGAGCAAGAGCCAGCGGATAAGTCTCGTCGAATTTAATTGTTTTGTTTTTTGGACATGATGCAAGCAATATTAAGATTGCAAAAACGGTTGCGGAAAGTACAAGGATTCGCTTTTTCATTTTAAGTTTTCCAAATATTCTTTTACTTGAGGATAAAGCTGCATATCGGAATCGACAAAAGGGCGGTTTAAGATTTCGTTTAAGTCAACCCATTCATAAGAAGTGTGCTCCGAAAGAGTAAAAGGAATCTCAATTCCGTCGTGTTCGAGCGTTACGAGATATGCGGCGACGGAGCATTTTTTTTCTTTGTGTACGAACTCCGCCTCGCATATTTTTTTACCCGCATAAGCTCTTACCCCGAATTCTTCGGACATTTCGCGCTCGATTGCGGTATCGGTATCTTCGTTACCGTCGATTTTTCCGCCCGGAAATTCCCAACGTCCGCCCATATCGCCTTTATCGATACGTTTCGCTATTAAAATCCGCCCGTTTTTATAAATAATGCAGGCAACCGAACGGCTCATATTACAGTACCGCCGAGTAGGGGAACAGGAAATGCAAAATGGCGGCGGCTATGCAGAAAATTCCTATGAACTTTTGCCCGTCAATTAGAATCTTACGGATAAAAGGCGGTAAATTTACGGAAGAAGATACGGAATTCATATAATATCCCAACAAAATGTTTGCAGCTGCAAAAAGTCCTGCAATAGCCGGGAGAAAATCTCCTATGATTACGATGCCGCGAACGGGAGAAAATAATTTTATCATTGCAATTAAAAACGAAAGCCCGCCTACAACGATGCGGAAAAGTCTGTCGTCCGAATTCGAGCTTATCCCGAATATCCGTGAAAATAAGCTTCCGCCTTTATTGCCCGAATCCGCTCCGATAGCGGGATTATCTTCATCGGAATCAAGCGGTGCCGTTGCATCGTTTCCCGTGTCGTGCGCGGAAAAAAGCATATAAAATCCTGCAAGAAGATTAAGCAGTACCGACAGTAAATAAAACTGAATCATATAGACCTCCCGTAAAAACTTTTGCGAAAAACTAAAGCTTCGCTGAAAAGTTTTACTAAATCACCGTCATTGAATATTCATACCGTTAACGTTTTTCCACAGTAACCAGAAAATCTTTTTGCTCCGCTCCGGAAGAAAGCACGGCTTTCACTTTTATTATATCATAGTCGTTAAATCTTGTCCGTATAAACAAATCTTCTCCGTTGAAAACATCGCTCATTTCCCGTTCTTCGCTTATTCCTCCGTTATTGTCGATTGCGGAAAATAAGACGGTTACGGGAGCGGAAACGGGCTTTTCAAAATCGCCTGAAGCTTTGTTTTTTTTGCTTTTAGGGCGGGTGAATTTTAAACTTGCATACACGTAATCCTCGTAAGAAAATGCGGAAAGAGTAACGTATGCGCCGGCGACGGTGGAAGACTTTCGTTCCGAGAACGAAGAATAAAACCATACAAAGGCGGCAAATAAAATTACGGAAATGAGCATGATACGGTTTCCGCGGTTTGCAACAAGCACACGGAAAAGACCTTTTACAGGCCGCCCTCCGGTTCCGTCATAATAATCGCGTACCGATTTGGGCGCGTGCTTTAACCGTTCTTCCCTGCTGTAATAAAAATGCAGTTTTTCACCGTCTTTTGAGATTTCCCCGGAATTTAAATCGTCGTCGCTTATAACTTCTTTGTCTTCGTTAAAAATCAAAGTGCTACTCCGTAAATTATTTTATAAGGGAGGCAATAAGAGAATCCGTACGCCACCATACGATACGTACGTTATTTTTTTCGGCAAGGAGGGCGGAAATTATTCCTTCTCCCGATAGCGCAAACGAATAATACAATTCTTCTTTGTGATTTATGTTCAACTGCCGCTTTATGACATTGTGCGTTCCGCTGTGAACCATTTCTATGCTGAAACCTTCTTCCGTCGTAACGATAAAGCAAAGCCAGCCGTTTTTCGTTATTCCCAAAAAATCGTAAGGCATACGATATGTCAAACGGCTGAAATCTTCCGCTACGGATTCTTCATGCGGAGGGATATTCATCGCCTCCCCGTATACTCCGTCTTCGGCATCCAGCGGATAAACAAAGGTTTCCGCATAATCTATTCCCGAGCGGACTTTCGAGTCGGCATCTATATACGGAAGGTAATAATCGACTTTTACATAGATGCGGTGTGCGCTGCAATCGGGAACGATATTTTGAATCGTAACGAAAATGTCATCCGCATTAAGTCCTGCAGTTTCGTGTTCAAGCTGCGGTACGTCTTTGGTATTTACGGGAATCTTGTAACGCAAAAAACCGCTTTCCGCAAACCAATAAACGCAAAGTCCTTCGTTCGTCTTGCAGACCGTAACAAGTTCGTTATTTTCCGTTGCGTAGATTCTGGATATGAACGGAAAAGGTGTGCCGCCGGGACCTTGCTGTCCGATATAATCGATTACCGAGCCGTCTCCCGAAATGCGCAAAACAACTTGACTGTAAAGGAGAGTTCCCGTTTCATTTTGTTCGTTGCGTTCTTTCGGAATCGAGCAAACCGCATATATATATTTACGCGGATCGACGGCAATTCCTCCTTCTAAATTGAACGGATAAGAAATCTTTTTCCATATACTTGCAGAAGATTTTGCCGGAAGCGAATGTTCTTCCTGCCCGTAAAAATCTTCATTATAAAAGAGAGAAAGCATATCTCCGTACGAATTAAGAGAAAGAATTTTTTCCGCTTCTCCGTTGACTATGTAAAAAAATCCGTCGCGCATGGCAAGAGATGTCTTAAAAGAACCCGTTTTATTTATGGAAAACAGATTTATCTGGTCTTCAAAATTGCCGTAAGCTAAAGGAAAAAGTTCGTCTTCCGTTATGGAAACAATTCGTCCCTGCTTTGTACAGGCTGAAAATAAA
>CAUUVZ010000052.1:0-18666 GCA_963548875.1 uncultured Treponema sp. | reverse complement strand
GAAATCCGCGAGCGCTCGATATGCATAGACGGCGACATTGCAAGCGTGCTGAACGTGCTGGAAAAGATGCGGTGATTGTGATACTGTGAGGTTCGGAGGAAAATATGGATAACGAAACAAAGATGGAATTCGGCGAGATTGCGCAAAACATTGCGCCGTACGGAATTATGATGGCGGTTTTCACTTTGTTCTATTCCGTTTGGTTTTGTTTCGCATGGGGCACTCTCGGCAGAGTTTTATTCGCGCTGACTTTCGCATACGGCGCATATATCGTTTTTGCAAGCATAAAAAACATCAAACACTCAAAGCGTTTTAAAGCGGTGCCGTCCGAAGAAGGAAAAAAGATTGCTAAAAGTATGACCATTGTAAGCGCAATCACTTATCCGGCGCTGACGATTTTTGCCGTAACGCTCGCAGCCTTTCATCTTGTAAAATTGATTTTCCCTGCCGTAACCCTTATTATCGGCTTGCACTTTATTCCGCTCGGAAAAATCATGCACAGAAAAATCGACTATTTTATCGCGCCTGTTCCGATTGTGTTTTCGCTTGTCGCCTCGTATCTTGCTTTTACGACGGCAATATCGTGGGTTGAAGTGTACGCCGTAGCGGGAATCGGCGGAGCTTGTGCGACGATGATTTACGGCGCGTATATGCTGTATGCGTACAAAAAAGTTGCGCAAAAATACGGCGTGGAATATCCGTAAAAAAGCCTTAACACGGATTTTCATATTTTTTATAATTGATACTGATAACAAGGAAAATTTATGAACGGATTTATTTTAGTGATAATAAAATTATTAATCGGTTTTTTTGCTTTGATACTGATAATAAATATTTCGGGAAAAAGGAATCTGGCTCCCTCATCAGCCGGTGACCAAGTGCAAAATTACGTGCTCGGCGGTCTTATCGGCAGCGTGATTTATAACAATAATATTCGATTATTGGATTATATAGGGGTTTTATGTATTTGGTGTATACTTGTATTGGCTGTAAAACAGATAAAAACACATAATATTAAAGCGAAACAAGTTATAGACGGGAAAGCGTTAATAATTATCGATGACGGTAAAATTAATATTGAAAATTGTGAAAAAGCGGGTTTATCCGCTCACGATGTATCTTTTAAGCTTCGAACAAAAAATGTTTATTCAACAAAAGACGTAAAAAGAGCTATTGTGGAGCAAAACGGTCAATTGATCATTATACTTCCGGGAGAAGAAAATCCGAAGTTTCCTCTGATAACAGACGGGCAGTTGCGAGAGGATATTTTGACCGTGATAGGCAAAAGTGAGCAATGGCTGATTGAAGAAATTAAAAAACATGGATTAAATAAATACAGCGATGTATTTTTGGGAGAATATGTGGATGGAAAGCTGATGTTGACAGCATATCCGCCTCAAGAACAAGCAAAGAAACGCAAGAAAATATGGGAATTGTACAAGTGAGCACCTATTCGGTGTTGACAGTCTGTTTTGTATCGCTCTCAGCCTTTCATATCAAAAAGTGATTTTACCTGCAGTAACAATTGTTATTGGGCTGCACTTTATGTGCTGCTTGTCGCTGGATGCGCCTACGGACTTTATGCGTTTATTTCGCGTGGCGTATGGCGTTACCTCATCTTGCGGCAAGAGTTCTTTTTCCTCGATATGGAAAAAGGCTATGCGCTTTTCTTCACAGATTACATTGCAATCATCGTGCTGTTTGCAGCGGCGGCGCATTACGGCGGCGCTATCTACAACAAAATACATACTGCCTTACAGGACTTTATAAAAGCACAAATTTAAATTAATATGCATTTTAATCGGCTTTAAGTCCGGTAAAATATTTATGGAGGTTGTAAATGAAAGTTTACACAAAAATTGCGGCTGCCGCGCTTGTTGCCGTTGCTGCTTTGGGCATTGTGTCATGCAATACGGCGACTTCAGGGGGAGAGACTCCCGGCACGCCTAATCCCCAGAAAATTAATGATGAAAAAACAGTAAAGACCGTAAAAGATACTCTTACCGTGCAGGAAATCGTCGGCAAATCGCAGAATAAGATTATTCTGGATAAAGGCGGTGAAGGTGTTACGGTAACGTGGAAATCGAATCCCGATATTATCGATTCGGAAGGGAACGTTACGCATAAAGACGGGACGGGCTTTGATGAAGTTGAACTTACCGCAACGATAACAAAGGGAGAGGCTTCCTCCAAAAAGACTTTTAAAGTAAAAATTGCACAAAAGAATAAAGTTCTTTCTACAGAGGAAATTCTTGATTCAGTTACAATTCCGGTAAACTACGATAAAACCAAATACGAAGCTCAAGACATAGATGTGCAGGAATCAATATTGGTGGAAGATAAGACGGTAACTATTGAATACACATCATCAAACGATGAAAAGCACTTAAAATACAACTCGTCTACAAAAAAAATCACCGTACACCGCGATATTGCCGATGTAACCGCACAGCTTTCCGTAAAGCTCACCTGTGAAGGAAAAGAAAAAACAAAGCAGATTCCGGTTTTGATAGAGCGTATCCCTGAGTTTATAAAAGAAGCTTACGGAACCACAACTACATTTGCTTTTGACGGTACAACGCTTACAGAAACAAATTCTACTTCTTCGTGGAGCGGTGGTTCAAAATTCGCTTATACGGTAGATACAAAGAACGAAATCATTACGGTTTCTAAAACTCATACTTTCAGGAACGGCAAATTTCTGGATAAGGAAGAAACTGTAGATGCTGATATTGCAGAATTCTCGAAGTTTACTTCCAGTTATAAGAAAGCATACGAGCAGCCGAATCTTGAAAATCTTAGAGTTCTTTTTAATTATAACGATGCGAATCTTAAAAATGACGATGAGCTGATCGACTATATTCTTAAAAACGAGAATATCCGTAAGCATTTTGACGGAATAACGGAGACTTCAACAAAGGACGACTTTAAAGCTCTTGCTGAAGATAAAAAAAAGAAGGGTATAAAAAACTACTGCGAAGAAATGCTAAAAGAGGGAGCTGCTTATCATAATATATCTGATGCATTACCTTACCTTGAAATGCTTAAAAAAGTTGAAGCTGCAGCAATTGCCAAAATTCGAAAAGAAATATCTAAAGAGTTTTTTACGAATATTAAATATAAATACATAGTATCATCAGAGATCTATAAGAGTACCTATCCGAAGGGAGTCTGGTTTGAAGCAAAATATATTTACGATGAAAACCGAAGCTGGTATGAAAATAGTTACTACGGAAGCTGGTATGGTATATGGCAAGATGTATATGGTACATGGAATTTAAAGGTCGGTTCTAATATTTATTATGGGAAATTTAATTCCGACTATACCGAATTTACTTATTCTAAGAAAAAGAATGATGGAACCGGTCAAACCTATTCTGAAAACGGCAAATGGATTTTTGAAAAACCTGTTGCGGCTCCCGATGGCAAAGTCAGTATGAAAGCCAAGAAAAGCGGTCCGTTGGAAGAAGTTACATTGGAATTCCATCCGTACAAGCTTTAATTCTTTCATAGCAAGGTTTCAAATACCGAAAGCGCGGTAAAACAGTCTGCCGAAAAAGCGCATTACTTTTTCGGCAGATTTTTTTTGCTTTAATTGCATATCTTTGTTTTCAGCGCAAAAACTCATTCGGCAGAGGCGCGCTCACGGTTATCGTTTTTCCGCTGACGGGGTGCTGAAAAGTCAAACTTTGTGCGTGGAGCATTGTGCGCTTGTATTCCGGCGCACCGTAAAGTACATCTCCTAAAATCGGCAGACCGATTGACGCAAGATGAACGCGTATCTGGTGAGTGCGCCCCGTAAGCGGACGCGCTTCTATTTTTGCGGCAGGAATTCCTCCGATAACGGTGCGCTCTAAAACCGTAAAATCCGTGCGCGCATACAGTCCGCCGCGTTCCGCAAGCAGTTCTCCCCATTTTGCCCGCGCACTTTTAGGGCTTATGCGCCCGATATGATTTTCTACAAAAAATATTGAATCTTCTTCCAAACGGCGGCTTTCTTGTGTGCGCCCCGCTTTTTCCGAAACGGTACAAACGGCGCGGTAGATTTTCTGCACACTGCGCTTTTCAAACATTTCATGAACGGCGGCATTTACGGCGCGGGTCTTCGTAAACAGGATGACGCCGCTCGTTTCGCGGTCAAGGCGGTGCATAATTCCAACATAAGGCGGATTTCGGAGAACGGATTTTGCCCATAAATAGTGCACAACTGCCGCGTGCAGGCAATCCCGCTTTTCGCCGCCGACAATCGTTTCTTCCGTCGGGAGAAATGCGGGTTTATTCACGGCAATCAAATCGCCGTCTTCGTAAAGCACATCGGCGGCAGTCATTTCAAACGCAATGTCGTTCGCCTGCCTTTCAAAAAAGAATTTTTCTTCATCGAATTCGATGCAGACAGTCTGTCCACGTAAAAGTTCATAAGAAGGGCGGCGTATCTGAAGTCCGTCAACGCTTACGGCACCCGCAACAATCATCCGCCGTATTTTTGAATTCGACAGGGAAACGGCAGCAGATTTTTTAATATAAGCAGAGACGGTTTGAGCGAGTTCCGAACGCAGAAAAATATCGAGACGTGATTTCGATTCTATCCGAAAGGTGAATTTCATAGGATTTTGTAGTCGGGACCGTCGTCGCCCGCAAAGATTTTGACCGCGCATTTTTCCATGCACACGTTATTTGAAAAAGCGGCAATGTCGGAACTTTCAGGTGAAAGCAAATCGTCGGGACTGAAATCGGTTTCGATGACGCATTCATCACCTTCGCCGGACAGCCGCGCAAACGCTCCGTTTAATCGCACAATATTTCTGACAACCGCGAACAAATGCGAAAGACGCTTTTCGTCGTATTTGGTTTTGAGGAATGAAAGCTGCATTTTTTCGATTTCCGAGTGCGGCGCGTCCTCCGGCGTAAAACCGGAACGAAAATCGCAGCTTCCGAGCCGCTGCCATTCGGCAAAGTCCGCAAAAAAGCGCGAGGCTTGAATTTTAAGCGGCTTTAAGACCGATAAAAACCACGGAACCGCGCGGCCTGCGGAATAAAATGTCCGGCAGGCAAAGGCGATGTCCCGCGCACGCCTAATATCCGCTGCGGAAAATAACGCGCTTACGTGCGTAGGATGCGTTTCATTTTCAGAGCTTTCAGTTTGTTCAAAATCGATGTGATTGGGATAAAGGTTCGCCGTAAAGTCAAGGCGGTCGCAAAAGGCTTTCAGCGAGTCGCAGTCGGTATCGGCATAAAAGAGATGAACACCGAAGACGAGCGACGAATTATTGAGCAGAGCCGCACGCCGCGAGTACAATTTTTTATCGAAAAAAGTTTTTCCGTCCGCGCCAGAAAGCGTAAAATCCAGCTCAATCGAACAACTTACACAAGAAGCGGCGCGGCAAATCTCCGCGTCAAGGGCGGAAGGCTCTACTTTTATAGAAAAAAAAGCGTCAGGAAAATCGCGCTCGGCAATGTGCAAAAAGCGCAAAACCGCCGCTTTATCTTTTGCAAACGCCGTATCGCGGATAAAAACAACTTTTTCTCCGGCAGTTTTACAGCGCGCTAAAAAATCTTCAATTTTCTGCGCTGTCCATTCTGCTGTGCTATGCAAATCAGGTGCGCTCACAGCAGAGGAATTCCTGCCGCTTTACATTCCTGCCGGATGCTTTCGGGCCACGCGCTTACCTGCGTTTCGCCGATGTGCGCTTTGCGGAGCAGGAACATACACAGCCGCGACTGCCCGATGCCGCCTCCAAGCGTAAAACTCAATTCGCCGTTCAAGAGGCGTTTGTGAAAGTCAAGTTCCGACCGCCCTTCCATGCCGCGCTCTTTGAGCTGTGCGCGAAGCGATTCGGGGCTTACGCGGATTCCCATCGAAGAAAGCTCGAAGGCAGTCCCCAAAACATTGTTCCACAGAATCAAATCTCCGTTTAATCCGACGTGTCCGTCACCGCTTTCGGTAATCCAGTCGTCATAGTCGGGAGCGCGCCCGTCGTGTACTGAGCCGTCCGGCAGTTTTCCGCCGATTCCGACAATAAAAACCGCGCCATATTTTTTTGCCGCCGCGTTTTCGCGCTCTTTCGGCGATAATTTGGGATATTCGCGCTGCAAATCGTCAGAATAGATAAGTTTTATTTCTTCGGGGAGAATGGGCAAAAGTTTTGAATAATGGTCGAAAATATAAAATTCCGTACGCTTGAGGCTCCTGTAGACTTTTTTTACGATGTCGAGCAGAAAAAACACATTTCTGTCCTTTTCGTCTATGCATAATTCCCAGTCCCACTGGTCAACATACAGCGAGTGAATGGCGTCGAGCGATTCATCAGGACGGATAGCGTTCATGTCCGTGTAAATGCCGAAGCCCGGCTTACAGCCCATCTCAGTAACCTTGAGCCGCTTCCACTTTGCAAGCGACTGCACAATTTCCATGCGCTGCCCGCCCATATCTTTGACGGCAAAAGATACGGGTTCCTCCACTCCGTTTAAGTCATCATTGATGCCACGCCCCGACGGAACAAAGAGCGGTGCCGTAACGCGCGTTAAATTCAATTCGGTTGAAAGCGACGTTTGAAAAAAATTTTTTATCGCGACAATCGCGTGCTCGGTTTCCCGAACAGCAAGAACAGGTTTATAGTTAGCCGAAATTTTATACATAATGAGAGCATATTAGCGATATAGGAGGAAGTTTTCAATTATCTCATTTTGACAATGAAAAAAGGTTTAAGGCTTGCCTTAGAAAAGTATAAACTTTGAATTTATAGAACTCGCAGAGTGAAAAAATAATCCGTATGGACAATCGTAAAAGTTCATTGTATTATTCCGCTCATAGGCAAATGTCAGTTATGCGCACCGTTATGAACTTCAAACTGTTATCTAAAAATTCAACATATAGTATTATTTCCTGATTTATTAAGGAGGGAATAGAAATGACGGCAAAAAAATTAAAAGCTGTAAGTATTGCGATTGCTTCTTTTTTGACTGTGTGTGTTTTATCCTGCAAACAAGGACTTATTTCCGAACCGGATCTTGCAAATATCACGAATTCTTCATCCGGAAATACGGGCGAAGTTGATGCTCCGGCAGATGTAAAAGCAAGCCACGGTTACTTGGGAGAAATAACCGTAAGGTGGGCTGCTGTAAACGGAGCCGCCAGATATGTAGTTTTTTCAGCCGGCAATCCTTTTGCCGAATTGGAACGCTGCGGAGAAACTAAAGACAATTCTACCGAATTTAAACTTAAAGAAAGTGCCGGCACTATAAAATATTACGCTGTAAAAGCTGTAAATTTTATCGGTAAAGAATCTCCGATGAGCGGCAAGGTTATGGGGTCTTCGCTTGCAAAACCCGTAATTACCGGTATAACACAATCGGAAGACGGAACTGCGGCAACCGTTCAGTGGTGGATGGATAATTGCAAAGAAGACACATATAAAAATTCCGTAGTTTATGAAGTTTTCTGTTATGCCTCCGATCAAAAAACGCAAATCGGTAAGCCCGTTATAGTAAACGACGGTAAAACTTCAGCAGAAATTACCGGTTTAATGCCTAAAACTGTCTATTATTACAAAGTTGATGCAAGTATCAAAGCCGAGCAAAAAAAGCTCAGCAGCGATAAAGTAGATTCAAAAACCGTTCATAGGCTTATCCCCGACGCACCTTTGGATTTTGCCGCCTCAAAAGGAACTTCAAAATACGGAATAACGTTAAGCTTTAAACTTCCTGAATTTGTTGATGTAGGTGCGGCCGGCGGAACTTATGAAAGGCATCCGCTGTATTTTAAGATTCTGCGTAAAGAAAAAGCCTTGCCGGACAGTGCTTACGAAACTGTTGCAGATTATTTGGGCACAGTAAAAGAAACCGATATTCCGAATGGAATTTATAAATTCAGCAGCAAGGCGGGAAATACTGTAAACGCCGCAACAACGACGGCTGCCGCAGGAAAAGCCGAACTTGAAGTCATAACATCATCGGACAGTAATGCGGAAATTCACTCCGACTATGAAGATTACATATCGCTTTCCGAAGTAAAGTTTACCGACAAAAATAATATTGAGCGCGGAAAACAATATAGTTATAAGATTCAGTCTTATGTTGATGATACGAGCGGCTTGGTAAGTTCCGATAAGGCTTGTGTCGAAGACAGCGGTTGGCAGCTTCCTGTTCCGTCATTTAAATTCGATGCGGAGTATAAAAAAAGCTCGAATCCGGCAAAATTTGAAAAGATTACCGCCGCATTTAAATTGGATTTTGCGGAAAGCGAAAATTACAGCTTTATGATTACGCAAAAAGGAGTTTTAAAAGACCTTACTCCGGTTCAGGAAGAGCCGCTTCTTAATACAACATCGCTTTCAGTAGTCAATTCATATAAAATAGATTTTACAGGTACGGATTTAAGCGCAAAAGCCGGTTACTATCTATATACGATGTATATTTTGCCTAAAGGTGTTGAAGATAAAACAAAGGCTTACGATTCCGTAACAGCCGCCGGAACTCTCACGGTTACAGATGATGCGACTGCAACGCCTCAAATAGAAACATTTACAGTTGAAGACGGCTATGCGGACAAATTCATAATAAAATGGACTTATCATACGGGATGCGACTATTCGCTTTCATGGGATAATTACAAAGCGGACGGAACAAAAGTCGAAGACGGCGGCGGAAGTCTTTCTAAAGAGGAGCTTGTTTTTACCCCCGTAAGCGACGGCGGAACTGCTGAGTTTATTCATCCTGCACTTTCCGGCGAATGCAGAAAATATACGATTACCGCGGCGGCGGCTCTCACGAACGATAAGACCGATAACGATGTAAAGAAAACACTGGGTAAGCCTTCGCCGGAGCAAATCGATATGGATTACGAGAAAATTACCGTAAAGTGGAATGCGGTTCAAAAGGCGGATTCTTACGAAGTTTCTGCGAAATATGAAGGTTCGGCCGATGAACTTATCGTAGAATCCGGTTCGGACAAAAATACCGAAGTAACGGAAACGTCCGGCGTTAGCACTTGCGTTATTACCAAACCTCAAGGTTTTAATGACATAACTAAAGCCGGTAAGCCTATTGTTCTTTCGGTAAAAGCAAAAAATGCAAAAGGAGAGACTGTAACCGAATTACCGGTAAAACTGATTGGTCCCGCTTTGGTAAATGCGGAAATCGACAAAACGGATATAAACGCAAATTCGATTGCCGTTAAATGGAAATCGGTTGAGGGTGCAAAAGGATATTTGATTCAGCGTGTACGGTATAATGATACGGAATTTACTCAGGATAAAGCCGACACTTATTATTATGATGCGGAAAATAAAAAAATCATGCTTAACGGGGAAAACGCCGACTCGGAAAGAGTGAATATAAATATCAGCGGAAAGACTTTTACGCTCAAAGATATTTATAAAGACGACGAATCAAACGGGACGGATCCTTATAAAGCGAATCAGTCAAAGATTCCGTGGGGCTTACCTTACGGATATGCGGTTTTGCCCGTAAAAGCTGCGGATGATTTTACATTTAAAAGCAATTCGTTCTTTGAAACCGAAACAGGTTCAAAAATCGAGTATACAAGTAAACTTGATGAAGTTAGAGGGGCGGCTTTCGGCTACGGACTTGAAACAAAAGCGTCAAAATCAAAAGATGTTATAAATCTTGAATGGAAAAAGCCTTATTACAAAGAGTTCAATCCTTCTATATACAAACGACTTGCAAAAACGGGCAGCAGAGAAGCCGGATCATGGGCTTTGCTTACAACGCTGTCAAAAGAGTCCGTTTCATACACATATACGCCTCCAAAAGATGAGCAATGCGCGGCATTTGAATATGCTGTGCGCTATAATTACTACGGTGCCGCTCCTAATTTTGTTTCCTCGTATATTGAGCGTCTGGCTGATACGAAAGAAGACAGAGCGGAATATGTCTACAAATCGGAAGCGGATCGTGAACAGTTAAATAAAGGTTATGTTCTTGCGACAAAACTTGAAGCGTCTTACGGCGGAGAAGTCCTTTCCGACGGCAGCGGCTATGCAAAAGATGACAAATATTATTCGGAAAAAGTTTCATGGAGCAGCTGGGATGAAGATGAACGGAAAATTCTCCCCGACTTTGCAGAAATTTACATATTTAATGATGACGTGTCTTCCGAATGGAAAAAACTTGCCGCTTTGGATTTGTCCACCTTGGAGCCGCAAACGCCTGAAACGCATACGGATACGCTAATAGAAAAGGTAGGTACGGGACTTTTGCTCAAGCCTGCAAAAATAACGGAAGGCAGTGCGGCGACTACGGACGGCATATTAAAAGTTCTTCGCAATGCTAAGCATTATTATAAAATCGTGTTAAAGCGCGGAGAAAAAGAAGTCCAAATCGGTATAAACAGAGATATATATGCCTGCCGCCAAATAACTGACGAAGAGCTTGCAAAAGCCGCTATGCTTGCGTTCTCTTATACGTTCTATATAAAGCAGGGCGGAAAAGAGGATTTATCGAATGTGGGAAGTTTGCTCAGATACGGCAGCGGACAAACATTAACCTCACCGAACGGCGGAACTGCGTGGTTTGATAATCGGCATTCACCACAATGGGCTTGGGAGAACAGTTACTCATTCTTTATGTTTACCGATTATGCGCCTAAAATGCTTGCACCATCCGGCTTTCAGCCTGAATTTATAAAGTTGAATGCTTCGAATTCAAAAATAAAGATTTATGGTCCTAAAAATGATTACATCATACAAATTGGTTCAGACGGAGATGTAGAGATAAAGGCTGATTCGGCAGAACTTATTAAATATAACAATATCCCGATGGACTATTCAGCAAATATAAAGATACATTGTTCAGGAAATAAGGGAGAGTCTTACTTCGGTAGATTATCAATACGACGCGGTGATGCGGTAGCAAAAACCTTGCTTAACGACAGTCAAAATGCTGAAGAAATACGGAAGTGGATTCCGTTCCAGTTATATCATGATAACTCCGAGCATTTTTACATAAAAGATAAAAACTACGGATGGTGGCCGCAATAAAAAGAGAGAATATAATGAAAAGAGTGCATATCAAAATATCTGCGGTTGCAGTATTTTCACTGTTGTTTTTTTCCTGCTCCAACTGGTTTGAAGCAAAAATTCCGATAGATACGGAAACTGAATCTGCGAATCTTTCGCAGCTGCTTACGCCTAAGAAAAAAATTACGTCCCTTGAGCCGCCTAAGCAGGTGTTTGCGTCGAAGGGGCTTTATAAAGATAAGATTTTAGTAAGCTGGAAAGAAGTTCCGAATGCGGCTTCTTACAGAGTTGAGCGTGCTGTGGTAAAATCAAAAAATGCGGACGGAACGTGGTCTTTGCCTGATGAGTCCGATTTTATTGCCGTAAAAACGTATACCGCATATACCGTCTTTGAAGATAATATTCTTTCAAATGCAGGCTCTTCAAACGAAGAGT
This sequence comes from uncultured Treponema sp., assembly GCA_963548875.1. Taxonomy (GTDB): domain Bacteria; phylum Spirochaetota; class Spirochaetia; order Treponematales; family Treponemataceae; genus Treponema_D. Next base: position 7,255 of record CAUUVZ010000052.1, on the reverse strand, counting down.
ACGGATATCGCTACTATTACAGAATTTCTGCGGAAAATATAGGCAAGCGGTATGATTCAAGTGATTTTACCGATTACAAAAAAGACGCTACAGAAGGATGCGGTTGGCTTTTTGCGCCTGTTGTTCAGCTTGCCGCAGATAAAGGGAAAAGTCAGGATTTTATAAACTTGAAATGGGAATATAACGGAAATGCAAGAGGCTATAGAATTTATAGAGATACCCGTTCCGACTTTTCCACTTGTGCGGAAATCGACCGTGTAATCGGGAATAATAAATCCTACACTCAAACCGTCGAAAAAAAAGATCAGGGAGTTGAATTCTACTACAAAGTTTGCGCGGAAAACGTAGACGGGAAACTTTCTGCGATGAGCTCCATTGCTATGGGATATGCGCTGAAAGAAGGTGCGCCGCCGGCTCCGTCAGGTGTAACGGTTGAAAACGGACTTGGAACAAGTAAATCGGAAATAAACGTAAAATGGAATGAAATTACACCCGCATCCGGTATTACAATAACATATTCCGTATACAGAACCAGTTCGGAAGATTCCGTTTTCACCTGCGTAAAACGAAATATCCCGTCAAATTCACCTAATTACAAAGATACGATTTCTCTTAAAACCGGCATATATTATTACTACTACATACAGGCTATTGCTAAAAAGACTTTGACGGAAGAAATACTGAAAAGCGCGTTTTCGGAAAGCGGAGCGGAAAGTGCATCTCCTGCAGTCGGATTTTTGTTAAGTCCGCCGGTGAGTCTTGAAATTGCGGATCCGTCTGATGGAAATTCCGACAATGCCGATATAATCTGGCAGCCGGCAATAGGAAGCGTCAGCCCGTATAATATTCAATTTACGTACAACATTTATTATTCGGACACGGAAGACGGTACTTACACTGTTATACCCGGACTTTCGGGCATTACAGGCACTCTTTCCGACGGACGACTCAGCTGCACGGCGGCTAAAAAGAATTTTTACAAAGTATCTACGGTAAACACGGCAGGAGTTGATCAGGAAAGCATAATGAGCATGACGGCTGCTCCCGTGCCGGATGCACCGACAAATGTCGCCGCTACAAAGACGGAAAAACTTTCGAAAGATTTTATTGCCAATGATTACGGTGTTTATCCCGTAAAAATAACATGGAAAGCAGCTCCTTCATCTTCACCTGCCGGATATAATATTTTTCGTTCAAATAAACCGGATTCTTCGTTCAGAAAACTTAATGAGCATCCTATTGCGGCGACGGAGTTTATCGATAAAAATGAAAGCGCAAAGGCCGGAACATATTATTATTACAAAGTCATATCGCTTAATTCTCTTGGACAGGGAAAGAAGAGCAACGATCCTTCAAATGATTTGAAAAAAGATTCATGGGGTTACGGTGCTTTAACCCGCGAACAGTGGTTCAGAGAGTACAACAAGTCAATCAAACGCTCTCAGGCAAAACTTATTCTCATGCACAAGCCCGGCAATACTGATAAACTGGGGAAGGAAAGCAAAAACGGCGATGTGCAGGGAAGCGTAAGCTACAATGCGAGGGTGTCCGGCTTGGGCGCGGAGGTTACAATCGAATATTCGAACTATGCCGATTTCTACGCATTTGACGGTGATGCATTCAAAGAATTTAATGCGAAATACTTCGATACGGAAAGCAATTATCCACGAAGCTTTATATTGAACGGAAACACTGATACCAGTGCAAATATGTCTTCAAACGGTAATATGCACGGAACCGTAAAATGTACTGGAATGTATCCCGGCGAAGTAGTCTACGATCATGTTGATATAAAAGGAGGTGCTGCCGGCGGCGGATACTACGTCGTTCAGACAAAAAACACCAAAGGTGAAATTATACTTGCGAATGAAAACGTAAACTGGAAGGTAGGCGAAGAATGAAATCAAAATCGGTATACTGCGTCTGCGCTGTTTTGTTGATGCAGTATACGCTTACGGCACAGGTCGTACTTTCCGCAACTAAAGCCGAATTTATTTTAGGCGTTACCGATGATGTAAAAAATGCGAATATTCACGGAGTTTATCCGGTAAAATTAAAATGGAATGATGCCGGAAAAAAATATGACGTGTACAGAGCCGGATTGGAAACAGGCAAATTTACTCTGATTTCAAAAGATGTTTCAGGCGGCGAGTATACGGACATAAACGACAGCGCGGAACCGGAGCAATTTTTTTACTATAAGATAAAATCCGGTATGGAAGAATCTAATGTCGATGAAGGCTACGGAGCTTTAAGTCAAGATGTTTATATGAATGTTTACAATAAAAATATTGTTTCATCTCATTCAAAGTTGACCTTGATGTTTAAAAGAATAGCACTTCAAAAACTCGGAAAAGAATCTGCGCAGGGAACCTTGACCGGTTCATTGTCATATCATGCAAAGATAAAGGGTTTTCACGGTGAAGTTATAATTCGCTATGATAATTATTCCGACGATAAACTGTGGATTCTTGAAGGCAATACGAATATCAGGGCAAACATATTTGCAAACGGAAAGATGTACGGAACGGTAGAATGTGCCGGAAACTATCCCGGAAAAGTAAGTTACGACGATATAGTAATAAAACGAGGTTCCGCCGCAAAAGGATTCTATAAAGTCGAACCGGCAGGTTTTCCGCCTGCAAATGTCAGCTGGGACAGCCTTTTGCCGGAAGATACCGGCGTAACGGACAGAGAATTTGCGGAAACAACCGATATGCCTGATTCGGAATTTTAATAAACCGCGATTAACTGCATTCGGTAATTGCAAATTAAGGTAAACCCAACGGAGGAAATTACGGATTTAAAATCGAAGCGGGTTTTGCTCTTGAAAAAAGATTTTAAGACTTGCTTTGGAAAAATATTTGTTCTAGTTTATAAAACTCGAATTGGACGGACGTTTGCGGAAGATACATACGCGTATCGTTTTAATGAAAATTGAATGAATACGGTGCCGTATATTTTCGCAAACTCGATTATTGAACTTGTGCGATTACGCATAAGGCTGAAAACTTTTTCGGAAGGGATTTTTACGGAACGAGTCGTAAAATCTTAAAATACGCAAAAGTTTTTATCAGGAGAAATTATGAAAAAAATATTTTTAAACTTATTGCCCGTTTTTACAATGCTGTTGATGGTCTCGTGCTATACGCCGTCCCCGCTGTACGGAACATGGTCGGACAATAACGGTAACAGAATTACGTTTATCTCGGACGGAACTTTTGTGGCAAAAGTAAAAGATCAAACGGATAAATTTGTAAATTATGAGGGCGATTTTTCCACAATCGACAATGTATTGATTTTTTCCTATCAGGCGGACGGTGTCTCCCGTTCAATGAATACGGAATGGGACATAAGAGGTTCGATGCTTTACTGCACTTGGACGTTTGACGGAAGTCAAACCGTAAAGCTCACTTTGTATCATACGGCAAGATAGGCGAAAAAAATGAATAAGAAAAATTTGTTCCCTTTGTTTTTATTGATTTTATCTGCAAATACATTGTTTGCAGCGGGGAAAAAAGATAAAACCGCAAAACAGCCTGCAGACGAAAACATTACCGTTTTAGAGAACGACAAAAATAACGCGCTGCTCGATATCGATTCAAAAACCGGATTTCCCAAAATCAAGCAGCGTCCGTTTATAATGTTCAACGAAGGTGCCGCATACACTCTTATTACCAGACTTGAGAAGCAAGAAAAGCGCAGCAATTTTGTACGGCAAAATCATCTTGTAGGCTTGTTTTTTTCCGCACAGACGGAAAACATGAAGCCCGTAAACAGCATGATAAGGATTGCCGCATATTATCCGTTTTTCAATACGTTTAACGGTATGCGGCAATACCCCAAACAGACTATTTTATATGCGTTCGATTTGCTTGCGGCACCGATGATACAAGCCGACATGTGGAAATATGTACGTTTGAATTTTGCGGGCGGGCTTCACTATATGTACCAGTTAACCGATGAATACCACATGAATTATCTTGGCGGCGGGCTTCTTGCAGGCGTTGAGCTTCCGCTTGCAAGAAGGTGGACTATTCTTACAGACGGCACTGCAACGCTTGATTATCCCAACTTGGGTACGAACCGCATCGTTCAGCCTTTCGATTTTGCATGGCAATACAATGTAAGCGTCGGTTTGCGTTACAGCAAAAAAGGCGAAAACAAATACGCATACATTCATAAAATTACACCAAAAAAACGTAAAGCAAAAAAGAATATTGAAGCGGGTCAGGATAAATCGAACGGTTCCGAATCCGGCAATGCGGCGGCAGAGACGGATAATACTGAAATTATCGCGGACAAGGAGAACTGAATCTTTTTTGCATAAGACGGTGCACTTAATTCTATCGAATTGTAACACAGTCCGCTTTCCGATAAAATGATTGCATTATGATAAATAGAAATAAATGTTTTTCCAATTTGACTGCCGGTTATCTTTTTCCGGAGGTTGCCCGCAGACGTGTTGAATATGAAAAAAATCATCCTGACGCAAAAATTATAAGTTTGAGCATAGGAAATACAACAGAGCCGCTTCCTGCTTTTATTGCCGAAGCTATGGCGGATTACGCTTCAGCTCTTTCTACTCCGGAAGGATATTCAGGATACGGCGAGGAACAGGGCAATCCTTCGCTTCGCAAAAAAATTGCTGAAACTTTCTACAAAAATATTGCTTCACCTGATGAAGTATTTGTTTCCGACGGAGCAAAATGCGACATCGCAAGAATACAGACTCTGTTCGGGAAGGACGTAAAAATCGCCGTGCAGGATCCCGCCTATCCCGTCTATGTTGACGGTTCGGTAATATCGGGAGCGGCGGGCGCAAATAACGGTTCCGGCTACGACGGAATCGTTTATATGCCATGCACCCCCGAAAATAATTTTTTCCCCGATCTTTCGCAGGTTTCCCCGAATTCTCTAATATATTTTTGTTCACCTAATAACCCTACGGGCGCGGTTTCCACAAAGCAGGAGCTTAAAACGCTTGTAGACTTTGCGCTCGGTAACGGCTGTATAATTGTTTTTGATGCCGCATATAGAGAATTTATACGGGATTCTTCATTGCCTAAAAGCATTTTTGAAATTGAAGGTGCGCGTAAATGCGCGATTGAAATAAATTCTTTCAGCAAACCTGCAGGATTTACCGGTGTAAGGCTGGGTTGGTCTGTCGTACCCGAAGAGCTTACATTTTCGGACGGAACTCCGGTAAATAAAGACTGGACAAGAGTTATGACGACTTTATTCAACGGCGCATCCAATATTGCGCAAGCAGGCGGAGAAGCTGCTCTTGAACCGGAAGGTATTGCGGCAATGAAAGACGTAATAAATTATTACCTTGACAATGCGAATTCTATAAAAAACACACTTGAATTGAAAAACTTTAAAAATGCCGGTGTGAAGATTTACAGCACGGGAAATTCTCCGTATATATGGGCGCAATTTCCGGGCAAAAAAAGCTGGGAAATATTCGATTTGATTCTTGATAAATGCAATGTTCTTGTAACGCCGGGGTCGGGATTCGGGCCTGCAGGAGAATCTTTTTTAAGGTTCAGTTCTTTCGGGCACAAAAAAGACGTTCAGGAAGCCTGCCGGCGTTTGGAATCTCTGATTTTACAATAAACCTGTTCGGAAACTTCCGTCCCGAAACAAGTATGGTATAAGTCAACATATATGCAGGAGCGAACACCTCGCCGTAAGAACGACGAGGTGCCTTGCTCTCAAGAGATATTGCAATCGGATCCAATGCCGCTTATTTTACGCGAAGCGTTGGGCATTGAAAATTACGCACTAATCAAAACGGAGAAAATATGGCGATTGAATTAAAAGACAAAGTGCCTCCGCATAATCTTGACGCGGAACAGGCGGTACTCGGTGCTCTGCTGCTTGAATGGGGGGCGATGTCCGACGTTGTTACGATGCTCAAAGCCGACCGCTTTTATTCGTTTCAGAATCAAATGATTTTTGAGGCGATGCTGTCGCTGTTCAAACAAAACGTACACGGGGACACGCTTACGATAATCAACGAGCTTACCAAACTCGGGAAAATCGAGCAGGCAGGCGGGACTGCATATATCGCCTCCCTCACGGACACCGTTCCCACTGCGGCAAACGTCGGTTACTACGTAGGAATCGTACTTGATACCGCCGTCCGCCGCGACTTAATACGGATGTCGTCGGAATTACGTGCATCCTCTTTTGATGAAACGCGCAGCAGCCGCACGCTCCTTGAGGATGCGGAAAAAAGCATTTTTACTCTTTCCGACCACAACGAATCGACGCAGATTTATGAAATGAAAGATGTCGTATCTTCTACAATCGAACTTATCGACCGACGATATAAAAACAATTCCGAGCTGACCGGCGTTCCAAGCGGTATTGCAAGGCTTGACACTATGACAAGCGGATTTCAAAAGTCGGAATTCATCGTTATCGGGGCGCGTCCGTCAATCGGAAAAACCGCGTTCGCCCTTTCTATGATGCAGACGATTGCAGTCGAAAAGCATATTCCGTGCGGATTTTTTTCTCTTGAAATGTCGTATCAGTCGATTGGTCAGCGTCTTTTGGCGCAGGTGTCCCGTCTTCCCAGTTACAAACTGCGTTCCGGTCAGCTCAGCATGGCGGACTTTCAAAAACTTCAGGACGCGGCGGGTATGTGCTACAACGCGCCGCTTTATATCGTTGACACTCCGAATATGCAGCTTATCGATTTACGTGCGATGGCGCGTCGCATGAAAGTCAATCAGGGCGTACAGGTGATTTTTATAGATTATATCGGGCTTATCACGACGGAAAATCCTGCCGCTCCCGTTTACGAGACCGTTTCCGAAATCTCAAAATCGCTTAAATCACTTGCGAGGGAGCTTGATATTCCGATTGTTGCGCTTTCGCAGGTTGCGCGCGACGCGGAAGGGCAGGAGCCGAATCTTGCACAGCTTCGCGGCTCCGGCTCCATCGAACAGGATGCGGACGTCGTTTTATTTTTACACCGCGACCGCAAAATAATGGAAGATAAAGAGCCGGTTCAAGATGCGAAATGTATCGTCGCCAAACAGCGCAACGGAGCTACCGGAGATGTAATGATGAAGTTTTTTCCGACATTCACCAAATTTGAAAACAGTGCGGACGAGCAGTGACAAAATATTTTTTAAGTCGGATGTCTAAAATAGGGCGGAACTAATGCCTTGCATGAACTTATGCGAACGGCGGACGGTAAAACTGGATATGAAAGACATAACCGGTTTCCCGTCCGCTGCAA
>CAUUVZ010000051.1:0-18749 GCA_963548875.1 uncultured Treponema sp. | reverse complement strand
TTCCCAACCCATGCGCTTATTATTGCTTATTTTTTATTTTTTGGGCAGACTTTGCAAAAACTGAGTTCCGTGGAATCAAATCCAAGTTGATTGACTAAAAACCGGTTGCTGTAATAAAATTGCGCATTGTGTTATTTCGATATGGTATGGATAAAAACGGAAATCATGTAAAAAAAGCCGTAATTTATACAAAAAGCGAACATGGAATTCCGAGCGAAAAAATTGATAACGATGCAGTTTATATAATATCCCGCCTCAGAGATGCCGGCAACCGGGCTTATATTGTCGGAGGAGCCGTAAGAGATCTTGTAGTCGGAAACATTCCGAAAGATTTCGATATTGTTACGGATGCGACTCCTTCAAAAATCAAAAAACTTTTTAGAAATTCCCGCATTATAGGAAGACGTTTCAGAATCGTTCATGTTATTTTCGGAACAAAAGTTTTTGAAGTAAGCACATTCCGCTCCCTTTCGGAAGGTTCTACCGGCAACGAATTCGGCACAATCGACGAAGATGTGCATAGACGCGATTTTACGATGAATGCGCTTTATTATGATCCCATTCACGAGCAGGTAATCGATTATGTAAACGGAATGAGGGATATAAAAAAGCACGTCCTGCGCCCCGTAATTCCGCTTGATAGAATTTTTACCGAAGATCCCGTAAGAATGCTGCGCGCAATAAAATATTCCGCAAAAACAGGCGCTAAAATGTCTTTCGCTTTAAGACGAAAAATACGACATTGCGCCGGAATGCTTTCCGAAATTTCTTCATCGCGTCTTACCGAAGAACTTTTAAAGATAATAAACAGTTCATGCGCGCAAAAAATCGTATCGGAAGCATTGGATACCGATTTATATATGTCGTTGCAGCCCGGCGCAAGCGCAATCATGTATGCGGATAAAAATTTTGAGCGCAACTATATGAAAAATCTTGAAAATCTTGACAAGTTGACTGCGTCCCAACCGGATGCAAGACTCGGAGAAAAACTCGTTTATCTTATAAAAGATTTTGTATTGACGCTTACCGACTGGCAAAAAGAAATCGAGAATAAAACGCCTGCCCGTGAACTCTATATGCGCACATGGAGAGAATGCCGCAGCTTTGTCCTCCCGATGAATCCGCAGAGAAGCGAATTGGAGTTCGCGGTAAAATCCGTACTTCAAGAAATAGGCATACCGATTAAAAACGTAAAAAATATCCGCACGGCTCGGAAAAACCGCTACTCGGACACCGATAAAACGGCAATACAAAAGCCGTTTTGATTCCAGTTCCATTTTACGATGCTTTAAGAAGATTATAAAAAACTCGCCGAAAGTCGAAAAAATTCTTGAAAAAGTTCATAAATTCAAGGATTTATAAAAGAATCCTATCCGTTTCGGAATTAAGGCGGAATAATATGGAATATCTCAAGCCGTAACTGATTTTAAACAGCCGCCGTTGTAACCTGCGTTCATTTACGTTAAACTCCGTGCCATGAAACTGTATTCAAAAAATCAAATGGTTGCTGCTACGGTTGCGGCGGTTATCGTTGCGGGAGCGGCGGGAGCCGGAATTCCTTTCATATATAATAAAATCCGTACGGGAACGGCGGATAACTCGCAGGTTCAACTCGACTCGCAGGAATCTTCTTTAAAAACTGCCGATTCCGAGTCTCTTATGCAGTCGGAAGATTACGTTTCTTTTGAACAAAACGTGCCGGAAGCAAAGTCCGTTGCTCTTTCAAGCGACGAAGCGTACACGCAGGACGAGCTGCAGAACATAAACGTGTACGCCAAATGCAGCGGCGCGGTCGTCAACATCAATACGCAGGTTACCGGAATAAATTGGTTTCTTGAGCCGGTCGTGGAAGACGGCGGGTCGGGGTCGGGGTCGATTATCGATAAACGCGGCTACGTCCTTACGAACGTACACGTCATTGCGAACGCGACGAAAATCTACGTTTCGCTTTCCGACGGGACGCAGTACGAAGCGCAAATCGTCGGGCAGGACACGGACAGCGATCTTGCAATCATCAAGTTCACGCCGCCTGCGGGGACGATGCTCCAGACCATTCCGTTCGGGGACTCGGCAAAGCTCAAAGTCGGGCAAAAAGTTATCGCAATCGGAAACCCGTTCGGCTTTGAGCGTACGATGACGACGGGAATCGTCTCCGCCTTAAACCGCCCCATAAAAAATTCCAACAACAGGATAATCCGCAACATGATTCAAACGGACACGGCAATCAATCCGGGAAACTCCGGCGGGCCGCTGCTCGACACGGCGGGGCGCATGGTCGGAATCAACACGATGATTTATTCATCGTCGGGAAGCAGCGCGGGCGTGGGCTTTTGCGTTCCTGCCGAAACTGCGGTGCGCGTCGCCTCCGACCTCTTAAAATACGGTAAAGTCCGGCGCGGCGTTATTCAATGCTCGCTGGTGCAGTTGAACAACACGATTGCGCAGTACGCGGGGCTGGATATTGCGCGGGGAGTTCTTGTTTCCCGCACGGCAAAGGGCGGCAACGCGGAAAAAGCGGGAATTGTGCAGGGAACGACTGCCGCCCGTTACGGCTCATCGATTATTTATTTGGGCGGCGACATCATTACGCAAATCGACTCGATTGAAGTCGCATCCATTGCCGACTATTACTCCGCGCTGGAAAGCAAGCGTCCGGGCGACACGGTGAACGTCAAAGTCCGCAGGAACGGAAAAGACCGGACGCTTACCGTTACCCTTACCGACGCGGATACAGAAGAACGTTCGCCGCAGCCGTCTCGCAGTTCCCGCACTTGGCAGCTTTAGCGAGTTATGAGAAAACTTGAAGTCGTTTCTCCCTATGAGCCGGCAGGCGATCAGGGACAGGCAATCGAAAAACTTTCTGAAGGATTTTTGCGCGGCGACCGCTACCAGACGCTTAAAGGCGTTACCGGAAGCGGAAAAACGTTTACGATGGCAAAAATCATTGAGCGCGTGCAGCGTCCGACGCTCATCATAAGCCACAACAAAACGCTTTCCGCCCAACTCTACCGCGAGTTCAAGGGATTTTTCCCGAACAACGCCGTCGAATATTTTGTTTCCTACTACGATTATTACCAGCCGGAAGCCTACGTTCCCGCGCGGGACCTCTACATCGAAAAGGACGCGGCAATCAACGAGGAAATCGACAAGCTGCGCCTTGCCGCGACGTACAGTCTTATGGAACGGCGCGACGTTATCGTCGTTGCGACCGTTTCGTGCATTTACGGACTGGGAATGCCGGATTTGTACCGCGATATGCGCATTCACGTTGAAATCGGGGAAAAACTCGACATCCGCGCGTTTGCCGCCCAACTTGTCTCGCTTCAGTACAAGCGGAACGACGCACTGCTCGACCGGGGGAATTTTAGAATCCGCGGCGACATTTTGGAAGTCTATCCGCCGTACATGGAAACGGACGAAGCGTATAAAATCGAATTGGACTGGGAAGACGTTGCGCGCATCAGGCGGTTCAACGTTGTTTCCGGCAACACGGTCGAAGAGCTTGACGAGACGGTTTTTTATCCGGCAAAGCACTTCGTCGTCCCGCACGATCAGCTCATAGAAGCGACGGAGAGGATTCAAAGCGAGCTTGACGCGCGTCTTTTGGAGCTTGAAGCCGAACACAAACTTCTTGAATACGAGCGGCTGAAAACGCGCACGACGTACGACATCGAAATGATGAAAGAGATGGGCTATTGTTCGGGGATTGAAAATTATTCGGCGCCGATTGCCGGGCGCGCAAAGGGCGAGCCGCCGGCAACTCTTTTGCATTATTTTCCCGACGATTTTTTGTGCCTCATCGACGAAGCGCACGTAACGGTGCCGCAGCTCGGCGCGATGTACGAAGGAGACCGGAGCCGGAAGCAAAATCTCATCGATTTCGGGTTCCGTCTTCCGAGCGCGCTTGATAACCGTCCGCTCAAATTCGCCGAGTTCAGCAAAAAGATGAATCAAGTCATTTACATCACCGCCACGCCGCGCAAAGAGGAAGTCAAACAGAGTACGCAGGTGGTCGAACAGCTCATCCGTCCGACGGGACTTTTAGACCCGCTCATCGATGTTCGTCCGAGCGAGGGGCAGATGGAGGACATTCATCGGGAAATTAAAGCGCGTATCGAACGCGGCGAGCGGAGTCTTGTTTTGACGCTCACTAAAAAGATGGCGGAAGATTTAACCGACTATCTGACGGGACTGGCGCTCAAAGTTCGCTACATTCACTCGGAAATCGACACCTTTGAGCGCGTGGAGATTCTAAAGCAGCTTCGGACGGGAGAAGCGGACGTTTTAATCGGCATTAACTTGCTGCGCGAAGGCATCGACTTACCGGAAGTGTCGTTTATCGCAATACTCGACGCGGATAAAATCGGATTTTTGCGCTCCGTAACGAGCCTCATTCAGATTATCGGGCGCGCCGCACGGAACGCAAACGGAACGGTCGTCATGTACGCCGACCGCATGAGCGACGCGATGGAAGAAGCGATCAAAGAGACGCGCCACCGCCGCGCAATTCAGGAAGCGTACAACAAAGCGCACGGTATTACGCCTTCGACAATCAAAAAAGAAGTGCAGGACATTCTCGAACATCAGGAAAAAGAAGCGAAAGAAAACGCCGACCTTGAGTTTGCCGCGCTCAAAAAGAATGCGAACCTCTTTTCTCCGAAAGAGCGCAAAAAACTGCTGAAAGCGCTTTACAAAGAAATGTCCGACTGCGCCGACCGCCTCGAATACGAACAAGCCGCCGCCATCCGCGACCAAATCCGCGAAATCGAAGCGCAATACGGAAAGTGATACGCCGCGCTGTGCAATGGGAAGCGGCGGAAACTTGCGACAAGCAGGAGCTGCGCGTTCGGTAGAGCGGCGGACGTTTGCCTAGTCAAGTACATTTAAATTAATATCGCTTACACATAAATCGGGAGAATATACGATTTTTATCCCCATGAGTTTTTCACCGAGTCCTTCGCATATTTGCTCATAATCGGTGCGCGGATTATCGGCAATATAAAAATCGACGGAATATTTTTCCTCTTCCCTCGAATCAATTGTTACCGGTCTTAATAGCTCAAGTTCATCATTATGCAGCGTAGTCGGGCTGTTATTTTTTATTGCGTAAATTGCGATGCAGCCGGTTCCCAAGATATTTGCCGAATATTGAATCGTTCCTATCGGAATTCCGTAATGTATATATGTTGTTTCTCCCTGCGTAAGGAGCTGCGGTTTCCCGTCCGTATATACAACTTTGCACAGACCTATATAGCCGTCTGGATTTTCGGGGATTTTTTCCGCATCATCAAAAAATTCCTTTGCGGTATTCCGGAGCGCACGGTTATAAATTAAGTTTCCGCTTTTCTGTACATGATTAAAGCAAATGTCATACGCCTTTGCTTTTGAGATGACTTCAATGCCCGCCTTTTGACAATATTTTAAAAGCTCTTCCAAAAAAACTTTTTCGGAATAAGAGGCAACCGAATCTATTACTTCCCCGTGAACCATTCCGTTCGCAGTATTGTGCCGTATCGCTTCTATAATCGTATAAAAAGCTCCGCCGCCGTCATACATTTGGGCGGCTTTAGACTTTCGCTTATTTTTAAAATATTTACGAGGATATGCAGTATCTATAACACCGTAGGCGGGAAGAGTATTGTTTGTCCTGTATGCAAGCGCGTCATCCCGTGATAATGAAGCGTTAAAAATCAGTTGTTTACTCATCATGACTTTTACCGTTCCGTCTTCACGAGACGGAAAGATTGTATCATGCGACATCAAATAGCCGTTTTGTCGGAGAATATCAACCCAGCTTCTCCCCCCCCCCCGAGTCGGCGTAAATACTTGAAGGAAATTTTGCAGAATAATTAAAAAGACGCGTACATTCTTCGTCGTAATAGAATTTACCGTCTTTTTCAAATTTAAAAGGACTGCGCCAATTTCCCGGCCACGACCATGTTACAAAAGAAAAGTCGGAATTATATATGTCCTTGTAGTACAGCTTGGTGATTTTAGCAACTCGCTCCCATATTTCATGGTTACGGGAAGTCTTGGCGCCGGTAAAAATCCCTCCCGTGTAGCATTGCTTGATTTCATTCCAACTTCCGAAAGAATTTCCGGTCGTTCCGAGATATTTGTTAGACAAATAATCAAAAAGTTCAAGTTTTCCCGTCGTGTCTTTGTAAATCGAAAAGAAATCCCGAATCTGCTGGCACTGCTCATCCGTTAGTTTTTCCCATGTCGTATCAAACAACTCCAATCCATAACCGAAATTCCGCTCCTTTATCGACGTATTTAATTCAAAGCCGAAAGCATTTTTACCCGAGCCGTAATCATTTCTCATTTGTTCATTTGAGGGAAAAGGGATTTGGGAACCGTCCGGGCAGAACGGATTTTGACCGTTAAACAATGCATCGCCGTAAATATAATTAAAATGAAACCAAGTATGGTCTCCAAGTTCATGACCGTTTTTAAATACGCGATTTATTCTATATAATTCGTATGCCGAAGGCGTTGCATCCCATGCAATTCTGTTGAATGTTGCCGTTGATTTATACTTTTTTAAAAGAGGCATAACCATGGAAAAGTCGCTATCCCTAAAATCATCAAAACCGATCGCAACATATCTTTTATCACTATTGATTTCTTTTTCATATTTCTGACTGTTTATCGATTTATCGTTTTTATAAATGAGTGAAGCAAAAAAGTTTTCCGAATTCGTTTTTATTTTTTCTCGTTTATACCACGCAATTCCCGAGAGCATAGCCAACATTATAATATTCATAAGAATCGAAACAAAAAATAATTTCGGAAAACGATATGACATAAATACCCTCAGATTTTGATCGCGATTGTAACGTCCTGCACGGCACTCTTTTGGAACGGAAAACGGCAAATCCGGTATCGCGTTTTTCCGCTAATTTATCGCGTAAGTTCAATATACAGTATATCCGGCGATTTTATCTACAATGCCAATAAGGCAAAAAAATCGAAGCTCAGTACGGAAAGTGATACGCGCAAAAAAGTAAACCTTATCGCTTAAAATCGAATTATATGCAAAAAAATTAGAGCACCGCTGAATATACGGTGTTCCGGTTTTATAAATTGCTTTAAGTAAAAAAATATGAATTGCTATTTGCCGACTTATATCTATAAAAACAAATTGCAGAGCCTAAATACCCTGCAATTTGTTATATACGTCTTAAAGCAAGCGCAAAAGTCTATTTTAAGCAAGCGGAAATACGCTCAAGAACCTTTCGTCTGTCAAGCGGCTTTATGATATAGTTTTTTGCTCCAAGAAGAAGCGATTTTTTTACCAATTCTTCTTTTCCGAGAGCACTAACCATAACGACTCTTGCATTCTTATCAAAAGCCATAATTTGTTCGAGAGCGGTAAGACCGTCCATCTTAGGCATTGTTATATCCATTGTAACAAGATCGATATTCGGAGAAAGCTCTTTATACTTGTCAACGCCTTCTTTTCCGTCTGCAGCCGTTGCAACAACTTCATATCCTTCACTTGTCAGAATCTGACCAAGCTGTTTTGCAACAAACATGGAATCATCAACAATCATGACTTTGAAAGCATTTCCGTCGGATTTCAATCCTTCCGGCGGACGTTCATTTATTACCGGAAAATCTTGTTTTGTCTTCATATTTATCTCCTTTTATGCGCGTTCTCGAATTGCAACATTAACTTCAATCTTTCCGCATTCCGTTATAAGAGGAACAATAAGTGCCTCTACATTTTCGGAAGTTCCGCCGAGCGCAGCGATTTCCATTTTCTGTCCTACAAATAAAGCCGGCGGCGTAAGGTCAAACTTAAAATTAAGCTCATGCAGCTTTGTAACCGCCTGCGCCGTAATAAGGTTCGCCAATTCGCTTATCGTAGCTTTTGCAAGATCGTCGAATTCCGGCAACTCTTCACCGTTCATCTTTGAAGCAACATTCAAAGCGGTTTCAAGTGTCATATCGAACAGAACACGACCTTCAACATCTCCTGCAAGACCCACAAGAGCTGCAACACCCATAACAGGCATCGCCGTTGATTTTAAATAAAGCGCGCCTCTTTTAACATCGCTTCCGCCAAGCACTTCCTTTAAAATTCTGTAGGAAGTTTCTACAAAAGGATTAATATACTCGACTCTCATTTTTTACCCCTTATTGTTTTTTATATATTGTAATCATATCTTCCGTATATTCAAGGAAACCGCTTGAATTCGGCAACTTTTCATTATCACCGACAATAATAATTCCATTACCTTTTATTTTTTCATCAAAATCGGTAAGAACAAGTTTAAGTGATTCTTCATCAAATAAAGAAAGCAAATCTCTCGTAAAGACAATATCCGTCATGGGAAGCGCGTTTGCATGGCGACAATCATGATATTCAAACATTATGCTGTCTTTTATCTGCTGAGAAAAAGAATAACTGCCGGATGCTGTTTTTGTCAAGAATGAAGAAAACCAGCCGCCCGCTTCTTTTTCAGGAACCGTAATCAGAGCCGCATTGGAAACACCGAGCAAGTC
Source organism: uncultured Treponema sp. (assembly GCA_963548875.1). Classification (GTDB taxonomy): domain Bacteria; phylum Spirochaetota; class Spirochaetia; order Treponematales; family Treponemataceae; genus Treponema_D. The sequence goes on along the minus strand of CAUUVZ010000051.1, from coordinate 10,238 downwards.
GATATCCTGCGCATAAATCTTTACTTTCGCTCCCGGATACCGCATTGTAAGCACGCAGGCAAGACAATAAGTTTCCATACCGTTACCGCAACCGGGGTTCCACACGATAATCTGCTTTGCGGGATTATCCGGCAATGCTTTTTTTATTGCATCCGCATATTCGGAAGTCCACCACTTTCCCGTAGACTTTGACCAGAACGGTTTTAAAAATTCATCAGCATCTTTTTCGCTTTGAAGCTGATTGCTTTTGCCGGTATGTTCCGCCGACCAATTTTCAAACCGCTTTTGAACCCAATCTCTGTTTACATCGGAAACGAAAAAGTTCTTAAGATTTCGTAACGCTTCCGTCAAAAACTTATAATCTTGTGCAAGAGCATCGGCTTTTTTATCTTTTTCTTCGTCTACGACAGCCGCTTTATTAGGAACCGGCGAAGTTGCAACCGGTTTTGGAGCGGCATCGGAAACTTCCGCAACGGGAGATATGTGTATATCGGACTGGGAAACGGCAGGAATCTCATCCCTATGTGCAACCGCTTCTTGAGTTTCTTTTGAGAAAATCCTCTCGACGTCAAGGAGAATGTAAAGCCGTTTATTATTTTCCACCACGCCGGAGATATATTTTACGTTTATATCGCCGAATAAAGGATGCGGAGGCTGAACAGAACTTTTTCTAACCCCGACAACCTTATCAATTTTATCGACAACAATTCCGAAAGTTTGCTCATCAACATTAAGAATCAAAAGATTTTCGAGATCCGACGAGCGCGATGCCGGCAAAGAAATATTGAAGAACAAACGCATATCAAGAATCGGAATAATTTCTCCGCGCAAATTATATACGCCTATGACAAACGGCAAAGTGTTCGGGACGTAAGTAAAATTTCCCGCCTTCGCAATCTCTTTGACATTCATAATATCAATCGAATAGTCTTTGCCGGAAAGCGAAAATGTTACCATTTTAAAATCGATAGTAGTCTGGTCGCCTCTGTTGCGCTCTCTTTCGTCTGCAGCTTTTTCCGCAACTGCAACAACGGAGTTCACGGCTTCTTCATCGGATACCAAAATGGATTCTATAGTCATATAAGCCTCTCTAAATTGCCTTTGTTTCAAGAACTTTAGTAGATGTAGCACCGGCTTTCATGCTCAAATCAAGCAGCTGACTCACATCTATAATCAACGAAACGGAACCGTCTCCCAATATCGATGCACCCGCAATTCCCGGAGAATTTGTAAATTGATCGCGCAAAGGTTTGATAACAACATCTTCCTCTCCCACTAAAGAATCCACCATCACACCGACTTTTTTATCGCCCGAACCTACTATTACAATATTGCAATATTCATCCTGTTGAGTCTCTTTAATTCTAAAGAGCCGGGAAAGCCTCAAAACGCTTATGACTTCGTTACGTACATTCAAGACTTCATAACTGTCGATTGTCTTTATTTCAGACAGCTTTATGCGCTGACTTTCCACGACCGATGCAATGGGAATCGAGTAAACTTCTCTACCCACGCGGACAAGAAGACCTTGTATAATTGCAAGCGTAAGCGGAAGTTTTATACTGAATGTAGTACCCTTTCCTTTTACCGAAGAGACGGAAACCGTTCCGTTTAATTTATCTATCATGGTCTTTACGACATCAAGACCTACACCGCGTCCTGAAACATTCGTAATTTTTTCGGAAGTGGAAAATCCCGGCAGGAAAATAAGCTGAAAGGCTTCCTGTTCCGTCAGCACTTTGTCGGGATGGATAAGTCCGTTCTTTATAGCCTTATCGCGAACGCGGGCTTCATCGATTCCGGCACCGTCATCGGAAATATCTATTACAATAAGGTTTCCCTCGTTAGAAGCTTTTAAGAGCACGCGCCCCGTCTCGGATTTTCCGGATTTAAGGCGTTCCGCAGGAGATTCGATTCCATGATCGACGGAATTTCTGACGCAGTGCATAATAGGATCAAGCAAATCTTCAACAACGGATTTATCAAGTTCCGTATCTTCGCCTTCTATTACAAGATCTATCTTTTTATTCAAATCACGCTGCAAATCGCGTACAACACGCGGGAAGCGGCTGAAAATCTGATTGATCGGAACCATTCGGATTTTCATAACACCTTCCTGCAATTCACCCGCTATGCGACCGAGATTTTGCGTGGAAGAACGTAATCGGGAAGCAAGACTTTTTAAGTTTGCGTCATCGACATCAAAAATAGAATCGATTTCACCGTAATCTTTCAGAATGGAATCCCTTACCTCTTTCGGAGAAGTTCCGTTCTTTATCTGTTCAAAATAAGACGGCAGCCGCTCGAAAAGCCCGTGCACGGATTCTTTAAAAGAGTTTTCCGAATTCATAAAATTCGTAAGTTCATCGGAAAGCTGTGCCGAAAGCTGATTAAAAGCGGCTTTGTTTATTACTATTTCGCTTACAAGATTCAAAAGATAATCTATGCGGCGGGAATCTACACGCAGAACGGAGCCTTGCTGAGAAGAATGCGCGGAATCTTTCTTTGCATCGGGCTGCTTTTGCGAAACGGCAGGAGAAGCGGCTTTTGTCGCTTCGGTTTTTGCAGGTTGCGCGTTCTCAGGCTCTTTTTGAACAATCTCCGACTCCTGCTCCGGTTCGGCAACGGAAACTTTCGCAGTGCCCGAAGAAGCTCCGCCGGAAGCACTTTCCGGTCCCGTAATTACACGGGCATCCACTGCTAAAGTTACATCATCCAAAAAGGCAGCTTCTTCTATTCTTTCCTGAGATTCTTTTGAAGAAATATAATAGTAGACATATTCGTAAAACTCATCTTCATAAAGCGCATCGAAATCGGGAACGGTCTTAAGAACTACGCCTACCGACTTAAGGGAAGCAAATACTTGAATTCCTCCGACGGAATTCATCGGATTATTTTCATCGAATTTTACCGAAACGCACCAAAGTTTTTGTCCGGCTTCGCAGGCTTCTTTTAATTCATGATAATCGGCTTCCGAAAGCTCTTGTACGCTAACACCGGAATCGGAAACAGGCTTTTCAACGGGAGCGGCTTTAGGCGCAGGCTTTGCAGCGGGTTTTGCCGCAGAAGACTTTGAGGATTTTTTACCGCTCTCCGGAATATACGAATGCAGACGCTCTACAAGAGAATCTATATTTTCGGAATAAACATTACCGTCCGCCCGGGCTTCCAGCATGGCTTTTATTACGTCTATTGAAGAAAGCAGAACATCCACAACGCCTTCATCTATATGAAGTCTGTCGGAACGAATTTCATCGAGGACATCTTCAACCTTATGTGTAAATTCCGCAAGCTCCGTCATTTCGACCGTAGCGGAACCGCCTTTCAGCGTGTGTGCGGCGCGAAAAATTTCATCTATTGCTTCGTGATTTGTGGGATCATTTTCAACAACCAAAATATTGCTTTCAAGCGTATCGACTTGCTGTTCGGCTTCTGCAAAGAAATCTTTAAGAAGCTCTTCATTATTGGGATCAAGATAATCACTCATGATAAACATTATATACCGATATTTTCATTATTCAAGTCATTTGTGCCATGATTTGCAATTTTATAACTAATTCCATTCAATTTATCGAATAAGCCATTCTCATGACTCGTCATGACGGTATATCTCCGTTAAGATTTTCCCGTGAAGTTTTACGGAATCACTATAGACTCAAACAGGAGACTTCGTACGAAAGTCTCCCGCACAGCGTTAGTTTACAGCCGTGCAAAAGAATGCCGCTTACTCTACCGTAACGCTTTTTGCAAGATTGCGCGGCTGATCGACATCGCAACCCAGCTCCAGCGCGGTATAGAACGCAAAAAGCTGCAGAATAGCGACCATCGGCAGTGCGTAAAACACCGGATTAGCGGTTTTCGGGACGGGGATAAAATCGTCTACGATAGACTCAAGCTCGGAATCCCCCTGCACGCCGACCGCAATTACTTTCCCTTTGCGAGCTTTTATTTCTTTTATGTTTGAAATAACCTTTTCACGCAAAAAATCGTCGGGGACGAGAAAAACACTGGGAGTATTCTCGCTTACCAGCGCAATCGGGCCGTGTTTTATTTCACCTGCGGCAAAAGCTTCGGCGTGCACGTATGATATTTCTTTTAATTTAAGCGCGCCTTCAAGCGCAATCGGATACATCAAGCCGCGCCCCAAAAACAAAAAATCTTTACAATCGCAGTATTTTTTCGCAATCGAATAGACCTTATCTTTATTCGATGCAAGAGCCTCTTTTACCAAGCGCGGCTGCTTCATTATTTCCGCAATAAATTTTGCGCCGTCGTCCTTACTCATTCCGCGCTGACGGGCAAATTTAAGAGTCAACAAATAGAATATCGTAAGCGTATTTGAAAAAGATTTTGTCGCAGCTACCGCAATTTCAGGGCCGGCATGAATATATGCGCCGCCTACGGACTGCCGCGCAATCGTTGAGCCGACAACGTTGCAAATACCATAAACACTGCCGCCTTTTTCGGCAATTTCTTTCATCGCGTAAATCGTGTCGGCGGTCTCACCGGACTGCGAAACGGCAAGAAAAACATCGTCTTCATTGACGATAGGATTTTTATAACGGAGTTCCGACGAAAATTCCGCGTGAGCAAATATACGCGCCACCTGCTCGAATAAAAGCGCCCCCTCAAGGCTTGCGTACCAACTTGTTCCCGCCGACATCAAGCAAATCTTTTTTGTCCGCTGGAATATGCCGTCATTAAAGCCGCTCAACTTTGCCGTAGCACCGTCGATATCAAGTCTGCCTGCAAAAGCGCGCTCAATGGATTCCGGCTGCTCGAAAATCTCTTTTTCCATGTAAGTATCGTAGCCGCCTTTCTCCGTTTCCTGTGAATTGATTGCAATCTCTTCCACACGCTTTGCATAGTCGTTATCCGCAACATTGGGAAAAACGAGACCTTGCGGCGTAAGTTCTACGATATCTCCGTCTTCAAGATAAATAACGCGCGTAGTGTTTCCGACAAATGCGTTTACATCGCTTGCAACATAATACGCTCCGTCGGAAATCCCTATAACCAAAGGTCCGCCGAGTTTGGCAACGACAATCTTATTGGGCTCGTTTTTGTGCATTATAGCAAGCGCGTAAGTGCCTACGATACGTTCAAGAGCTCTCTGCACCGCATTAAGCAAATTCCCCTCGTAGTATTTTGCAACAAGATTGGGAACAACTTCGCTGTCCGTCTCACTTTGAAATTCAATACCGTCTTTTTTTAATTCGGAGCGCAGCGGCTGAAAGTTTTCGATAATGCCGTTGTGTACGGCAGCAATATTTTTTGTCATGTCAAGAAACGGATGCGCATTTTCATCGGTTACCATTCCGTGCGTCGCCCATCTCGTATGCCCGATACCCCATGAACCGGAAAGATTTTTAGGCAGAACGGAAATCATCTTTTGCAGCTTTCCCGCCTTTTTATAAAGGTAAAAATTAGTCTTTCCGTCCTCTATTTTGCCGACTACAATTCCGCTCGAGTCGTATCCGCGGTATTCAAGTTTTTTCAATCCGTTTACAAGGTAAGGAACGGCATTATCTCCGCCCACATATCCGACAATTCCGCACATAAAAAGCTCCGTAATGTTTTGTTGAATAAATTATAGTGAATAAAAGACTTGAGTTCAAATACGAGCCGGATTTTAATACGAAAGACTCTATCCAGCTCCGTTTTTGTAATGTGCAATATGCAACGGGTAATTACGGCTTGCCGCCAAACCGCTTACCCGTTACCGAGTCCCTCCCCCCTCAATCGTGCCGAAGTCTTTCCAAACCTCTACCGTTTGGTAGGCGTTTTTTTTGCCGGAAGGCACTTTGAGTGTGCAGCTTGCAATCGGCGTGCCGTTACCGAAACAACCATTTGTCAACGCGGGCGGTGTTTGCGCTTTGCACGTAACTTTGTACATTTTTATTCCGCCGTAAATATACATTTTTAATTGACTTTTTATAAGTATTGTATGAACAGCCCAATTCTACTGCTAAATCATATGGACTCCAGTCAAATTTCGAATAGAATTTCTGTATAAACAAACGTTTTTCCAGTCCTAAATGTTTTCCCTTCTCATTTGAAATTTCTGATTACAATGATTTACTCAATCAATTCTATGTTGACAGGAAAACCCTAATTAACAATATAAATAAGTATAGAAAAAAATCATGCAGGTCAATTCTCTTTAGGAGACTTACTTGAGGTATATCCAATTACAAAAGGAATGGCAGAAGTTGCTGTTTATTTTGACTTAATCCATTCTGAATCAAGATTAACAGTTGATGAAAATACAAAAGAACAACTTCAATATGAGAAGGATGGCGAACGAATAAAGATTTTAGTTCCAAAACTTATCATTCAAGGAAGCGAAAATGTCTAATTCAAATTTAAAACCATGGTCCCAAGTATGTATAAAACTATTACAGGGACCAATTTTTAGACAGAATGCAAATGATAAGCTTTGGGAAACACTTGAAACTTATGAAAGTGATATAGAATCATTTTTTGCAATTCTGGGGGTTTCTGTAGCTATTGATAAAGCAGATGGATTTGCTTTCCTTCAGCAGAATGACTTAGAAGAGGAAAATGATAAAGTCTCAATACTTATACGACAGACTCCATTAACAGAAGAGCAATCATTTTTGTGTATCCTTCTTAGAGATGAGCTTAATAAATTTGATAATCCTAATAATTCTCAAAATAAGTCATCAGTTTTAATCCTTCGTGAGAGTGATTTATATGACCAGTTTGCAATGTTTTATTCACAGAAAACTGATCAAATTACAGCAAAGAATAATTTTAAGAAGAACCTTAATAGATTGTGTGAACTGGGACTTCTAAAAGAACAGAATCAAGATAATCCTGAGATGGAAAGTGAGTATGAAGTTCGCAGATATATTCGTGCAAAAATAACTTCTGAATTCTGTGAAGAATTTATGAAAAAACTTCAGGAGAAGAAATAATGAGTAATGAATTCTTATTTGATGATTCACAGGCTGTTTTTAGACTAAATACTCTTCAGATTTATAACTGGGGAGTTCTGCAGAATAATAAAATTTTCTCTTTTGATTTTGACAATAAATCAACACTCCTTACCGGACGTAATGGCAGTGGTAAAACAACCATAGTAGACGCAATAATTACTTTAATGGTTCCAAAGAGATATAGATTTTATAATCAGTCATCTTCTGGAGACATGAAAGATAAAGACAGAAATGAAGAAAGTTATGTATTAGGTGCGTATGGAACAGCATCCGATGAAGCATCTTTATCAGGAAAAACAAAATTCTTAAGAGATAAAAACTGTATTTCAATTATCAATGGTATTTTCAGCAATGAAATGACAGGACAAACTGTTTCGCTTATTCAGGTAAGATATTTTACTAGCAGTGAACTGGTTGCCTATGCAGAAGTAACCGAAGAAAAACTATTGATTGAAGACATTAATAGAATCTTAAAAACCGAAGATACAAAGTTTGATCGCGATAAAAAATGGCGTCAAGTTTTGAAAAATAAATGTGGCACTGATTTTTGGGATTCAGATAACTTTTCTAAATATGCAGCTCGATTTAAGAATCTATTTGGATTAAGAGAAGATAGTGAAAATAAAGCTCTAAAACTTTTTGCACAGATTGTTGGAATGAAAGAATTAGGAAATCTAAATGATTTTATTCGCAAAAAAATGATTGAAGGCATTGATGTGGATACTGAATTCGAAAATCTTCAGGATAACTATGAAAAATTAATACAGTGCGAAAATGAGATTGCAAAAACAAAATTTCAATTGGAATTATTAGAACCTGTCATAGAAACTGGAAAGAACATTGAAGAATCAGATAGAAATCGAGAAAAATTGCAATCTGATCAAAGTACTGTTCCTGCCTGGTATGCAAATACTGCTATTGGTATTTTAAATCAGGAAATATATGAAAGAACAGCAGAGAAAGATTCTTTAGAAGAACAGAATAAAATTGTAAAGCAGAATATTGAAAACCTATCAGCTGATATAGAAGTACTTTCAAATAATTCAGGTATTTTATTGGTAAATGAAAAAGAAAGACAAATCAAAGATAAACAAAAGGATTTAGATTTTACTAAACGGCAAAGAGAAGTTTACGAATACAATCTTTATAAGTTAGGAATAAAATATCCTTATACAGAGGAAGACTTCTTAAGAACCGGGAAAACTGTATTAGATGCAAAAGAAGAATTATCGAAAAATAGAGAAACTCAAACAGATAAAACTGTTGATTTAACTATAAAAGAACGTGAAACAGAGTCGCAGTTAAATGAACTTTCCTCAGAGTTAGAATCTTTAGGGAATAGAAGTTCCAATATTCCATTAAAAAATATTGAAATTAGAAAGCGTATTGCTGATGGAATAGGAATTTCAGACCAAGCGATTCCTTTTGTTGGTGAACTTTTGCAGGTTAAAGAAGAAGAACAGAAGTGGAATTATGCGATTGAAATCTTATTACATAATCTGGCACTTACTTTGCTTGTTAATGAAAAGAATTATAAAAGCGTAACAGAGTATGTAAATAACAATGATATGAAGGGACGTGTTGTTTATTTACGTACTGATTTACAGTTAGGAAAGGGTGTTCCAGAAGTTAAATCAGATACAGTTCTTGGTAAATTAAACATAAAAGAGGGTAATGATTTTTCTTCATGGATAGAACGGCATATCTATGATAAATGGAATTATCGTTGTTCTGATGATTATAGTGTAATTGCTAACAGTGACAAGGTAATTACCTCTGCTGGATTAGTAAAGAATGGTATCAAACATGAAAAGGATGACTCTGAAAACAAGAAAAACAGAAGCATTTGTGTTCTTGGCTGGAACAATCTTGATAAGCGAAAGGCCCTTTCTTCTCAAATAGAGGAATTAAGAAATTTATTAGATTCAATAAAACAAGAAAAAATTTCAGTTGAAAAAGAACTGAAATCAATTGAATCAAAAACAGATAGTGTCAAAAAAATACTTGAGTACAATTCATTTGCAGAAATAGATGTAGATAGTATTACTATTCAGATTCAGAATCTTATTGAAGAGAAGAAAATTCTTGCAAAAGAAAATAACATTGAAGAAATAGAAAAACAGCTTTCTAAAAAGAAACAAAGGAAAAATGAGTTATCGGCTCAAAGCGAAGACCTTATTTCGTCTATTGGTGGACTTAAGAATGAGATTTCAAACAAGCAGGAATTATTAAATGATAATCAAAGCAAGTGGGAACTGTTAGTACAACAAAAAGAAGCAGAAGAATTACAAACTCTTATTAATAATCTTATTTCTGATTATTCCATTAAGAATATTCAAGTAATAAAAAAGCTTGAAGAAGAACGGGAACGAATAAACCGTAAAATTGACTTTGATATTAAGGCTGAAAATAGGTCTTATGCTGGATATATTAAAAATCTTGGCGATTATCAACGTAATATTCGAAGTCCAAAAGAAGAATATAAAAAGAAATATGGTGACTGGACTGTTCAGTTTGCGGATTTGCTTGAAGGCAAAGATTATATTGCTGATTGGGTAAACTGTTATGAACGCCTCAATAAAGATGAGCTTCCCAAATATCAAAAGAAATTCAAAGAATATCTGCATCAGAATTTGAATGCAGATATCATAAAGTTTAAGAACTTTATTGATAACGGAAACCAGGAAATTAGAAAAGCAATTTCGACATTGAATGCTAATCTTAAGGAAATTCCTTACGGAGATTCTCCAAAAACATATCTGCAGTTAAAAATATCTGATAACAGAGATCAGAAAATAACAGAATTCAATAGAATGCTCAAAAATGCAATTCCTAATGCAGCTGGATATCAGACTGAAGAGGAAGAAGAGAAAGCTTTTAGACGCATTAAGGATTTTATTGATTTTATTCGTGAGAATGAAAAAAATCGTAAGTTCATATTGGATTTAAGAAACTGGCACAGTTTTGCAGCACCGGAATTACGTTATGAGGATGATGGAGAAGAAAATTATCACAGCGATAGCAACAGCTTAAGTGGTGGTGAAAAAGCCAAATTAACATATACAATCCTTGCTTCGGCAATTGCTTATCAGTTTGGTATTCATGATAGTTCTACGCGTTCTCTTAGATTCATTATCGTTGATGAAGTGTTTAGTAAGAGTGATAGCGTCAATGGCCAGTATGCTATGCAGTTATTTAAGCAACTTGATTTACAGGTAATGATTGTAACTCCTCTTGATAAACTAAATATTGCAGAAGAGTATATTTCTTCTGTTC
>CAUUVZ010000050.1:0-18868 GCA_963548875.1 uncultured Treponema sp. | reverse complement strand
AAACCGATTATGTCTTTCGCATTATGTTTTACCGTCCGCCGCCCTTTGGAATCCCAATTCTTTCATACATTTTATTTTTTTAGGTAACCTATATACGATATTTATAAAAATAGAGAAACTCGACATTCGACCTAAATATTATTCCAATCATAAAAATGCACCGCAAATCGTTTATATTTACGGCGCATTTTCATATTTTCGGACTTAGTATTTGATAGTAGAAAATATCAATAGACTTTTAGAATCTCGGTAAGCTTGTCGCGTCCGATGATTTTCATAAAGCTTGCAAGGCGCGGGCCTTGATTTTTTCCGATGAGAGCTTGATACATCGCGGTAAACAAAGCTTTCGGCTGTATTCCCAATCCCGTTGCAATATCGTAAATCTTTTGAGCGAGCGTTTTTTCGTCCAGCTCATCGACAAGCGGAACGCAGTCTTTATAAACCAGTTTTACTGCATTCAAATCCGTTTCCGAAAGCTCCGCCTTGCTTCCGTCTTGGCGGAGAGAAAACTTGAAATCTTCCGGCGCGCACTCGTTTACCCAAAACCATGCGCATTCGGCGCGGCGGCGGAGACAGTCAACTTGTTCCGGCTTTACATCGCCGAGCGAGGCGATAACTTTATCCGTATCGCCCGAATAAGTTTGCAAAAGCGTAGTCAGCATACGGAAACCGATTTGATACGGCATAACGGACGGCATTTTATCGTCAATCTGCGACAAAATATAAATTCTCTTTTCTTTGTTGAAATGCTCTTCGTCTTTTGCCTTTTGCAGTCCCCATACGATACGTTCGGTCGTGTCGTAGTCTTCATAGGTTTTCAGGACGTCCAAGTCAAAGCTGATGGCAAACTCGGTGTTGGGGCGCGTACCCGCAAAAATATAACGGAGTACTTCCGGTTGATAGACTGCAAGCGCATCGGGGAGTGCAATGACACGCCCTTTGGAAGAGGACATTTTGCCCGGTAAGCCTTTGAGCGTTACAAAGTCGTAGCGCATGGTGATGGGAGCGTCCCAGCCGTACACTTTTTTTGAAACGAGTTTTGCCGTGTCGTAAGAACCGCCCGGCGATATGTGGTCTTTTCCGCCCGGCTCGAACACGACTTTTTCTTCGTTCCAGCGCATCGGCCAATCGACACGCCAGCCGAGTTTTATTCCCTTGAACGTGCGGATATCGACTGTTTCGTGGTTGCCGCATTCGCATTTGTAGCTTACGTTCCATTCTCCGTCGTAATCGAGAAGTTCCGTCGTGTCTTTATTGCATTTTCCGCAGAAAACGGAAACGGGCCAATAAACGTCGTTTTCAGTCATCTTGTGCTGGTCGTCGCGGTATTCGTTTAGACATTCTTTGATGAGCGCACGGTTTTGCAAGGCTTTTTTCATGCCGTCCGCATAACGGTTTGCACGGTAACGTTCCGCCTGATACAGGAATTCCGGAAAAATGCCGACGCGCGGAAGTTCGGTTTCTATATCGACTTCGTGGTGGCGCGCGTAATTTTCGTTGCGTGCGGTTGTGTCCGGCACCATCGTGATGGGGTAACGCAGGTATTTTTCAAGCGTTTCCGGCTCAGGCATATTTGCAGGCACTTTGCGGAATACGTCGTAATCGTCCCACGAATAAATAAATCGCACGTTTTTTCCGCGCGCGCGCAAAGCCCGAACAACAAGGTCAACCGTAATTATTTCGCGGAAGTTCCCGATATGCACGGTTCCAGACGGCGTAATGCCGGACGCGCACGTATAAAGCGGCAAGTCGCCTTTTTCGCGGATAATTTGCTCCGCCATCCGGTCTGCCCAGTGGCACAGAATCGAATCTTTTTTTGTATCACGTAAATCTTTAGACATGAGGGCATTATATTAAAAAGGCGCGGGCGTTGCAAACACCGGACGGCAAGCGGAAGTAACTCCGTTTTGCCGTTCGCTATTGCTTTTTGTGTGATTTAATCACAAGGATAGGGAGTAACTGTAAGTTTTATCGGTTCGTGGCTACCCTTGAAATAGAAAGTCAGGTAAAGCTCCTTTTCATTAATTTTCTTCTCCATGCGGATTGATGTAATCAGCAGAGTGTATTCATTTGGTGCTTTTCCTTTAGCGACAGAAACGTATTGCTTGCTTTCTACTGCAAGGTCGTTAAGGCTTGTACCTCCATTTACAGAAAGATAACAATCATCCGTTTTGTGATTGTCATAATTAACAAAACTTGCATTCTTAAGCTGGAATCCTTTCGGACTTTTTTCACCCAACAATTCTGTGTTGAAACTCCGTGATAACCATTTTGATTTTGCAGTTGCTTTATTGCCCGAAATATTAAGACTGAATAGGAAATTTTGCTCTAAGAATTCTTTTGTAACTTTCATAAATCCGCTTTTTTCAACATGAACAGGTTTTACAGGAGGAGCATCAGGATCCCCTGTATTTACAGCAGCAATATTAGCGGTTTTTTGAACATAGTAATTCACTTTTATTGAGCCGGAATAGTCATCCGCTTCAATTCCGCTGTTTTTTGGGTCAAATATCGCATAAGATAAGTCGGAATCGCCACTGCCGTTCACAATTTTAATGTGTCCGCCGTCCTTTTTATAAGTGTCCTGATATTTTTTGAATTTTGAGCCGTCGCCGACATTGAAAATGTTATTTGGCGTTATGTTCTGATACTTTGCAAAAGCATAAATGGACGACGCAAACGTATCTGTCGGCACTTTGAGTATGTCGTCCTTAATTTTTTCTGCAACATATTCAAATACGTCGTCTTCTTTAAAATATTCGTAGTCGATATCTCTAAACGCAGGACTTATGACCTCCATATTCTCTTCTTTAACATCTTCCGTGCCGCCTTCAGTCAAACTTCTGTATATGAGCGCATATTTTGGAGAAACTTTTATTTTGTCTCCATTTTTTGTAAAATTTGCCGTCAATTTATACGGTTTTTCGGAATTGTTGAAATCTATTGTTTTTCCGTTTTCAAGAGAGTACGACAAGTTAAGACAGTTTTCCAAATTTGCGGCGTTTTTCAATTCGTTTATAAAAGCATTCAAATTTAGGTTATCTTCCATTGCCGCATCAAGTTTTATTTTATCGCCATAAATTTTTGATGACGGCATGCTGTTATAAGGATGAGTAAAACCTTGTGCGGTTATCTTGTTGGAAAAACTTTTACCGCCTTTGTTTCCTTTTACTTCAACTGTAAAAGTTCCGCTCTTGTCGTCATATGAAATAATTTTCTTTTCGGTAAAAGTAAGCCCCGTAACTGTCGGAGTTTCGGTCTTAATTTTTTTTGCAGCGTCAGATGCGGTTATATCACCTTTTGTCAGAGAAAATGCGGAAACTAAGTCGTCAAGTTTGAATTCTACGGTCTCTTCGGTTGGGCTTGGAGTTGGTGTCGGATCTTTCGGTTTGTTTCCACCGTTTTCCGGTTTTTGTTCCGTAGTGCCCGGAGTTGAAGCAGAACCGTTTGACAGATTATCTCCGCTTTCCGGATTTTGCGTACAAGATGCGGATAAAAGCAGTGCTGCTAAAATTGTCGAAAATACAAGAATTTTTGATTTCTTCATATATCCTCCTGATGGTAGTAAAATCGCTAATGCCATAAATCATCGGATTTTAAGCATTCTTTCATTCGAAAGTAAAATATAACAAAATGTATATAAATTAGAGTATAATGTAAAGGCTGTTCGTACAATATCGCCGGTAATCATAGGAAAATATGTTTAAAAATCAGAAAATTTTGATATTCCAAAAATTTACTGCAATATGGGCAGCTCTTTCGGTTTTATTTTTAGCCCAAATATAGAGTTTTGAAAAACTTTGCTGTGCTTTCGGCGATGTTCTGCGCTCACTACCGAGTTTGCACCGCAAACTCGCACGCTTAGCCGCAGTCGAGCTTTGTGCTCGAAACGGCACGCAGACGGAACCTCGCCTGCGCATAAATGGCGTTAATTTCAAAACTTTACATTCTATTGGTGCAGGAAAAACTCGAAATTAAGGCTTTTATCTTTCAAATATTTTTCGTCCGGCAACAAATACGGTTTTTACTTTGCCGCTCAACGTTCGTCCGTTGAACGGGCTTGCTTTGCCTTTGCTGTAAAATAATTCGGAATTGACAGTCCATAGTTCTTCCAGATCTATTAATGTTATATCTCCGTCATAACCTGCGCGTAAAAGACCTTTATTCAAATGTAAAATTCTTGCTGGATTTGCGGACATAAGGGCGGAAAGTCTTTTTGAATCAATCTGACCTTCTTTCACAAGCACCGTATTGCATACGGCGTATGCGGTTTCAAGACCTGTAAAACCCGGTGCGCCCTCAGCTTTATCCTGCAAAGTGTGCGGTGCGTGATCCGTCGCAATGCAGTCAATCGTACCGTCCCGCAATGCTTCAATCAAAGCAATTCTGTCTTCTTCAGAGCGCAGAGGAGGATTTACAAGAGCGCGGATAAAAGGTTCTTCCGTGCCGCAAAGCGCAATATGATGCGGTGTAACCTCACACGTAATATCAAAACCCGAAGTTTCATTTTTTTGCGGAACAAATCTTTCACCCTCACAAAGAGCATCATAAGCTGCATCCGCTTCTTCATCAGCAAAATATTCCGCATCGTCAAAAAGTTCCAGCTTGGCACTGCGAATCGCATCTACAGCACGTGCCGTACTGACATGACAAATATGAATCCGACAATCGGCTTCGCGGGCAATATCAATATTACGCTCGGTTGCAATATCTTCTGCAAGTTCAAGCAGACGGTTCGCCTGTGTAAGAGCAAGATTCAGTTCTTCCGCAGTATCTTCAGAAAGGCTTTCCGCACCGCTGCCCTCTCCCCATGCGGTAAGACCGTTGGAAGCCATTATTCCAAGCGCGCGCTGCCTAAAAGGTTTGGCTTCGGCAGCAAGTTCCGGGTCTTCACAATGACAGCTTACGATTATTCCGTTTTCTGCCGCGCGCGTCATAGCGTCAAGCATTACAGAGGCGGAAAGCACATCATGTCCGTCTTCAGTGATTAGAGGAACTTGCCGGTTATTTAAATCTGATATATGCGAGACGGACCTGCCGTCAAAACCGGAAGTTATGCTTACAGATTGAATCAAATTGGATAAGCCGAGAGCGTAAGCCCGTTTATCTACGGAAAGTGCATCATCTAAAGAAGAAATTACCGGCTGAGTATTCGGCATTGCGACAACGGTTCCGAATCCGCCTGCAGCCGCCGCTCGGAGTCCGCTTTCAATATCTTCTTTATGAATTTGTCCCGGATCTCTAAAATGAACGTGCATATCTACAAAGGACGGCGTTAAAGTCAAGCCCTTTGCATCGTAAGATTCAAAACGACAGTTTGAAGCGCATCCGTCTTCTTCCAAAATTGATTTTGCAAGAGATTGAGCCGTTTCGGGGTTTGTAAAATACCCTTTGAAAACCGCACGTATTTTTCCTTCAACAATTAAAACCGCACCCGGCTCGTCCGTCGATTCATCTAAAAGGAAGGCGTTGTAAATTAAAAGCGAATAAGTCATCTGCACGCCTCAAGACTTTGCACGGCTTCGCCCGCTTTGTAAAGCGAATCGCAAAATTCACAGCGATAAAGAGCTTCCGCTTTATCGACAAGCAAAAACGCAGGCGTGATGTAAAGCTCTGTTGAAGTTATGCAGCGCGGATTTTTGCAGTGAAAAACATTTTGAACTCTGTCCGGAAGTTCCATGTTGATTTTGCGTATTATTTTTTCATCTTTTATTATATTTACGCAGATATTCGGGTCGATAAAACCCAAAACCGAATAATCTATGTCGATTATATTGTCGATTTTTATTAAATCCTTTTTGCCGGATTTTTTTGACGCTACATTCATTATAAGAGCTGCACAAAAAGGCATTTTATCAAGTCCCAGCCATTTGAATATCCGCCAGCCGCTTCCGGCTCGAATATGGTCTATTACAAGTCCGTTTTTTATCGTATCAACATTAAGCATATATCACCTCATTTATAGCGGCGCAAATTAAATGCAGCCTGTAAGTTTTGCAATAAGTGCCATGCGTGCATACATTCCGAATTTAACCTGCTTAAAATAAGCGGCACGCGGATCTTCGTCAACTTCAGGCGCAATTTCGTTTACGCGCGGAAGCGGGTGCAGCACAATCATCCTTTGTTTTGCCGCTTTCATCTTTTTTTTATCAAGGATATAGCTGTCTTTAAGGCGGATATAATCCTGCTCGTTAAAAAAACGCTCTTTTTGAACGCGCGTCATATAAAGTATATCCAAATCGCCGATGACTTCTTCAAGCCTCTCCGCCTGTACATATTGAATTCCCGACGGCTCAAGCACTCTTTTTATCACGTAATCGGGAATACAAAGCTCTTTGGGGCTTATAAAAACGAATTTATTGTTTTTATAGCGGCTCATCGCCTGTGTAAGACTGTGCACGGTGCGTCCGAATTTTAAATCTCCGCAAAAACCGATTGTATGCCCTTCAAATCCGCCCAAAAGCCGCCTAATCGTTACAAGATCCGTCAGAGTCTGCGTCGGGTGCGAATGCCCGCCGTCTCCGGCATTTATCACGGGGCAATCGGAATATCTTGAAGCAAGCAGAGCGGAGCCTTCTTTAGGAGTGCGCATCGCAATTACATCGACATACGAAGATACAACTCGGATTGTGTCGGCAAGCGTTTCTCCTTTTACAGACGACGTTGAAGCCGCATCCGCAAAACCTTCGACAGCTCCGCCCAAGTGAAGCATTGCAGCTTCAAACGAAAGCCGCGTTCTTGTGCTCGGCTCGAAAAAAAGTGCCGCAAGAATTTTCCCGCGGCACACATCTTGAAAAGAAATAGGATCTACGTTCATCTGCTCGGCAAGCGAACAAATTTCATCGATTTCCGATACGGAAAGATCTTTCGGTTCAATAAGATTACGACCTTTTAACATATTCCTCCCAATATAAGAACAGCGGCAGTATTTTTGCCGGTACTTAAAAATGCGATTTTTAAATTTTCCCCGCACAATCAAATGGAGAGTTTTGAAAACAACAGCTAAATCAGACTCCGTTCTCAAAACTCGACATTTTCCAACTCTTTCCTGCACCAATAGACTGGAGAGTTTTGAAAGCTATACATAGTGCGCAGGCGAGATTCCGGCAGCGTGCCGTTTCGAGCGAAAAGCTCGACTGCGGCTAAGCGGACGGAACATCGCCGAAAGCAGCAGCTAAATCAGCCTCCGTTCTCAAAACTCGGCATTCGACCTATTTGTTTTCCAAGTTAAAACTCACCGTGCGCAAAATATCGCCGAAAACACCTGCGGCGGTAACACCTGCTCCGGCACCGTAGCCGCGTATCGTAAGCGGAATAGGATTATATCGTTCCGTTGTAAACACGAATGCGTTTTCGCCACCTTTAACGCCGTAAAGCGGATCCGACGTATCCACTTCAAGAATACCTACACTGCATTTGCCGTCTTTTATTGAAGCTCCCATACGCAAAACTTTGCTTTGTTTTTTAAGTGCGGCAATTTTTTCTGCAAAGTAAGAATCTATATCGGGAAGACGGCTCATAAATTCATCTACGCTGCCGGAATCGTCAAATCCTTCAGGAAAAACTTTATTGAGTTTTATATCCTCAAGTTCTATTTCAAAGCCGGCTTCTCTTGCAATGATTAACGCTTTACGCGCAACATCCATTCCGCTTAAATCATCACGCGGATCCGGCTCCGTGAATTTCAGCTCTTTAGCCTCTTTTACCGCACTGCTGAACGGAATACCTTCATCAAGTTTTCCGAAAATATATGAAAGAGAGCCGGACATAATACCCGTAAAGCCGGTTAATCTGTCGCCGCTTTTAAATAAGTTTTGCAGCGTATCAATGATAGGAAGTCCCGCACCGACATTCGCTTCGTATAAAAAACGGCGGTGCATTTTATTTGCAGTCCTGCGAAGCGCATGGTAAAAATCGATTTTCATCGAGTTTGCGCGTTTATTAGGTGTAGCAATCGACATTCCCGCATTCAAAATATCAAGATAACGTTCAGGCAAATCATAAGAAGCGGTGCAATCCACAAAAACCGGATTAAGCGGTTTATTTTCCTTTACGAATTTAATTACATCGTCCACAGTGGATTTTAAAGGCGCGTTTTCAAGTTCTTTCCGCCAGTTTTTAAGGTCTATACCGGAAAGATTCATAATCATTCCTCGGCTGCCGGTTCCTACAGCAATCACAGTTATATCTATATTTTCCGACAAAAGTCTTTCTTTTTGTGCGGCAATTTGGTCAAGAAGCGCGCCTCCGATAGCTCCCGCACCGAATACGAATACTTCTATTGTCTGAGACGTATTGAAGAAAAAGCGATGCGTGATTCTGACTGCCGTGTCTCCGTATTCTCCGCCGATAACGCAGGATATGCAGCGTTCGGAAGAACCTTGCGCAATTGCAAGAATGTTTATGTCATGGGAAGAAATCGCATCAAGGAACTTAGCTGCAATTCCGCGATTTGAAATCATTCCGTCTCCTACGACGGAAACTATTGCGCAGCCGCGTTTTACTTCAATCGGATTTATCATTCCGTCGCGTATCTCAAGCTCAAGGTCGGAACTTAAAACATCGTTTACGCGGTCGGCTTCAGTGTCTTTGACACAAAATGAAATCGTATATTCCGAAGATGACTGCGTAATAAGAACGACTGAAATTCCTGCGCCTGAAACGGCTGCAAAAATGCGGCTTGCCATTCCCGAATGTCCGCGCATACCGGTTCCGCCGACACTTACCATTGCAACGTTTTTAAGACAGGAAATGCCGCATATAGAACCCTTTCGGTTTGAAGCAAAAGGACCTTTACCGATTCTGGTTCCTCTTGCGGAAGGATTATGGCTGTTCAAGCTCCATGCTTCAATTCCCTTTGATGCAAGCGGCGCAAGCGTTTTCGGGTGTAAAACTTTTGAGCCGAAGAATGCAAGTTCCATCGCCTCGTCATAGCTCATATCGTCAACTAAAATTGCATCTTTTACGATGCGCGGATCGGCAGTGAACACCCCGTCAACATCCGTCCAGAATTCTACACGTTTTGCACCCAGACAAAATCCTATAATCGCCGCGGAAAAATCCGAGCCGTTCCGCCCTAAAAGACCTGCAACCGGCGCACAACCGCTGCCTCCAATCCAGGAGCAGACAAAACCCGGAAAAATCAATATCCGCGTTTGAGACGGATTTTCGCCGTCTCTGTGCCGCTGCAAGGCTTCTGCACTCCGCACATAATCGGGATCACCTTCTTTTTGCTTTCCCGTAGTAAAAATAAATTTTCTGGAATCCAAAAGCAAAACACTCTGCTTTTTTGCAAGAAGCACAGCTTCTAAAATCGGATTTGAAAGCAGTTCGCCCATTCCCATTATGCGGCAGTGAACGGTGTCCGGACACTCCCCGAAAGCAAGTACGCCGGAAAGTAATTTTTCATATTCCAAAAAAAGCGGTTCAAGTTTTTGCATAACGGAATCGGAATCAAATCCCGGAAGTTTTGACCGGAGTACGCGGCATATATCCGAATGAGTTTTTCTTAATTCCGAAACGAATTTATCGGCGGGGGTACCGGTTATGCAGGCATCAATGCTGTCTTGCAGCCGGTTTGAAACACCTTCAACCGCAGATGCAACAACGCTTAGGCGATCGTTTTTTGCACGTTTTTCTATTATTTCCGCCGATGCAAGAATGCGGTCGGCATTTCCCATTGAAGTTCCGCCGAATTTAAGTGTAAGCATATTATCTCCAGAAAAATATCGTTTATTTTTACTTCCGCGATTTTACAAAAAAGCAGGCGGTTTAACAATAAGAAGAAAAAATATTCACTGTGAATGAAACTTTTATTTTTGAGATAAACGAATATTAAATCCGCCGATTTGCCGTACTGTTTGTGCTTTGCGCGGTATCTTGTTTTTTTGTACGCTGCAATATAAAATGCGGCATCTTTAAACGGGATTGTTATTGATATGATAAAAGATATTTTTAAATTCGCTTTGATTTTTATTTTTACAGCCGCGTTTTTTTCCTGTAAATCCGCATCGATGATTCCGCAAAATGCAACTTATGCGCAGCTCATTCAAATGGGGCAGGACGCGTTCGGCAGTGCAAATTATAGAGCGGCGGAACGTTATTATACGGCTGTAATACACCGCTACGGTATGGACACAAAAGCGTATATCGAAGCGCGTTACGAATTGGGGCATCTTTATTTGAGCAGAAAACGTTATGCAGATGCCTACAAGTCTTTTAATGAAATACTTGGGATATTTGAAAATGCCGAATACGGAAGCATTCCTGCGGCTTATAAAAAACTTGCGCTGATGGGAATGGATAAAATTCCTGAAAAATATAAACAGGCGCAAGAAGAATTTTAAAATTTAACAACGGAACGGTTTGTGAGCGGCTTTAACTTCTGCGGCTTAAATAGCGCGGTTTCGTTAAACGTGAGTTTCTGTATAACGTGAACATCACTTATCGATTGAGTTTGTTCTCTTTCGGTACAAAACAGCGGAAGTCCGAAACCGTCTCCCTTAATTAGGTTTAATTCCGAGTTTTATAAACTCAAAGCAAATATTCAAGGGAGGACGGCGGGCGGGGAATCGATTATGTCTTTCACATTACGTTCTACCGTCTGCAGTCTTTTGGAATCGCAATTCATTCATACATTTTAATTTTTTAGGTAACCTATATACGATAATTTATAAAAATAGAGAAACTCGACATTCGACCTTATAATAGAATTTGCGGTAGGCGAATTTATAATTGCATTTACAAAAAGCGCAAACATCAAAAACGCGGCTGAATTTCACGGAGCGAAAACCCATGATTTTCAGGCTTTTTATTTTAGCGTCCAGAGATGAACGTTTCAGGTTTTTTCAGCCCGAACAGATTCTTCCTCTTGAAAAATATTGCCCGAAACTTGTTTTAAGATAATCCGAAGGACTTCCGAAAAAGAGCTGGCTTTGATCGCCCAGATGAAGTACTTTCGTCGCTTCTTCAATCGCGCCGCACACGTCGTGAGAGACCATTATTATCGTAATTCCTTGAGATTTATTTATATCCTTTATGATTTTATAAAGACCGGAAGAAATTACAGGATCAAGTCCCGTTACAGGTTCATCCAGTAAAAGGAGTTTTTTTGTAGCACAAAGAGCGCGAGCAAGCAAAACGCGCTGCTGTTGTCCGCCGGAAAGATTTCTGTAACATTGATTTTTTATTGAATCGATATTCAAAAGTTTCATTTTTTCTTCGGCAATATCTTTATCTTTTTTTGAAAAAAAAGGACGCCAGTTGATACTGTTCAGTCTTCCTGAGAGTACGACTTCATAAACGCTTGCCGGAAAATCTTTTTGCGCAGCGGTTTGCTGAGGAAGATAACCTATGGATGTGCTTTTTAATCCGTCCCCGAATTTTATTTTGCCCTCAGAAGGATTTTTCAGCCGAAGCAAACCTTTTAAAAGCGTACTCTTACCGGTACCGTTTTCGCCGACAATGCAAAGATAATCTCCGGCATCAACCGAAAAATTTACATCTTTTAAAACCGTCGCACCTTCATAAGAAAAAGAAACACTGTTGCATTCAATAAGACTCATGACGATATATTATAGAAAATGAATTGCAATGTCAAAAAAGATATTTCATACGCATCGCGCTACGGTAAACAGCCTGCAAAATGCCGATGTCGGAAATGTCATTTCTCCGTTTTCATGTATCACTGACCATCCGAAAATATGTTTTCCGCCTTTATTCATCTGCGGCATTTTAATTATCCTCCAATGTTCTTCGCTAGAGTGATGATCAGTCAGCATTAATTTCCTTCTTTATCGATAACATCTCTTTTGCCGTCTTTTACGATGACCGCCTGCGCATTATTTATGGCGCATAGCTCGATATTCGGAAATGATTGCATAATTTCTGCCGTAATTTTTTTGAACGGTGCGGTAAGATAATGCGGAAGAACATAAAAATCGATGAGATTCAGCCCTGTGCAATCGTTTTGCGAGTAATCTTTCGGGATTGGATCCATTTTTTCAATATAAGAAATATCAGGCGCACATACGACGGCACCTGCCGATTCTCCAATAAACAATTTTCCGTGTTCCAGCTGCTCTTTAAGCAGTTTATCTGTACCGGTTTTCCTTAATTGGTCGATGAGAAAAAATGAATTGCCGCCTGTAAAATATATAATATCTGCTGCTTCAAACACTTCTTTTATTTTTGAAACATCTTCCGATGAAATATCGATTTCCGTTATACGGGCACCTGATTTTTTTAATAATTTACGCGCAGAACTTACATATCCCGTATACCCTTCGTGTATTGAGGCTGTAGGAATGAAAACAACGTTTTTTCCTTCAATTTGTTCTTTTATAAAAGTCCCAATGCTTGAAAAATGTGAGCATAAAAATAAATTCATTTCCAAAAATCTCCTTCATATAAATGCGAGCTTTTTATCCGCTACGCTTAAAGTTTAACTCCCGCTCCAAGACGAGTTCTTTTTTCGGCGGTGTGAAATTGTACGGTCAGTATATCGATTTTTGAGTAAGCATTCACGTCTGTTTTAACATTGCCGCAGCAGTTTAAATTTTCTTAAACATCTTGCCGTAATCGTCTAGTTTTTATATCTTAACAGTAATCCTTGAGTCCTGATGCTGTAGTTCGGCTTGCAGGACGTATTTTATAGGATCAGAGACTTAAAGAATACCCTAAATATTCTTGAAATCGTCTCACGGTCTGCGTTGCAGACTATATAAAGATTTGTGCGCTTTTGCGCACTGTAAAAAACTTTTGAGGAAAGCCTATTTCGCTTAAAGGTTTATAGGAGTTAAGGTAAAAATGGCTAAACAATTGTTGTTCAATGAAGATGCCCGCAGAAAACTGCTTTCGGGCGTTGAACAGATTTCCAAAGCGGTAAAAGTTACGCTTGGACCGTGCGGACGTATGGTTATGCTGGACAAAAAGTACGGTGCGCCTACCATCACAAAAGACGGCGTTTCGGTTGCAAAAGAAATTGAACTTCAAGATCCTTTTGAAAATATGGGCGCGCAGTTTGTCCGCGAAGTCGCTTCCAAAACCAATGACGATGCTGGCGACGGTACAACAACTGCGACAGTTCTCGCTTATGCGCTTGTCCGCGAAGGCTTAAAATCCGTTGCGGCAGGTATGACTCCGATTGAAATTAAGCGGGGAATCGATAAAGCGGTTGCAATCGCGGTTGAAGAAATCAAAAAGAATGCAAAGCCGGTTAAGGGTGCGGAAGATGTTACGCACATCGCGACGATTTCTGCGAACAACGATCCTGAAATCGGAAAAATGCTTGCCGACGCAATCGAAAAAGTCGGAAAAGACGGCGTTATCACCGTTGAAGAGTCCAAAAACATGGACACGACTGTTGATACTGTTGAAGGAATGCAGTTCGACCGCGGTTATATTTCCGCATATTTTGTAACCGACAGAGAAAGAATGGAAGCGGCATTTGACGACGCTTATGTTCTTATCTACGACAAAAAGATTTCTTCTATGAAAGACCTGCTTCCGATTCTTGAAAAAATCGCGAACGCCGGAAAATCTCTTGTCATCATCGCGGAAGATGTTGACGGCGAAGCGCTTACCACGCTTGTCTTGAACACAATACGTGGCACCATTCACGTTTGTGCGGTTAAGGCTCCGGGATTCGGCGACCGCAGAAAGGATATGCTGCAGGATATCGCAATTCTTACCGGCGGACAGGTTATTTCCGACGAAGTGGGACTGAAACTTGAGTCTGCAGACATTGATATGCTCGGAAAAGCGCGTTCAATCAAAATCGATAAGGACAACACGACGATTGTCGGCGGCGCAGGCGAAAAGAAAGCGATTTCCGACAGAGTTGAAGAAATCAAACACCAGATTGAAAAGAGTACATCGAGCTACGACAAAGAGCAGCTCCAAAAGCGGCTTGCAAAACTTGCAGGCGGGGTTGCGGTTATCAACGTAGGCGCGAACACGGAAACCGAAATGAAAGAAAAGAAATTCCGCGTAGAAGACACGATTGCGGCAACCCGCGCGGCACTCGACGAAGGAATTGTTGCCGGCGGCGGTCTTGCGCTGCTTGAAGCTGCCAAAGCGCTTGAAAACATTCCGGCAGAACTTTCTGAAGATGAAAAAGTCGGATTTAAGATTGTCCGCCGTTCGCTTGAAGAACCCATGCGCCAGATTGCCGACAATGCAGGAATTGACGGAGCTATTGTTGCAGAGCGCGCTAAAACTGAAAAGAAGGGCGTAGGCTACAATGCTTACACCGCTGAATGGGTCAACATGATGGAAGCGGGTATCATCGATCCTGCAAAGGTTACGACTTCTGCTCTCAGAAATGCAGCTTCCATTGCGGGTACATTGCTTACAACGGAATGCGCTGTAACTGACATTCCCGAACCGAAAGTTCCTGCGGCTCCTGCCGGCGGAGATATGGGCGGAATGTACTAAAACCTGCTTTTCCAAACATGGGGAAAATGCTATACTGCGCCGCAGTGGGGCTTTTCCCCGTTTTTTGTGCGATTAGCTCAGCGGTAGAGCGCTACCTTCACACGGTAGATGTCATTGGTTCAATCCCAATATCGCATATAACTCATAAAAGATATTTGTATTCTATAGGACAAAATTCAAAACGGATTCTTGTGTTGTAATCTTCCTTATTTGTAATAACTGTTTATATCTGCTATAGTCCGTTTTATGAAAGCCAAATCAGTAGTTGTTCCGGTTTTAGCTGCGGCAGTTTTAGTTGCCGTAATTTTACTTAGGATTTTTGTATTCAAACATTCCGCCGGCGTACTCACTCCGAAAATCATAACGCCCGTCGCTTCAAAATCGAAAGATGCTTCAAACTTAAAATCGGAAATGCTTTCCGATTCATCTTCTCTTACTTCATTTGTGCCTTTACTTGCGACGGAAACGCTCATAAGTACTACGATTTTCGACTTTGACGGCGACAATCTTGACGACCAAATTGCAGCCGTTCATAAGGCCGGCTCTCAAAATATATTTTTGATTGTCGGACTTTATATTCCTTCTACAAACTCGTATATCCGTGCTGCGGAAATTGCTACCGAGGTATCAAAAACCCGTACGTTTTCGTATGCGGGAATCGATATGACGGGGACGCACCGTATGGCATTGGTTTATCAAGGTGAAAAAACAAACGGAGAATCGGTGCTTTGTATGTATCACTGCCGCCATGAAAAAGAAAGAATTGAAATATTAACCATAGGCAATTTTTCGTCCGACGGAACGATTTTTATTCAGCAGACCGAACGCTCGGAAACTTATGAATTATCTCAGACAAACGGCGAAAGTTTTGCGGTTTGGGTTTACAGTTCCGATAAGCAAAATACGAAAACGGCGGAAAATGCGGTAGTAAATCAGATTCAAACGGAATATAGATGGAGCGAAAGCGAGCAAAAATATATTCAGTCAAAGCAGCTCAATATAACCGGTTCTACACTTGCCGCAAAAGAGCTGTCGAGAATTCAAAACGGGAATTTGGAAACGTTTGCAAATTTTTTGACGGGTTTATGGTATAAGACGACAAGTGAAGGCATGAATCCGCTTTATATTCACTTTAACTACGATACGAAAGAAGTTATTTTTCTCTCCGAGGATACCGAAGGAGTTTATTCGTGGGAGGACAGTAATTTGCGCCGCAGCGGAATATATCTTACGGCTGTTAATATGATAATTCCGAGCATGAAGAGGCGTTTTGATATAAGTCTGACCGGCATAAATGAAGTCCGTATTTTGGTTCACGATAATGTGGGAATGATTATAAAAGAAAATAATCAGTGGGACGGCATTTATCATAAATTATCGTTCCAAACAACGTTCGGAGAAACCAAATCCGTTTCTGTCGCCGAAAAGATGGAAAAAGAATTGAGGGACGGTTCTCCGTGGACGGACGGAAACGGAAATGTTTTTACTTTTATGGGAAATTCCTTTAGGATTTCGGGAAATACCGAGGAAAACGGAATATTTGCAACGGATGATGCGGGACAATTTACGGTGATACAGTTCCGCTCGGCAGAATCTCAGTCGATGCTTAACGAAGCGTATTCAATAAGATTTTTGCCCAAGCGGGAATCGGAGCTTTCGGAAGGCGGCGATACGCTTGTACTGAGTCCCGTAAGACTTGCCCCGAATACCTGTTATCCTGCCGACGGCTATTCGTTTACGCTCTCAAAAAATTAAACTAAACTCAACTAAACTAAACTAAACTAAACTTTGAATTCTCTCTTATATCTTTAAGAATTTGAAATTCTCCGGTAATTGTGTAAACGGTTTCTTTCGATTAAAATGCGCGCATGGAAAACACAAAAAGAACCGTTACCTGCGGCTCGCTCACGGCGGCGGACGCGGGGAAGAACGTGATATTGAACGGCTGGGTTATGCGGACGCGCGAACTTGGCGGACTTACCTTTATAATGCTGCGCGACCGGTACGGCATTACGCAAATTACTGTCGGAGATGCCGCCTCCGAGCGCGTAAAGCGGACTGCCGCGTCCTTAAAGAGCGAATACTGCATTGCAGTGCAAGGCTGCGTCGTTTTACGCGGCGAAAAAGATAAAAACGCCGATATGCCGACTGGTGAAATCGAAGTACACGCGGACGACATCGAGATTTTTACCGTCTCCGAGCCGCTGCCCTTTGCGATTGACGAAGTGCGTCAAAAAGACGGCACGCTCGTGCTTCCGAACGAAGATTTGCGCCTCAAATACCGCTATTTGGACTTGCGGCGCGCTCCCATGCAAAAGCACATCATTCTCCGCTCCGAAGTTACGTTTGCGGTGCGCGAATATTTAATGTCGCAGGGATTTTTAGAAATCGAAACGCCGACTTTTATCAAGTCAACGCCGGAGGGCGCGCGCGACTATCTGGTCCCCAGCCGCGTCCATGCCGGAAAGTTTTATTCGCTTCCCCAAAGTCCGCAGCTTTACAAACAGCTTTTGATGGTTTCGGGATTCGATAAATATTTTCAGATTGCGCGCTGCTACCGTGACGAAGATGCGCGCGGCGACCGTCAGCCGGAATTCACGCAAATCGATATGGAAATGAGCTTTACCGACCGCGAGGAAGTCCTTGCCGTTACGGAAAATATGCTCCGTCATGTCTTCAAAAAGACGATAGACTACGAGCTGCCGCCGACGTTCGACCGGATTTCGTGGGAAGACGCGTTTGAATTCTACGGGACAGACAAGCCCGACCTGCGTTTTGATTTACGGATGCAGGACGCCGCGTTCATGGCGGATTTAGCGGACTTTAACGCATTCAAGGCTGGTGCTCTGAATGCGGCGAAGGATATTCCGCGTCAAAAACGGAGCGCTGTCAAGTCGCTTGTGGTCAAGGGAATGGCGGAAAAATACAGCCGCAAAATGATTGAAGCGCTTGAAGAAAAGGCGAAAATCTACAAAGCAAAAGGGCTTGCATGGATGAAAGTGGGTGCTTCAGGTCAATTTGAAGGCGGAATTGCAAAATTTTTTGCCGGGAAAGAAAGCGAGATTTGCACAAAACTCAACGCCGTCGCCGGAGATCTGCTTCTGTTCGTCGCCGATGAAAAATGGAAAACCGCCTGCGTCGCGCTCGGTGCGGTTCGTTCCCAACTCGGAAAAGAATTAAACTTATACGCGCCGAACGACAAATTCCACTTTGCATGGATAATCGACTTTCCGTATTTTGCGTGGAACGAGGACGAAAACAAGTGGGAAACCGAACACCACATGTTCACGCTGCCGCAAAAAAAATATTGGGACACGCTTGAAAGCGATCCCTCCGCGGTCAAGGGCGACTTGTACGATCTGGTCTTAAACGGTTACGAGCTTGCGTCGGGTTCCATGCGTATAAACGACCCCAAATTGCAGGAGCGCATTTTTGAAATCGTCGGTTATGACCGCGAGCGCGCGAATAAGGCGTTCGGATTTTTGGTAAATGCGTTCAAATACGGCGCGCCCCCGCACGGAGGCATTGCGCCGGGTCTCGACCGCCTCGTAATGCTTATGTGCGGTGAAGATTCGATAAAAGAAGTTATCGCCTTTCCGAAAAACAACCTTGCGCAAAGCCCGATGGACGACTGCCCGAGCGAAGTGGAGCAAAAGCAGTTGGACGAGTTGCACATTAAACTTACGGAAAAAGAATAAGAAGAATCTTTGCGATAAGACTCTAAAGGCAATGGCGCGCGGCAGATTGGCGGACGGTATAACCGGTTTTACCGATATGACTAGGTTTTCCGTTCGCTGCAATTTTGCTCGGTAGCAAAATTGCCGAAAATGTGTTCTGTTGCGGGAAGAAAAAGAGTGAGGAAACCCCTGCTAAAGACCGCTTCCCAAGCAGTTTTCACGATGTGAAAACTGCCGTCGACGGCGGACAGTATAATCGGTTTTACCGATATAATTCGGTTTACTGTCCGCTTCAAGTTTGCCGCAGGCAAACTTGCATAAAATATCGGGTGGAGCAACTCGCCGCCCACAAGATACGTTTTCTGCAAAGGAACACTTTTCGGGCTTTAGACCGTCAAAAACCAAAAAACTCGTACGGGTTCTTAGGGCGGCGGACGGTAAAAATTATTTTTATAGACTTAACAATTTCCCCGTCCGCTGCAATTTTGCCCGGCGGCAAAATTGCCGAAAATGTGTTCTGTTGCGGGAAGGAAAGAGAGGAAACCCCTGCCACAGACCATTTTCCTAGCAGTTTTCACGATGTGAAAACTGCCGTCGACGGTAAACCCGTTGAGTCTGTAAATCCAAGTTTTTACCGTCGACCTCTCTCTTCCTTGTATATCAAACCTTAAACTTACCCACTTCTTCTGCGAGTCCTTCGATGCTGTCTTTGTTTTTGCGGGCAAGGTCGTTTACTTCCTGCACGGCGTTGTTTA
>CAUUVZ010000049.1:0-19184 GCA_963548875.1 uncultured Treponema sp. | reverse complement strand
GTTACGAATATGGAAAGCTGCTTTTCCGGCTGCACAAGCCTAACGCAAGCCCCTGCAATACCTACAGGCGTTACGAATATGGAAAGCTGCTTTTCCGGCTGCACAAGCCTAACGCAAGCCCCTGAAATACCTTCCGGTGTTACGGGCATGTGGGGCTGCTTTTCCGGCTGCACAAGCCTGACACAAACCCCTGCAATACCTACAGGAGTTACGTATATGAGCTACTGCTTTAGAGGCTGCACAAGCCTAACGCAGGCACCTGTAATACCTACAGGCGTTACGGATATGAGATACTGCTTTACCGGCTGCACGAGCTTAACGCAAGCTCCTGAAATACCTTCCGGCGTTACGGATATGCATAGCTGCTTTGAAGGCTGCACAAAGCTCGAGTCTGCTGTGCTCAAGTGCAATTATAATCCCGCAGAAATTTTCGGTACCCTTACCCTTGCTTTTAAGGATACCTTCAAAGACTGCACAAGCTTACCGGCGGGCGGCATAAAGGTTCCGGCGGCGCAGCTTACAACGTATCGGACAAATGCAAGTGTGATGGGTGTGCAGGAAGACCGGTTTGCAGCTGAGTAATCGGGTGGACTGGCGGACGGGATGAATTTGGATTTGACTGACGTAACATGGTTTACCGTCCGCTACGAGTTTTGCCGTGCGGCAAAACTCGTGTAAATTGGGTTTTGAGCCGGAGAAAGCGGTGGCGGACGGGATGAATTGGGATTGCTCTACAAGTTTTCATGAAATGAAAACTTGCGGCGGCGGTAGAAAAATGAACGCCGTAAAACCCGTCTTCCCGCCGCCCGTCCGCTTCGCGTTTTGACTAGACTCAAAACGCGTAAAACCGGGGTATTCAAGTTTACCAACGGCAAACTTGAATGCGGCGGAGGACGGTAGTGCCTGTTTTCCTGCAAGGAAAACAGGAGCCGGCGGGAAATGATTGGAGTCAGTAAATACGGTTCTCCGCCGCCGACAGTCCGCTTCGCGTTTTGACTAAAGTCAAAACGCGTAAATTTGCTAAAAATAGTGATGATGTATTAACCATTTAGCTTAACCAATCAGCCCTTTCGGGCTGGTCGGCTAAAAAAAAATTCTGCAAAGTCTGCAAGTTTGAGAAATCAAAAAATCCGAGGATCGGTGTTATGCGGTTTTACTGTAGGAATGCTCAGCACGATAATTGCGCCGGATTCTGCGGAGTTTTGTGTGCGTACAGAGCCGCCGAGCGCGTCCGCAATGCTTTTTACGATGGATAGTCCCAAGCCGGCTCCTCCTGTCTCCCGCGTATGCGCTTCGTCTGCGCGGAAAAACCTGTCGAAAATATGCGGTAAAGATTCCGGCGCAATGCCAGGTCCGTTATCGGCAATCGAAATTTCGCAAAAATCCGGCTTTGCCGACTGTACTGCGGAAAGCTCGATGTGCGAGGATTTTCCTGCAAATCTTACGCTGTTTGAAATGATTGCCGTGCACGCTTGATACAAAAGCTCTCGGTCGGCATAGACGGTAGTTACGTCGGGAGCATAGATTTTCGTATCTTCGATAAGCCTTTCAAATAGTGCGGAAACGGACTTTTCAAGCTGTTCGGGATTATTTTTTTCCCAGCGGCGCAACAGGTTTGCGTGTCTGAGCATAACGGCAAGAGGCGTTTTTAATTCGTGCGATACGTCTGCCGTAAATTTCCGTTCGCGCTCAAAATCGGCTTGCAGACGAAAAAGCAAATCGTTAAAAGTTTTTGCAAGAATATTAAAATCGTCTTTCGTATCCGTAACGGGAAGTATTTCGCCGAGATTGGATACGCTTATCTTTTTAACCGCTTCTGTCATGGAACGGACGATTTTCATAGTCCGTTCGGATATAAAAAACGCCGCGATATACGAGATTAAAAGCAGCGGAAAACTTACCGCTATGAGAATGTACGGAATATCGGAGATTATGGATTCTGCGGTATCGGAATCCATATTGAGCGCCGTCTGTACGATAATGCCGCCTGAAACATCGGAATATTGCGCATAGTACAGAATGTTCAAATCTCCGCCGCTAAAATAATTTTTTGCCGTATAACGTTCGGGATTTTTCGAGGTTACGCTCAAAGCCGGCAAAAACGGATCGTTGGTCTACGATGGAAAGGTTTGTGGACTGCTACGGATTCGGAAATAACTTTTACCGTAAAAAGCAAAGAAACCGAATCGTGGACAAACGGCATGAAGCAGGAAACTCTTGAGGCTATGAATGCCGTATGGAAAATTAAATATACGCTTTCGGGAGACTCGCTTACGCTTACGGGCAGCGATTTGCCTAAAGAGCTTTCGAACAATACCGTATACCGCAGAAGTAATTAAAATCAACGCTTAAAAATCCCTAAAAAAATTCGGCAACCGTACGCTTTATCGAAAGCTGAAGATTGCCGAATTTTCGTTTTTTTCGGGCGCGTTATTCCTGCGGCTGAAAATAAATCTTTTGCACTTTACTTGAATATTCCGTATGAATATGTGTAGAATTTGCATCGACATGAAAAAGATTATTTTTGCGCTCGTAATAACAAGCCTTTTTTGCTCTTGCAGCAGTTCTTTACTCGTAAAATTCGGCGAAGAAGGTATTATA
Source organism: uncultured Treponema sp. (assembly GCA_963548875.1). Taxonomy (GTDB): domain Bacteria; phylum Spirochaetota; class Spirochaetia; order Treponematales; family Treponemataceae; genus Treponema_D. The sequence goes on along the minus strand of CAUUVZ010000049.1, from coordinate 16,583 downwards.
GGATTTGAATACTCCGCACTTTGCGGAAAAGAGCTTACGGCAACAATCTCTTCGATTTCAGGCGGCGGAGAAGGGCAGCCGGTATTTGAAACGGAAAGAATTAAGGAAGCTCTTGAAAAAGCGAAGTTTTCCAAAATAAAAGTTTCTTCGCCGGAAAAAAATATGCTGACTCTTTCCGCAGAACTTTCCGGAAATGCGGAGACCCCCGTTGCAAAATCGCAAATATTTGAAGAACTCCGGCAATCAAAAGGTTTTTCGCTCACGCTTACCGCCGAATCATTGCAGTCTCTGTATTCGGTTTTGCCCGATGAGTTTCAATCTTATATGGACTTGTTTATGGCTCCGTCTTTTACCGGCGAAATCATGAGCGATTCCGAATATCTTGATTTGGTCGCAACCGTTTACGGTAAATCTCTTGCGGCGGAGCTGGAAAATGCCGTATTGACTCTTACATTGCAAAGCGGAGCGGAAAAGAGAGTGCGTAAGATTCGGCTGATAAAATTGCTGAATCTCAAAGAATCCGAAAGTCTGCATTTGTAAAAAAGACGAGCGCCGGTGTTTAAGCGCAACATATTCTTCTTTACAGTTTTTTTGGAGATTGTTAGACTACGCGCATGAAAAAAATCGACTTAAAACTTCTTGCACAGATTTACACGGAATTTTTTAAAATCGGATTATTTACGTTCGGCGGCGGACTTGCAATGATGCCGATGATTCAAAAAGAGCTTATTGTTAAACGCAGCTGGATGACGGACGAAGATTTAATCGACTACTATGCAATCGGTCAATCTACGCCGGGAATAATCGCTGTAAATGTCGCAACGTTTGTCGGATACAAGAAAGCGGGAATAATCGGCGGAATTATCGGCACTTTGGGGATTGTAAGTCCGTCTTTGCTTATAATTATGCTGCTTGCAGGTTTAATTGATTCTATCGACCATAATCCTTTAGTGCAAAAAGCATTAAAAGGAATAAATGTAGCTGTTGCAGCACTTTTGACGGATGTTTCTTTAAACTTCGCAAAAAAGTCCGCTTCCGGCGTATTTTCGGTTTTTATCATGTTGATTACATTCGCGCTTGTCTATTTTTTCAAAATTCCTTCGTTTTATATTATCATCGGGGCATCGGTGGCGGGAATTGCGATTTATCTTGTAAAAAACAGACGCGCTGCCGGAAAATCTGCCGGAGGAAGCGGAAACTCTTCAGCAAAAAAGGATTTATAAATGCCCCAAATATCTTTACTTGAATTATTCGGAATATTTTTTTACGTAGGACTTTTTACAATCGGCGGAGGACTTGTCGCAATAACGCTCATGCAGCAGACAATCGTTGCGCGCGGTCTTATTTCGCCGGAGCAGTTTTACAATATGGTTGCTGTTTCGGAATCTACGCCCGGCCCAATCGGAATAAATATGGCAACTTATGTGGGAACTTCTTTATTCGGAGTAAAAGGTGCGCTTATTGCGACATTCGGACAGGTTTTGCCGTCGCTTTTATCTATTTTGTTGATTGCGAAATTTTTATCCAAGTTTCATAACAATAAAATCGTTCAATCCGCTTTTGTGTGCCTGCGTCCTGCAGCTACCGGGCTGATTCTCGTTGCATCCGTCAATATTTTTCTTCTTACGCTTGTAAATATTCCGCAAAATCTCCAAGTGCTTGCAGAGCTTTCCTCGTGGAAGACGCTGTTCAACTGGGAATCAGTGTCATTTTATCTGCTGTCGTTCGGGCTTATGCGGAAATTTAAGCTGCACCCGATTATTATTATCGCATTCGGCGCGCTCTTCGGGATTTTATTTTTATAACAATTTTGTAGTTTATGTGATATACTTTTTTCCATGAGTACACATATTAATGCTGCCGACGGCGCAGTTGCTTCCGCCGTCCTTTTGCCCGGCGATCCGCTTAGAGCTAAATTCATTGCTGAAAATTTTTTAGAAAATGCAGTCTGCTACAACGAAGTACGCGGAATGTATGGTTTTACCGGCACTTACAAAGGAAAAAAGGTGTCCGTTCAAGGAACCGGAATGGGACAGCCGTCTCTTTCAATCTATGTTACGGAGCTTTTTAAGTTTTACGGGGTACAGACTGCCGTAAGAATCGGCACCTGCGGAGCAATCAACAGTGATGTTAAAGTACGCGATACGATTCTTGCAAACGTTGCTTGTTCCGATTCAAGTCTGGTACAGCAAAGATTCGGAAATCTGCATTTTGCCCCTTATGCAACTTTCCCTTTGCTCCACAAGGCTTATACAAAATCCGTTGAGCTTGGACTGAAAACTGCGGTGGGTCCCGTTGCTTCAAGCGATTTGTTCTATGATGATAATTCCAACTGGAAAAAGTGGGCTGAATACGGGATTCTCGGCATGGAGATGGAAGCTGCCGAGCTTTACACCCTTGCCGCAAAATATCACAGGAATGCGCTTGCAATTCTTACCGTAAGCGATAATATTTTAACCGGCGAACAGACAACTGCGGAAGAGCGTCAGAAGACTTTCAAAGACATGATGATTCTTGCTCTTGAAACCGTAACGGATCAATAAATAATACTAGGCGGAATGTCGAGTTTTGAAAAACTTTGCTGTGCTTTCGACGAGAACTTCGTTCGCTGCGCTCACTACCGAGTTTGCAATGCAAACTCGCCAGCCGCAGTCGAGCTTTTCGCTCGAAACGGCACGCCGATGGAACCTCGTCTGCGCACAAACGATGCTTATTTCAAAACTCTTCATTTTGTTGGAGCCGGAAAGAGTTGGAAAATGTCGAGTTTTGGGAAAACTCGACATTTGGGCTACTAATAATTAAAAGGCTGCCTTAAAAGTTTCTCGCTTTTCGGCAGCCTGTTTTTATCAAGGAATTTTATGAAACCGACACTTTTAGTGCTCGCCGCCGGTATGGGCAGCCGTTACGGCGGTGTAAAACAGATAGATGGAATTGGACTTCATAATGAATGTCTGCTGGATTATGCAACTTACGATGCAATGAAAAGCGGCTTCGGAAGCGTTGTTTACATAATCAGAAAAGATATAGAAAGCGATTTCAGACAGCGGCTTTTTGACCGCGTTGCGCTTAATTTTGATGCAAGTTACGTGTTTCAGTCCCGCGAAAGTCTTTTGACATCCGAACAAATTGCCGCTTCCAAAGACCGCACAAAACCTTGGGGAACGGCTCATGCGCTTCTTTGCGCAAAAGAAGCATTGCATACGCCTTTTGCCGTTATCAATTCCGATGATTATTACGGCAGAGACGCTTTTGATATAATGGGAAAATATCTTTCTTCGATTGCCGCTGACAGTTCTGAACACGCTATGGTCGGCTACATTTTAGGCAATACGATGAGTAAAAACGGTTCCGTTTCGCGCGGAATATGCACGGTAAAAAACGGCAATCTTAATTCAATAGAAGAAAACCTCAAGATTTACTATGAGGGAGAAAATATAATCAGCGAAGTTGAAGGCGCAAAAATTCCGCTTACCGGCAATGAATGGGTCAGCATGAATTTCTTCGGATTCAGTTTAAAAGCGCTCGGCTCGTTTTCGGAATATTGGGAGAAATTTATTGCAGAAAATGCAGCTTCTCCAAAATCGGAAGCCTTATTGCCTGTTGCCGCAGGAAATATTATCAAGAGCGGCAAGGGGAATATCAAATTCTTTACATCTAAAGAAAACTGGTTCGGCATGACCTATCCTGAAGACAGGGAAATTGTAAAATCGGAAATTGCCGCAAAAATTAAGTCCGGTTATTATCCGGAGCAGCTTTGGGTAGATAAATGATTGCGCCGGAACCTATAAAAGTCGATAAAATATGGGGATACGAAAGCTGGATTGCTTCCGTTTATAAAGATGCTCCGCAAAAAGATTTTCTTTCTGCGGCAGGAAAGGATTTCCCGCTTCTTGTAAAGATTATTCAGGCGGATGAACGCTTGAGTGTTCAAGTCCATCCTGATGACGAAAACGCACTGCGTCTTGAGGGGAAGGGCTTTAGAGGTAAAACCGAATGCTGGTATATTCTTGATGCGGAAGAAGGCGCGTCCCTTGTGTGCGGTTTAAAAAAGGATTACGGCAGGGAAGAACTTTTTACCGCGATAAAAGAAAACCGTCTTGAAGAGTATTTGAATATTATTCCCGTCAAAAAAGGTGATTTTGTCTATATTCCCGCCGGGACTGTTCACGCAATCGGCGGCGGCTTTAAAATCCTTGAAGTACAGCAATCTTCGGATATAACTTATCGCCTTTATGATTGGGGACGCCCTCGCGAACTTCATATTGAAAAAGCTTTGGCTTCTCTAAAATTCGACGAAATCCATACGGAAAAACCATTTACGGGAAGATTCGGCTGCCGCTATTTTTCACTTGAAATACTTAAAATTGCAGGAAAGACGGAACTTGTTATGCAGGATAAGTCTTCTTCCAAAATGCAGCAGCTTTTGTTTGTTATAAACGGCAGCGGTTCCGCAGTATCCGAATCAGACGGAGCGATGGTGGAACTTGCTCCTGACAGGCTTATAGCGGTATCTCCCGAAGAAAAACTTATTTTGAGCGGGAAACTTGATATTATGAAAATCTGCTGTACAACGGGAGATTCGGAAACTTTCGCTTAGGGACGGGGCTATCGCGGGCTGCACTGCCGTCCGTTCGGAGTGCAGTGTACCCTCCGCTCGGAGTGCAGTGTACCCTCCGCTCGGAGTGTAGTGTTCCCTACGCTCGGAGTGCAGTGTTCCCTACGCCCGGAGGGAGATGCTCCCTATGCCCGGAGGGAAGAACAGGTTTTATATCGGGTTTTATAAAGCTCACAATTCAAAATCATAACAAAATACGAGGTTCAAATGAAATCACCCTTAGAAATTGCTCAAAAATACGTTGCGGCGGGGGAAGCAAAGGCAAAGCTCCCTCTTACAAATCTTTTGCTGCTTGGAATTCTTGCAGGAGCGTTTATTGCGCTCGGTGCATTCGGAAGTTCAGTCGCATCCTGTAATGTTGCCTGCGCTGCGGCAAGCCGGATGATGAGTGCACTTGTCTTTCCGATTGGGCTTACAATGGTTGTAGTTACCGGCGCGGAACTTTTTACAGGAAATTGCCTTTTGATTATCCCCGTCCTTGCAGGCAGAATGAAATTTACGTCTATGCTTAGAAATTGGCTTTTTTCGTATATCGGAAATTTTATCGGAAGTCTTATTATCGTTCTTCTTATCTGCTTTAGCCGCTCGTGCATGATGTACGGCGGTCTGCTTGCCGACGGAATGGTTGCACTTGCCTTGTCAAAAGTCAAACTCGGTTTTGCGGAAGCCTTTTTGCGTGCAATACTTTGCAATATTATGGTCTGTGCCGCCGTCTGGATGTCATTTGCAACTGATGATCTTGCAGGAAAGGTTCCCGCAATCTTTTTGCCTATCGCATTGTTTGTTTTAGGCGGATTTGAACATTGCGTTGCGAATATGTATTTTATTCCGGCAGGAATTATTGCAAGCGGACTTTTTAACATTCCTGCAGACGGACTTTCGTGGTCGGCGTTATTTTTAAAAAATCTTCTGCCTGTAACTTTGGGAAATATTGCAGGCGGTTCAATTTTTATCGGAGTTTTGTTTTGGTTTTTGAATCTGCGAAAAGCGGAATAGGAAGTAAATGATGAAATATAAAGCTGCCGTATTCGACATGGACGGAACTATTCTTGACACATTGCAGGATTTAGCGGATGCAATGAATTATGAGCTTAAAAAAAACAATATGCCCGAGCGCAATATCGATGAAATACGGCGATTTGTCGGAAACGGGATTCGTAAACTTGTGGAACGCGCCTGCCCCGATACAACTGCGCAGGATAAAATCGATGCTATATTTGCCGACTTTATTGAATATTACAAAACTCACTGTGAGATAAATACCAAACCTTATGCCGGCATACAGGAGCTTTTGCAGAAAGTCCGCATTGCCGGTGTAAAAATCGCAGTTAATTCAAACAAAGCCGATTCGGCAGTACAAATTTTATGCGATAAATACTTTCCGAAAATGTTTGATACTGCTGTAGGTGAACGTGAAGGTTTTGAAAGAAAGCCGGCACCGGATTCTGTAAATGAGATTTTGAGACGCTTCGGCATAAAAAAGGAAGAAGCTGTATATATCGGGGATTCCGATGTCGATTTTGAAACAGCGAAAAATGCGGAGCTTGACTTTATCGGCGTAGATTGGGGTTTTCGCGGCAGAGATTTTCTGCAAAAATGCGGCGCGAAAACAATTGCTATGGATACAGCCGAAGCTGCCCGTTTAATCCTTGAATCTTGAATAGACTTACTAAAGCACATTCCAATCAGCGGCAAGTCTTGCATTGCGGAAAAGTTCTCCAAGAGACGATTTATTTCGCATCGCGGACGGTATTTTCAGTGAATTGCCGCCTGAAATTTCTCTGTGGATACATTAGGTCAAATGTCGAGTTTTGAAAAATTTCGCTGTGCTTTCGGCTATGTTCCGTCCGCTTAGCCGCAGTCGAGCTTTTCGCTCGAAACGGCACGCAGCCGGAACCTCGCCTGCGCATAAATGGCGTTCATTTCAAAACTTTACATTCTATTGGTGCAGGAAAGAGTTGGAAAATGTCGAGTTTTTCAAAACTCGACATTTGAGGTATTAAAACCTGCTCGGAAACTTACGTTTCGGAGCAGGTAATATTTCAGCTGTCTTGCAGAATATTGCGCAGCTCTTTTGCAAATGCCGCCCGCTCATCCTCCGACTTAAACGCCGCATCGGAAAGGGTAGGCAAGGGGCTTGAAGAAGCTGCAACCCAATATCTTACGTCGTCGGCTTGAACATCGGGTACGGCGGCGTTAGCTTGAACCGGCGCAAGCCCCGTGTTTATGCTCAATTCGTTCTGAAATTTTCCCGCCATTTGAATAAGGCTGTTGTGCGCCGTTTTATTTTTTGAAAGCGGAATCCCCATAATAACAGGAGCCGTAAAATGCCGTTCGTTTCCGGCAAAATCGGACGGATAATAAACGGAAGTAAACTGCGATATTGCGGCGTGTTCGACTTTACGATGCTCGGAAAGCGTTAAAAGCGCGAGCGCGGAAAGGTCTCCTGACATGAAAAATTTAATATCGGAAAGTTGCGTTTGATAAACATTTCGGCGCAATATTCCGTTAGCGAGCCAGTCTTGCAGCAATGAAACCGGCTTGTAAAATTCTCCTCCGTCGCCGCACATTTTTTCAAGCAGCCCGCGCAATTCTGCGGATGAATTTTTGCCGTTCGAGTTAAAGTCGATAATTTTTTTGCAAGCAGAATCCCATGCGACCTTCCCTGACAAAGATTCCGTGAGTGCGCCGACAATATTTATAATCTCCCGGTCATTTCCTCCCGCAAAAAACGCCGGCGACGTAAGCGACGATTCCAATGTTTTACAGAATCGTCCGATGTCATTCCATGTTTCGATGCTTTGAACACCGCTGCTTTTGAACATTTTCGTATGAACGTCAACCTCATAGTGGTCGATTAAAAGCGGAACGGCACCGATGCTATTGCCCTCAATTTGCATTATCGAGCGGATGGAACTTGTCATTCCGTCAAGAGCGGATGCAGGCAGTCGCAGCTTACGCTTTTTTACAAGAGAAAGGGCGTAATCCGCATTTAATCCGTTGTGTATGAAAAGAACATCCGGCTTCTTCGACTTTTTTAACTCGTTTTCAAGCGTTTGCGTATCGTCCAAAATAATAATATTGAACGGTTCTGAACGCCCGTTTTTGCGGACGTGCGTTTTTTGAAGGATTTTAATTATCGCATCCCTGTTGCGCTCGGAAATCCCGTAAAATGCGGCATTGGGCTTTTTGTTCATTACGGTCAGAACCGTCAAAAACAACGCGATAAAAATTATGATTGCGGCGGAAATCAGAACCGCAGCGGTTTTCAGTTTTGATTGTCGTAACATGGGAAACATTTTAACATAACGGTGTTTTTTCCGCCATGCCGCAAAAGCGGAAGATGCCGATATGCGCAAAAGATCGGGCGATTTCAGTTTTACCCGATCTTTTGTACTTAATTAAAATACGGCAGGTTCTCCGTCGTAGACAATATTTTCAATGTTCACATCCTGTTCAGCTGCCGCTCTTGTTGCATCCGCAATTCCTTGCATATCTTCCGAAGATTCTTGCTTTACCACTTTCTTTTTGAATTCTATGTGTTCGGCGATTATGGAGATTTTGCTGGTATTATGCCCGTCCGATTTTACCCATCGGGCTTGTCTTAATCTGCCTACGACTCTCAGTCCGCGCCCTTTGCCGCATTTTTTATAACATATCTCTGCCATTTTTCCGAATGTTTCAACATCAAAAAAAGACACTTCATTTACGCCGTCTCCTTTGGCGTTTCTGTAAAAACGGTTTACGGCAAGCGGAATTGTACAGACTTTAAAACCGTCTTTGGGTTCTTTAAGTTCAGGGGCGCGGACAACGTTCCCTTCAATAATCAAAGAATTTAATTGATTCATATTCATCTCCTAAAACTTCTGCAGAAAAATTAAATGCCGGAAGAATTTTTATAAGCCGTTCATAATTTCGATTAAGGACGGCATTTTGTAAGAGAGTTTGCAACGCAAACTTTAAGGTAAAAACTTTATTTCAGATTTTATCTTGCCTCTAATTTATCGTATTGCTTTTATCGGCGCCGAAAAAAAGCACGGCTTCAAAACGAAGCCGTTACAATATATATAGCGGAGATTTTTCAAAAAAGGCAAAAAATTAAGAAAATTATTCGGTTGAATGCAGAGTTTTTCAAAACTCTGCATTCGGCTTATTTATTACTTACGAGCCGTAATATGTAAAGCTGCACGTACATAAACAGTGCATCGCCGCCGTTAATCTTTTGCATATTCGGCGTCTTACACAAGGTTTCCGCAAGACTCTGCACGCGTTCCTGTGTAAATGTTGTTGCAGAAACGGTTCTTATTACTTTACGCATATAATCACGGATAAGGGTATTCACATCTTCGGTAAGCTGCGTATGCCCTTCTTTCGTTATCATTTTATTCCATTGTTTTAAATAAGAATCGAGTTCGCGGTCAAGCGTAGAACCCGGCGGAATCAAAGACTCGCTTATCTTTTTTGCCGCAGCTGCGATCGCCTCTTTTCTGCTTACCGTTTTGTGAGAAGTGCCTAAAGTTCCGTCGTCGGAAATATTTTCGGACGAAATATTTTTTAGCGATCCGGTAGTCGAATTGCTTTCTTTCTTTCTAAAAAACAAATTTGCCAGCCATGAAATCACCGGCATTGTGTACCAAAACGGAAGCATAACGCGCGTTCTTGCAAGAATGGAATAATTGTTTAGCATAAGCAGGTGCGCGTAAGAAAGAAGTCTTCCTCCGGAGAAAATTGCAAAACTGTCCGTCGAATGATCCGCTTCGTAATTCAAAATCATGAGAAAGTTTGAAGTCAAAAGGGAATACAAAGCAGGCGACTTATCCGCCACTTCATTCTTTAGAGCTTTTTCAAAAGCTTTGTTATCTTTCATCTCCGGCAACCGTTCGTACCGCCGCAATGCTTTTGTCCATTTATCGATTAAAGCTTTTTCTATTACATCGTGAGCTTCGTTTGCAAGGCGCACAATAAGAGGAAATACCATGTTTTTGTATATAAAATAACTTTCTCCACCTTCAATTTTAAATACCAAAAGTTTAGGAAGTTCGTCGGCAACCGTTTCTGTTGTAAGTTTTTTTAAGAAGTCTTTAAGCTCTTCGTCATTGTACTGACCGTATAAAAGTGCACCTTTAGAATCTTTCATTCTTAAAATTGCTTCCATATTAAAAAAATACGGCGGGCGGGAAAGAGACTTTTCAAGTTCTGCAAATGCTTCTTCCTTGTATTTGTTTTTGGCAATTTTTTCACGTATGGACATTAACCAGACATCGGTGATTGAAATTGCCTGCAGGATATTCGTATCTTCCGATGTCCTGTCTTTAACTTTTTCAAAATCCTGTCTTATAAAATAGCAAAGCTGGCTCCAATAATAAAAATCGTCTCCTTCAAGCTCAAAGTGTTCTTCAGGCTTATCCTGCTGTTGCAAAAAACTTTTGAAAAACGAGCGGGCGGAAATCTCCTTGTTCGGGTTTGATATGCACAGTTTTTTTTGAAAATAATCTCGGTATTCATCTTTCCGAAGCATATTTCTAATTTTAAAGACGGCAGCACTCAGCAAAATATGAATGGGAACGCTTTCGGGAAAGAGAATGGACGGTACATCACGCGGAAAGATAATGCAGTAGAGCGAATGAGATTTTGTGTCCTGTTTTTCATTAAGACGTTGAATCAGTTCCTCCGCATCATGCTTTTCGACCGCATCTGCGGGAATATTTTTCGGTAAATCTTGCGGAACGGGAAAAGGAACGGTAATTTTTGTAATAATCTCTTTGTATCTTTCCGCAAAATAAAATGAATAATAACTAAGAACGATAATTACGACTTTTGAATTGAATTGATGCGATATATAAATTTCGTGTCTTGCAGCGTAATCTTCGAGTTCTTTAAGAAGAGATGCTTCCGAAATCTCCAAATATTGAACCAGCTCGGGATGGTTCTCCAAATGACGCGCCGAATATTTTTTTAGATAATCGCAGAAGTCCTTTAAATTTAAAAATGCGGATTCTTGTTTTTTCGCACAGTGGCGCATGATTGCACCTAAGTTAACATTTTGCACCATATAAAGCATTTTAACAGCAAAGATTATTTTTAACAAGCATTCTATGAGGCATACAAGCGTATATGAAATATCTCAAGTAAGGGGGAACCTTCCAAAAGCTGAGGGATTTGAAATTTTTCGGACGCAAAAAAACGTTAACTCTTACAAAAACTGCCGGTATTGACCGTACACTGTAACTTTAATAGAATAATATTATGCTTAAAAATGCGAAATTTTTCATTTTTTCGGCGGTAATCGTTCTGCTTCCGTCTGTATTTTATTCACAGGGAATTACAACCGCCGGAGCATATTTTAAATCCGTTTCCGATTTTTATTCTACCATAAAAGATTATGAGGCTTCCGTTGAAATTTCCGCAGACCGGCGAGAAATGGCAGGTAAAGTCTCATTTAAAAGACCGGATTTACTGAGAATCGATTTTTCCAATCCGCAAGATCAGGTGATTGTGTTCAACGGGGATATGCTTACGATTTATCTTCCGGAAGCGGCTGCCGTATTGCAGCAATCCGCAAATTCGGGTAAAGGCGGAATGGGAGCTTCTATTGCCACTCCGAACGGTCTTTCGTTATTGAGCAGATATTATGTAATTGCTTATGAAGTCGGGCAAGAGCCCGTTCCTCTTGAAGAAGGCTCCTCTGAAAAAGTCGTAAAACTTGTTTTAAATCGGCGGAATTCTTCGGAAGCATTCCGGTATATAAGACTTGCAATAAGTGCCGACACAAAACTTATACGTAGAGTTGAAGCCGTAACGCCGCACGGAGAAGTGTTCCTGTTCAGTTTTACCGATTATAAACTCAATCGGGATATTTCGGATCAGCGTTTTATATACGATCCGCCTTCATCCGCCAATAATTACAATAATTTTTTGTTCAGTGAGTAGAATCGATGGAAAGTTACGGCGAAATTTTACGGAAAGCTCGGGAAACCAAAAATCTTGATTATGAAACGATAGAACGCGAAACTTCGATTATCCGTCAATTTTTAGAGGGTTTGGAAAACGAAGACAATTCCGCTTTTCCCGGCGAAGCCTATATGCAGGGGTTTATGCGGAATTATGCGGAATATCTCGGCGTGAAACCGGAAACGGTTCTTACTCTTTATAAAAATAAACGGCTTCAGGAATCTCCCGTCCCGGAAGGTCTTATAGTCCATGAAAAGCCGAAATATCTTATCCCGCTTATTATTGCCGGAGTCTTGCTTGTAATAGGCGGACTTGTTGCGGGAGCCGTCGTATTTATGCGGCATTTTAAGTCTGCGGATCCGGAAAATGTCGTATTGGATAAAACTTCAACTTCAAAAAAATATGAAATAACGGATAAAGTATTTACGGGCAGACTCTATCAAGGGGACAAACTTATTTATCCTGCAAAAGAGGGCGAAATCATTCTTACTGTAAATAAAACGCTTTCCACTCTCGGCATCGATTCTCCCGTAGGAATTTTATACACGGAACTTGCGGAAGAATCGGAGCTTGACGTTGACGGCGACAGCATTGCGGATTTAATTGTCTATGTTTCCGATATTTCGAATACGGACGCATCCCGCGGTGCGGAAGTCAGAATTTTACGTAGAAGCGGAGCTTACGCGGCGGCTCTTTCAAATCAGAATGATATTCCATTCTCAACGGAAATAGATTCAAAATATAAGCAGACAATTATATTTGACGATAACAGAGCTTATCCGTTCACCGTTAATGCAAGTTTCCGCGGTTCATGCCAGTTCCGCTATAAAATCGACAGACACGAGCCTGCGGAATCTTATTTTACGACCGGAGAACTGGTTACGATGACCGCAAATAACGGAATTCGTCTGTGGATGTCTAACAGCAATACCGTAAAATTGTCGATAATTGCGGATTCAAAAAATTATGATCTGGAACTCGGAAAGGCGGGGCACGTCCTTGTTGAAGATATAAAATGGATAAAAGACACCGATGGACGTTACAAGCTGGCGGTTATCGAACTTGACTAGTTTTTTTATCGACCAGCACGGCTGTGCAAAAAATCAGGTTGACGGCGAGCTGATTATAAACCGCCTGAAAAATCTCGGGCTGACGCAAGTTTTCGATGCCGACTCCGCAGAACTTATAATCGTCAATTCTTGCGGATTTATCGAAAGCGCAAAAAAAGAATCTATCGACGCGCTGCTTTTTGCCCGTAAACAATACCCAAAAGCAAAAATTCTTTTGACGGGCTGTCTTGCCGAGCGCTATGCGGAAATTTTAAAAAATTCCATGCCGGAAGCGGACGGAATCTTCGGAAACGGCGATTTATCGAAGATTGACGGCGTTGTTCTTGATATGCTGGCGGGCAGCCGACCGGTACTTGTTCCGCCGCAAAAAGGTGTGTGTTGCGGCGAGCGGCGGACATTGCTTTCATTCCGCGGCAGCGCATTTGTAAAAATCACCGAAGGTTGTTCCAATCATTGTTCGTTTTGTGCAATCCCGCTTATACGCGGAGAACTGCGAAGCCGGAGTGCCGCCGATATTGTTGCGGAAATCAAAGAGCTGGTGAAAAGCGGTATCCGCGAAATCAATCTTATCGGTCAAGATCTTGCAGCTTACGGCACGGGCAACGGAGACAACGTGTTCGGTACGGGAACTTTTGAGCTTCCGAAAATAGACGAAAACGGATTCAACTGCGGCACGAAAGGTGAAAGTGCGCTATCCTTGCTGCTAAAAAATATTTCAACGGTGGACGGCAATTTTCTTCTCCGGCTTTTATACATCCATCCGGATCATTTTAATCGCGATATATTGGATTCAATCGAAGCCGACAGTCGCATTCTCCATTATTTCGACATTCCTTTTCAATCGGGAAGCACGGGCATCATACGCGCCATGAACCGCAAAGGTTCTTTTTCCGAATATTCCCGGCTTGTAAGCGATATACGCAAAAAGCTGCCGGATGCGGTTATACGCACTACTTTTTTGACCGGTTTTCCCGGAGAAAATGCTGAAGATGCGCTTGAAACGCAAAGGTTTTTGAATGAAATCCGAAGTGCGTGGTCGGGATGTTTCCCGTATAGCAGGGAAGAAGATACGCCGGCTTATGACATGAAAAAACGGGTCGCCGCAAAGACTGCAAAAGCGCGTGCGAAAGCTCTTACGGACATTCAAGCCGAAATTACGGAAAGGCATTTGGCGTCTCGTGTCGGCGAAGAATACGATGTATTGATAGAAGAAATTATTACCGTCGGCAATGAAACTACCGGCGAGGACTCCGGGACGGATTCCTGCTCGGAAGACGGAGGACTTGCAATCGGCAGAGCGTGGTTTCAAGCACCTGATGTTGACGGCTCCGTTGTCGTCCGCTACGACAGAGAGGACGAAGCACAGAATGCTGCCGTGCAGCCGGGAAGATTCGTCCGTGTAAAAATAGAAGCTGCGGGCAGCGTGGATTTAAACGGTGTTTTTCTAGCCGATTCTCCGATGAACGCAGGCGCGGAGCAGCCGACTTTAATATTCGCTCCGGAGGTGCAAAACGCCCAATGATACGGGATTATCTGGATTCGTTAAACGATAAACAATGCGAAGCCGTTGTGCATTCCGGTGCGCCGCTATTGATTTTAGCCGGAGCCGGTTCCGGTAAAACGCGCGTTATTACAACGAAAATTGCGTTTTTGATACAAGAGCGCGGCGTAGATCCGTCGAGGATTCTTGCCGTTACGTTTACCAAAAAAGCGGCGAACGAAATGAAAGAGCGGGCGGTAAATCTTGAGCCGCGCGCGGCGGGTGCGCAAATACGTACGTTTCACTCGTTCGGCGCGTGGTTTTTACGCCGTTATGCCGATGAAGCGGGACTGTCGCCTTCGTTTACCGTTTATGACGATAACGATTCGGCTCTTCTAATAGCAAAAGCCGTTCCTTCGATGAAAAAACGGGACGCTTCCATATCGGCGCATAAAATTGCGCTTGCAAAAGATTTTTGTCTTTCCCCCGATGACGACCTTTCGGAAATCGATACGGACGATAAATTTGCGGAAATCTACCGCGCCTACCAAAACAGACTTCATTCGACGGGGAATGCGGATTTCGGAGATCTTATTATGCTTCCCGTGCGCATAATGGAAAACAATCCGCAAATCAGGGAGCATATTCGCCGCCGCTTCCGCGTCATTATGGTGGACGAATATCAGGATTCGAATATAGCTCAATTCAAATTGCTGCAAATGCTTGCCGGTTTTGACGAAGGAAACGGAGCTTACGTGTGCGTGGTCGGCGATGACGACCAGTCCATTTACCGATTTCGAGGGGCTGAAGTGCAAAACATTTTGAATTTTGCGGACACTTTCCCCGGTACGGATGTTATCAAACTTGAAAGCAATTACCGCTCGACTGCGAAAATACTTGCGGCGGCTGGCGCGGTTGTAAAACATAACGAGGGGCGGCTCGGTAAAACGCTCATTGCCGAACGCGGCGACGGTTCTATGCCGCAGTTGTTCTTTTTGAAAAATCAGGATGAAGAAGCCTCTTTTGCGGCAAATCTTATCGAGCAGTCTCACGATAATGCTGAAAATCCCTGCCCTTATGGAAATTGGGCGATTTTGTACAGAACCAATGCCCAATCGCTTGCCTTTGAAACCGAATTTCTGCACCGAAAGATTCCGTATACGGTTGTGGGCTCTCTGAAATTCTACGAGCGCGAAGAAATAAAAGATATGCTTGCCTATATAGCTTTTATTGCAAACCCGCGAGATGAAATCGCCTTTCAACGTATTGTAAACAAGCCTCCTCGCGGAGTCGGCGATAAATCTCAGGAAAAGCTTATAGATTTTGTGCGGGAAAGCACTTCGGGCGAAGATTTTACTCTCTTAAAAGCTTGTGAAGTCCCGCCCGAAGCACTTCCGAAGAAAGCGCGTGACGGCGCAAAAGAATTTTCCGCACGGATAAAAAATGCTGAGGCTTTTCTGCACGATGATGAGGCGGCGGAACGCCTGAGCGTATTTGTAACGAAGCTTGCGGAAGATACGGGTTTGCTTGAGTATCATCAAGGTCAAGATGAAATTGACGGAACTTCCCGCGCTGCAAATATTCAGGAATTGGTTAATGCCGCACTTCTGTATCCGTGTACGAGAGACGGTCTGCTTGAATTTCTTGATTCCATAGAGCTTGACCGCTCCCTTGCGGAAAATACCGGCGACGATACGGTAGATGCCGTAACTCTAATCACCTTGCACAACACAAAAGGACTTGAATTTCCGCGCGTTATCATCACGGGACTTGAGCAAGGTATTTTTCCGCGCGAGGATAAATACGGTGCGGAGCTTGAAGAAGAGCGAAGACTTTTTTACGTCGGTATAACGCGCGCTAAAGACGAACTTTTTATTACAAGCTGCCTTGAACGCCGCTTTTTCGGACGTACGGAATTTATGATGCCGAGCAGATTTTTGACGGAAGCGGGAAATACTCTTAAGGCGGCAGGACGCATTCCCGATTTTTTGCGGGGACATGGCGCAAACGCGCCCGAAATTGATGATGAGCGCGCAGAACTTGTAAAAAAATGGGCGCGCGGTACACGTGTTTTCCACGACGATTACGGTTACGGCGAAATAATTAATTGCGACGCAAAGAGCGCCGAAGTCGTTATTACGGTGCGCTTTGAAACCGGTTCAAGTAAAAAGTTCATTCCCAAATATCAAGGGCGTCGACTGGATATTATAAAAGATTGAATAAAAATCCTATCATCAGGCGGACGGAAATCAATTTTCCCAAAATCAGCCGATAGTCCGAATGTCGAGACTTTCTATTTTTATAAATATCGGATATTAACTCACCTAAAAAATTAGAATATACGAATAATCCGGGATTCCAAAGGGCGGCGGACGGTGGAACGTAATATGAAAGACACAATCGGTTTACCGTCCGCTGCAATTTTGCACAGCAAAATTGCTTAAAAAATATCTTGCGGTGCACAAGG
>CAUUVZ010000048.1:0-19345 GCA_963548875.1 uncultured Treponema sp. | reverse complement strand
GGCAGTTTTCACATCGTGAAAACTGCTTGGAAAGCGGTCTTTAGCAGGGTTTCCTCACTTTCCTTACCGCAACAGAATACATTTTCGGCAATTTTGCTGTACAGCAAAATTGCAGCGGACGGGGAAATCGTTAAGTCTATAAAAATAATTTTTATCGTCCGCCGCCTTAAGAACCCGTACGAGTTTTTTGGTTTTTGACGGTCTAAAACCAGAAGACTATTTTCTTTGTAAGAAACGTATCTCACGGGCGGCGAGTTGCTCCACCCGATATTTTATGCAAGTTTGCCTGCGGCAAACTTGAAGCGGACAGTAAACCGAATTATATCGGTAAAACCGATTATACTGTCCGCCGTCGACGGCAGTTTTCACATCGTGAAAACTGCTTGGGAAGAGGTCTTTAGCAGGGGTTTCCTTACTTTCTTTCCCGCAACAGAACACATTTTCGGCAATTTTGCCGCCGAGCAAAATTGCAGCGGACGGGAAACCGAATTATGTCCGTAAAACCGGTCCTACAATCCGCCGTTTTAAGAAAAATTGATATTCTTACGTTTTTTTATTATTATTTCGTATATGTGCTGGAAATGCGGAAAAAATATTGAAGAAGGTCTACAAATCTTTAGGACTGCTGAATGTCCTGTATGCAAAACGGATCTGCACTCATGCAAAAATTGCAGATTTTACGAAAGCGGCGCACATTACGACTGCAAGGAAAGCATAGAATTTCCCGTAAACGACAAAGAGCGGGCTAATTTTTGCGATTATTTTTCAGTGCGTTTCGCCTTCGGAACGGATGCGCAGAAAAAAGACAAGGCTGCTGCAGCACGAAATGCATTCAACAATCTTTTCGGATAAAGCCATGAACGCGGATTTTGCTTTTCTTGATTCCGGTACGGGTGGAATTCCTTATCTTTCGCATCTAAAGAAAAAAGTTCCTTACGCTTCATGCGTTTATCTTGCCGATACGAAAAATTTCCCTTACGGAGAAAAATCTCCCGAAGAAATATCGGAATGCGCCGCAAAATCGGTTTCGATTATTATCGAAAAATGGCATCCGAAAGCCGTCGTTATCGCCTGCAACACGATTTCCGTTACCGCACTTGATATGCTCAGAAAACGTTTCACGCCGGTACAATTTATCGGGACTGTGCCGGCTATAAAACCTGCCGCTAAGATTTCAAAAACCGGCATAATCGGACTTCTTGCAACAAGAGCGACAATAAATCACCCGTACACAAAAAATTTAATCTCAGAATTTGCAAAAAAATGCCGGATAGCTTCCCGTGCCGATCCTGAGTTGATTGCCTTTATTGAAAAAAAATACATTTACGCTTCCGCCGCCGAAAAATTCGCCGCGCTTGAACCGGCTGTAACTTTCTTTAAGGATTCCGGCTGTGATGTAATAGTACTTGCCTGCACGCACTTTTTGAATATTGTCAACGAAATACAAACGGCGGCAGGCAGCGGAATAAAAGTTATAGACTCCCGAGAAGGAGTTGCAAAACGCGCTCTCGAAATTACAGGATTTTCTAAAAATCCGTGTACTTTGCCGGAAGCAGGAGATTATCTTTATGTTACCGGCTTTAACGATGAGCGCGGCTTTGAAGAATATGAAAAACTCTGCAGCAAAGCGAAAATCGAGTTTTGCGGAAAAATATGAACCGTCTCCGAGAATAAATCGAATTATGTACAAATCTCCCAAGCTCGCATACACAAAAAGACAGTGTCAAATATAACCGTATATTGGGAATTACCATTTACAATGTGCAATATTCCGAATTATGTAAACTTCCGGAAGGTAAGTATACCGTAAGCGCTATGATTGATATTTAAATATTATATCAATCTTGTAAAATTCGCAATTTTATATATAATTATTTCAAATTTAATTATGAACTAAAGTTTTATTTAAAAAAATGACCGTATCTACTATCTCCCCCCCCCCCCCCCCGAATTTCAGCTTAAGTAAAATTAAGAAAACAGCTTCTATAAAATTCCAATTTACAATTCAAGCTGCAGCAACAGTAATTATTTTACTCGGATGTTTTATAATTCTTTTTTTTATTGCTCGTCAAAAACAAAATCTAATTGAAGTTCAAAAACAAAAAGAGCTTTTAATGCTCGCTGCCATGGAAATAAAGCAAACATCGCAAGATCTAACGAGGCTTTGCAGAGTATTTGTTGCAAGCGGCGGTCATACTCAATATGAAACAGAGTATTTGAATATCCTACGTTGGAGAAACGGTTTAATGCCTCGACCTACGGATAACAATATTCATCTGTATAAAGGAAGAATTATAAGTCAAAATACAATGCTTGAGGAATTGAGTTGCCGTAAAGACGAAATAAACTTACTAAATGAAGCTACAAGTTTATCTGAAGATTTGGCAAAACTTGAAACTCAAGCAATGGAAACGATAAAAGCAAAAAAATATATTGCGGGACCTGCAAAGATGGAATCCGGTGAAACATTGGATGATTTTGCAATTCGCATTTTATATGATGATTCATATAATGAAACCGTAAACAAGATAATGCAATTTATAGAAGACTTTTTCACGGCATTGAATAGTCGAACGAGTGCGGAAGTAAATCAAGCGTATATGCTTCTTACTTTGTATCAATATATAATGATGACTGGCGTTATATTATCGATAATATCGGTACTTTTGTTTGTAATTACACTGGAAGTGAAAGTAATTCTACCTCTTGTAAAAACATCGTCGGTTTTCTCATACCTTGCAGACGGAGATTTTACAAAGCGAATGGAAATAAAATCAAAAAACGAAATAGGAAAAATGGCTCAGGATTTTAATAAAACAATTGATATTCTTCGTCATTTGATTTTTTCCATTCAAAACAGCTCAAAATCACTTTCTTCAACAGGTTCGGAACTTGCTGCTAATATGACTGAAACTGCAAGTGCAGTAAATGAAATAAATTCCAATATAACCGGAATAAAGCAACAGACAATCACTCAAAGCGAAAGCGTTATGCAAACTGCAAGTGCTATTGAAGAAATTACACGTACATTGAAGCAGCTAAACGGAAGTATTGAAACACAAGCTGCAAGTGTTACTCAATCATCCTCTTCACTGGAGCAAATTAGCGCAAATATTACATCAATAACTCTTATGCTTGAAAAAAATAATCTGCTTACCGATAAAGCGCATAAGCAAACGATAACAGGAAAAAACGGTGCACGAACGGCAAATGAAATTGTTTCGCAAATTGCAGAAAAGTCCGGTTCATTATTCGAAGCAAGTCAAGTTATTCAAAATATTGCCGGTCAAACAAATTTGCTTGCAATGAATGCCGCCATTGAAGCCGCTCATGCAGGAGAAAGCGGCAAAGGTTTTGCAGTAGTTGCCGATGAAATACGAAAACTTGCAGAAGAATCAAACGTGCAGGGAAAGCAAATCGGAGAAGTTATAAAGGAAGTACTGAATATTATCGAACAGATGACCATTGCCGGCAAAGGAGCTGAAAAGACTTTTGAAGATGTATATGAGCTTGTAAAAAATGTTTCCGATCAGGAATCAAAAATTTTTGCGGCTATGAAAGAGCAGGAGAGTGCAAACCTAGAAATTCTTACGGCTATAAAAAACATAAATTCCGTCACGGAAGAAGTTAGAAGCGACTCGGAGGAGATGCTTAAAGAGGGAGAACAGGTTGCAACAGAAATGCGCAAATTGGATAATCTAACAAAAATGATAACAATGAGTATGAATGAAATGGCTGCCGGTGCAGGACAAATAAACAATGCGGTGCATGAAGTTCTTGAAATGTCACAAAAAAATAAAGACGATATTTCAATCCTTGCAGACGAAATCGGGATATTCAAAGTATAAGGTTCAATTTCGAGTTTTCTAAAACTCGAAATTTTCCATCAGTTTCGCGTAACGCCGGAATGGGGAGTTTTGAAAACGAATAAAAGTGTGCGAAGGCGAGGTTCCGGCTGCGTGCAGTTTCGAGCACTAGGCTTGCGGAAGCCTACTCTAAAAGCTCGACCACGGTATATAGTGCGACTTTGCGATGCAAACTCGGTAGTGAGCAGAGCGAACGAAGTTCTCGCCTAAAGCATAGCTTTATTCACACATACTTTCAAAACTCGACATTCGACCTATAAGTTAAAATCTCCCAAGCTCGCATACATTTTATCGCTCCGTGCAATAATTTTTCACAAAGTCGATTTATAAAAAAGCACTTGCCTGTTTTTCACAATAGGCAAGTGCTTAAATTCTACAGCCCTATGCCGTGCTTATAAAATCGAAAACACGAATACGGCACAAATCTTATTTCGGCAGCAAAATCGCTTAGTCGTCATTTTTTCCGATAAGTTTTTTAAGCCTATCCGCATTATTCAAAAAATAGCCGACCTGTCTCTCACATACGCCCAAAATAGCGGCAATTACTTTATTTGTCGGGCATACGGGATAAGATTTTTCCTGCAAGATTGAATTTTTTTCAATCCAGCTTTTCGTATGAAAATCGTAAAGATTCTTAATTTTTTCGGAGTCCTGCATATTGGCTTTACAATAATCCAAACGCAATTTATATCTTCTGTGAAGAAAATAAGAGCGGTCTCTCCGATTTTTAAGTTCTTCAAGTTTCTCAATCTTGGGTCGCAGAGAGAATTTCAATTTTTCCACCGTATCCGTCAGTTCTTCTTTCGGGATTTTACAAAAATTGCTTATTGCTTCGATATGATCGTCGTCAAGATAATAGCAGGACTTCAAAGAGACAGCCAATGCAATCTTTTCTTCAATTCCGTGCTTTTCACTGCAGTATTGCTCGATTTTCGATTTACAACCGTCATCGGCATTTTCAGAGGAAGCGGAAGCATATTCCGGAGTATTTTGACTTACTTCGCATTCTTTACGTCGTATCTTATACGGAACTCGATCCGGAATTGACGGAAAATACGGTTTGAATTTTAAGGCTTTGCAACAATACTCGTCTTGAAAATACTTTTCTTCATTTTGGAAAAAATTTTCATGTTCGGTCATCGAGACACAGACTGCATTGAATTGATCCCGCATTTTTTTGCGCTTTGCCGTTTTATAAAGCAAACGAATATAAGACGTAAAATACGGCGTAAACTTCCCGAACTTTCTATCGTATCGCAAAAAAAGATAGTGTCCGTGCTGCAAAAGATTAAGAATCACATCGCCGGTAAGATCCTCATCTTTTGTAATGTTCCTGAACTCCGGCAGCATTGGGAAAGTTGCGGCAAGCTTTCCCAATGCTTCTTTGACACTTGTCTTCCCGCTGCATACCGCTTCGGGAAGCCCCTCTAACTCTTCATTAGTCAGGCACATATAGAACCTCTCTTCATAAAATTTCGTATAATTAAGAAATACTTATTTTCTTTTATCATACAAAAGTAATATGCAATATATGTGCCAACTTTTTAGGTGCTTTATGGTAGTTTACAATACACGTGCAAATTCCTTTACTATTGCGGGTATAAGCGTATCAAGTTTTCCGTTTGTACTGCAGCCGGAAGCATTTCTATGCCCTCCCCCACCGAATTTAGCTGCTATCGCGCTCACGTCAACTTTTTCCCGCGAACGAAACCCTATCGTGCAAGACGTTTCCGTTTCCTGCCGCACAAAAACTACGGCTTCAACACCTTTCACCGAAAGCATTGCCGAATAAAGCGAATCTGAATCTCGCCCTTCTTGCCCCAATCGGCGGGTATCATCCTGCGTTTCATAAGTTACTACCAGTTTTCCGTTAAGATAACGTTCCGCCCGGTCTATCATTGTGCCCAGCAGTTTCCGCGTATTCCATTCTTTTCCGCCGGTCATTTTATCGTAAGTTTTACGCGGATCCGCACCGGCTTTTACCAGACGCGCAGCGGCTTCAATAACATCGTAATCCGAGCTTGTAAGAAATCTGAAAAATCCGGTATCCGTCATAAGTCCGAAATAAAGAATTTCCGCAGCCGCTTTCTCCGGAGCTCCTATTATGCTTTCATAAAGCAGTTGAACTATTACCGATGCAGCCGGAGCCGTAAAATCAAGTATGAATTCCGCTCCGGCGGGACATTCCGCAGTCTTATGATGGTCGATTATGAACATATCCAGATTTGTAATATCGCCGTCCAATTCTCCGAGCCGGTAAATTTCCGAACAATCGCATATTATGATAGCGGCACTCTTTCTGTCGGTTTCGGCAAGAAAGATCGGTTCCGATGAAAATTGCTCTGCAAAATCCCGTATCTCCGTGCGTTTAAAAGGGCCTGCGGAAAGGAGCTGATAATCTTTCTTAAAATGCTTTAATATTTCCGCAACACCCAAACACGATGCAATGCAATCTCCGTCAGGCTCTTTATGCCCTGCAATAAAGAAAAATTTATGCTCGTCTATAAACTTTTTGAATGAGTCAATCTGCCTTTGCTCTAATTTTTTCATACATATTCCTTAAATAAATTCCATGTAAGCATATTTGGAGATTTTTATAATTTTGATTTTAAATAAAAAAAGGCTGCCTCAAAAGTCCTTTACTTTTTCGACAGCCCCGTTCCGTCTCAAAGCGAGACAACTGACAAAATTATAAAAATCGTTTACATATCCAGTTCTTCAAGAACTTCCTTATCAACACCGTCAACCTGTTTTCCGCTTTCCACAACACCCCAAATAGAATCATTTCTATTCATAGGGATCGTAAGTTCTACATGATGAAATTCACCGCCTTTTTTTACAACCGTCATAAAAGGCTTTAAAATTCCTCCGTAAAGTTTTACAAGTTTAAGTTTGCTGGGACTGTCTTTCGTACCGCGAACCCATTTTTTAGGTATAACGACGGTACCCGTTCCAATCTTACTTTTTCCGTATATCACAACATATCCGTCTTTCGAATCAAGTACTTTATAAATAGGAACATTTGCATAAGACATGTCACTCCAATTTTCCGGTTTCGATTCGTTGAATTTAGTCGGAACGGCGAACACAGCAGCAAACGACACCGCAAAAACAAATGCAATTGCAATAATTTTTTTCATTTATAACTCCTTTCAATGCAAGCGGAATTCCAACACGGAATCCAAACTTGCTTTTTGCCGCTTTCCGTAATAAAAAGCGGTGAATATATAACAATCTGCAACACAGACTGCTTTTGGAAGTTTCCGCGTTAAGCGAAACTTCCATAAATCACTTAAATCAAAGCCAGCATTATCGCCTTAATGGAATGTTTGCGGTTTTCCGCTTCGTCCCATACGCGGCTTGCAGGACTTTCAAAAACATCTTCCGTAACTTCCTGCCCTTTTACAGCCGGAAGACAATGCATGAATATCGTATCTTTCTTTCCGGTTTCATTCATTAAGTTTTGATTCACTTGAAACGGTGCAAGGATTTTAGTGCGCTCTTCCTTTAGAGTCTCCTCGCCCATGGAAACCCAGACATCAGTATAAAGGCAGTCGGCATTTTTAACAATATCTATTTTGCTGCCCATTTCGATTTTTGAACCGGACTCGGCTGCAAAAACATTACATATTTCAAGGATTTTTTTGTCCGGGAAAAGTTCTTCCGGGCTAAAAACGGAAAAATCGATACCCGTTTTTGCAGCAATAATCATTAAAGAGCGCGCAACATTGTTTCTACCGTCTCCGCAGAAAACGACTTTACGTCCTTTCAATTCCCCGAAATTTTCTTTAAGCGTCATAAGATCTGCAAGAGCTTGAGTCGGATGAAAATCGTCCGTAAGTCCGTTTATAACGGGGATTTTCGAATATTCTGCAAGTTCATCCACATATTTTTGCTTAAATCCGCGAAATTCTATTGCGCTGAACATTCTGCCAAGCACGCGCGCGGTATCTTTGATGCTTTCTTTACCGCCGAGTTGAATATCTTCTATTGACATAAAAACGGGATGTCCGCCCTCCTCGCCTATCGCCGTCTCAAAAGCACTGCGAGTACGAGTTGAACGTTTTTCAAATATGAGCGCAACGGTCTTTCCCAAAAAACGCTGATGAATTTCGCCTCGGTGAGCCTCCGCTTTTACTTGAAAACCTATATCGAGCAAGGTATTTATCTCGGAAGCCGTCCAATCCATCCAATTTAAAAGCGATCTACCCTTAAAAGGAGCTTTAAATGTTTCCATAATATGTCCTCATATTAAAGTTTTTTGATAATGATGTAAATATTCCAATCAACATTGCCCAACCCCAAGCGTCAGGTATGTTGCCCCGTAAGGTGATTGCAACCTGCTTTAACAGCTTCAGTACAAATAAAACGGAATTTATAGCGGACAAATAAAAAAAGCTGCCTTGCAATACAAGACAGCTTATAGCGACCATAGGGATTGAACCTATGACAGCACGGATATGAGCCGTGTGCTCTACCAACTGAGCTAGGTCGCCGTAAATATGCGGCATATTAACAAAATAAAATCTCTATGTCAATCCGTTTGATTTCTAAATTCGCAAACGGAAATGATTTTTATGCAAAATTTACGTATAAATATAAAATAACATTATAATTTATTTATTTATAAATATTTATATTATAATGAATTAAACGGTGTTAAAAATTTCATTATTTTTTGTATATTTTTATTTAAACAAAAAGTATACACGTATTATTTTTTAGTCAAAAAATCGTATGTATTTTTTGTTATTTTTAAAAATACCATATTTCCGCCCGAAAAATACCATATAAAAATAATAACATTTTATTATTTCAAATGAATCGATAATTGTTTATACTACAATAAATTAAAAGATAATGAGAAATAATGAATTTCAAAATATATTTACACATTTAGGAAAAACTCATATTTTATTGAAAAAAAGAACTTGCACCGCGAAAAAAATAAAAAGATTAATAACGCTAACAAATTCTTTTGAGGAGTGAAGAAGATGAATAAAGTATATAGCTCTATTGAAGAACTGACGGGGAAAACACCGCTGCTTGAATTGCGCCGTATTTCCGATGAATTCAAACTTAAAGCAAAAATTCTTGCAAAACTTGAGTGCTTTAATCCTGCAGGAAGCATAAAAGACCGTATTGCAATAGCAATGATCGACGCTGCGGAGAAAAGCGGGGTTCTGAAGAAAAACTCGGTAATTATAGAGCCGACTTCCGGAAACACGGGAATCGGACTCGCCTGCATGGCATCCGCTCGCGGTTACAAAACCGTAATAGTGATGCCGGAAACGATGAGCATGGAACGCAGACAGCTTATAAGCGCGTACGGAGCGGAAATCGTGCTTTCGGAAGGAAGCAAAGGCATGAAAGGCGCCATCGAAAAAGCAAACGAACTTGCAAAACAATATGCAGACAGTTTTATTCCTTCGCAGTTTACAAATCCTGCAAATCCTGAGGCTCATCGACTCTCCACCGGCCCTGAAATTTGGGAGGATACGGAAGGAACCGTCGATATATTTGTTGCCGGAGTAGGTACCGGCGGCACAATCACAGGAGTCGGCGAATATTTAAAATCGAAAAACAAAAATATTAAAGTTATTGCAGTAGAGCCTTCAGCTTCTCCTGTATTATCTGAAGGAAAAAGCGGCTCGCATACAATTCAAGGGATAGGCGCGGGCTTCATTCCTGCGGTGTTGAACACAAAAATTTACGATGAAGTTATAAAAATTACGAATGAGGACGCATTTAAATTCGGAAGACTTTTATGTGCAAGAGAAGGTGTATTTGCAGGGATTTCATCCGGAGCGGTATTAGCCGCCTCTGTACAAATTGCGCGCCGAAGCGAAAACAGCGGTAAAACAATAGTTACTATTTTTCCGGATTCCGGCAGCCGCTATCTTTCTACGCCGTTGTTTTCCGAACAATAGACCTGTTCAATAACTCCGTCATCACTCATGTTGACGAGTTTTAAGTCGTTGTAACATCACGACTTAAGAACATAGCATTTCAAAATTGTTTTACTCAAAGGTCGATTTTGCTAAACCTGATTTTCGGACTGTTTGCAGTAGCTATCGCCTGCCTGATTCAAGCGTATTATTGAACATTTAGACCCATGCTGGTAAACTTTGTTCAAAAATTCATACCAGAGGTTTTCTATGGCACTCACCCTCGCGGAAAAAATACTGCAGGAGCATATCGTTCCCGATGCCTGCTCCGATACGCGATTTGTCAAAGGCGAAAAAATCGAACGCGGAGAAGATATTGCAATAAAAATCGACCAGACTCTTACGCAGGATGCAACCGGCACGATGACATATCTCCAATTTGAAACAATCGGCATTCCTCGCGTAAAAACGGAACTTTCCGTGTCTTATGTTGACCACAACACGCTGCAAACGGATTTTAAGAACATGGACGATCATCGTTATCTGCAAAGCATTGCGGCAAAATACGGTTTATATTTTTCACGTCCGGGAAACGGAATTTGCCATCAAGTTCACCTTGAACATTTCGGAAAACCCGGAAAAACCCTGCTCGGTTCGGATTCACATACGCCGACAGGAGGAGGAATCGGCATGATAGCAATCGGCGCGGGGGGACTTGATGTTGCGGTTGCGATGGGCGGAGGTGCATTCCACCTTGCCATGCCGAAAATCTTCGGCGTACAGTTGACGGGAAAACTGCGGCACGGGGTCGGCGCAAAAGACGTTATTCTTGAAGTGCTCAGGCGGGAAACTGTCAAAGGCGGTGTAGGCGCAATCTACGAATATTTCGGCAGCGGAGTAGACAATCTTACCGTCCCGCAGCGGGCAACAATAACAAATATGGGTGCGGAACTAGGCGCAACCACGTCGATTTTTCCTTCCGATGAAAAAACAAAAACTTTCCTTAAATCGATGGGACGGGAATCGGACTGGAAAGAATTAAAAGCGGACGATAATGCTGAATACGATAAACTAATCGAAATAAATTTAGACGAACTTTCCGCGCTGGCAGCTCAACCGCATTCGCCGGACGCAGTTACGGATATAAAAAATATTGCCGGAAAGCCTGTAACGCAGGTGGTTATAGGCTCATGTACGAACAGCTCGCTTGACGATTTGGCAAGCGTTGCGGCGATTGTCAAAGGCAGACACATCGCGCCCGGTGTGGAAGCAGGAATTGCGCCCGGAAGCAGAGCCGTGCTTATGATGGCGGCAAAATCCGGCATTTTAGGAGAGCTTATAGCAGCCGGATTTAGGATTTTGGAAAGCGCGTGCGGTCCATGTCTCGGACAAGGTTTTGCTCCGAACAGCGCGGGTGTTTCTTTGCGGACATTCAACCGCAATTTTAAAGGGCGGAGCGGAACGGCGGACGCAGGTGTATATCTTGTTTCTCCGGAAACAGCTGCGGCATCCGCAATCACAGGTGTTATTACGTCTGCAGAATCGTTGGACAGAATAGGCACTCAAAATGAAACACGTGAAAGTCTGCTTGACGGAAAAGACGAAAGGCTTTCTTCAAATATCATACGATCCGCCGCACTCGACGAGGGAATGATTATAAAGCCGCTTGAAACGGAAGCTGCGTCGAAAATTGAAATTATACGCGGCCCGAATATCAAACCGTGCCCTCCGTGTCCCGCATATTCACAGTCTCTTAAACTTCCGGTACTTCTTAAAACCGGCGACAATGTTTCCACCGACGACATTATGCCGGCGGGCTCAAAAATGCTTCCGTTACGCTCGAACATTCCCGAAATCAGCAAATTTACGCTGACCCGTATCGACGAAACATTTTACGAGCGTTGCGCCGCGATGAACTTTAGCGGAGGATTTATCGTCGGCGGTGAAAATTACGGACAAGGCTCCTCCCGCGAACACGCCGCACTCGGTCCTATGTACTTGGGAGTACGAGCAATAATCACAAAAAGTTTTGCGCGCATTCACAAGGCGAATCTCATAAATTACGGAATTATACCGATTACATTTGTAAATCCCGAAAGCTATGATATAATCGAACGAGGCGATATTCTTGAGCTGGTGAATATAGAAGAAGCACTTGAAAGCGGTGCGCCATTTAAAATACTCATAGGCAAAAAGAGCATTGAAGGTGTTAATGACCTTGCATTGCGAAGCCGGAACATACTTAGGCAAGGCGGACTTGCCGCGTACACTCGGAATGGAGGCAACTAATTGATTTCAAACGTACATAATTTGATGGAAGAATATGTAGCCGGACGGATAAACGAACTTTACGACAGACTTAAAGAAAACGGTTCCGCATGGCTCACGTGTGATTGTGAAAATTGCCGAATGGATTCCATCAGTTATGTATTGAATAAAGTGAAACCGCATTATGTTGTTTCCGGACGAGTAATAGTTTATACCGCACAAATGCTCGATGCACCTCAGATGAAAGCGGACATCGATGCTCTCGGAATAGAAGCCATACGAACGGTTGCCGCGACGCAACGCCCCTATCACAAAGAAATCAAGCAGGAACAGGTTCGGGATAGCAATAAATCCGAAAATCCCTCATTCAATTTCCCGATTATTATGGGAACAATATATGACGGTACGACTTTTGAACCTCTTGCAAATTCAACCGTTACGCTTAGAGGAGAATCGGGAATCGTATCCATGCAGGACGCAGCATGGCAAAATCCGAGCAGAACATTCAATTCTACGAAAGGCTCGTTTTCATTTTGGCCGGAATCGGTAAGCTGTGATAAATCGGGAGAAACAAAAAAGTTTCATTTTGCAGTCGAAGTATCGGTTGAAGGATTTACCACAACAAATTACGGATTTGATGTAATTTCCGTAAGCGATGACTACAAAAAATTAAGCATAGAAAATATCGTTACGCTTAAAATACAGGATTTATATTTATTCCCGTAAATTAAAATTCTCATCGGCAAAACGTTTTTTCCGATGCAAAAGAGCTAAAAAAATCAACGTACACCTTAGCATTTAAATTCCGCGTAAATTTAATCGATATTTTGCCGCAGAGACACTGATATGCACTATATAAGTTATTATCAATCGCCAATCGGGAAGATTTTGCTTGCCGCCGATACCGAAAGTCTGACCGGTTTATGGTTTGACGGTGAAAAATATTTTGCGCACTGCTTGGAAAAGCACCATGAAGAGACGGAAACGCCGATTTTGCATAAAACAAAATGTTGGCTGGACATTTATTTTTCAGGAAAGGAGCCGAATTTTTCCGTTCCTCTTAGATTTAACGGAACCGCTTTTCAAAATGAAGTTTGGAAAATATTATGCACAATTCCCTATGGGCATATTACAACTTACGGCGAAATTGCAAAGCAAATAGCGGCAAAACGCGGTATAAAACGAATGTCTGCACAGGCGGTCGGCGGTGCGGTAGGGCATAATGAAATTTCGATTATAGTGCCGTGCCATCGAGTTGTCGGAACAAACGGAAGTCTGACAGGATATGCCGCCGGTATCGACAAAAAAATAAAACTTTTGACTCTTGAAAAAATCGATATGTCCGGATTGTTTCTTCCGGATTAAGGAGTGCCGTTGCACAGTTTTTTTGCAGCTTGACAAGAATAATGCTTTTTAATAATTTAGTTTTAATCTTGTTCTCTAGAACTTGTTACTGATTTGTGAAAACTCTTCAAGTTACGGTGTTATGGAAAATAAAGATAGCAGCTGGCATCAGCAAATTAAATACGCCGTAACGGCAAGAGGAACAATATGTCCAAAAAAATCTATGTAGGCAACTTAAATTATGCCTCAACGGAAGAGACTCTAAAAAATGCTTTTTCACAATTCGGAGAAATCGCATCGGCAGTTGTCATTCATGACAGAATGACGCAGCAATCAAAAGGATTCGGTTTCGTCGAATTTGCAGATGATGCGGCTGCAGAAAGCGCAATAAACGAAATGAACGGAAAAGAAATCGACGGCAGACGTGTCCGCGTAAATGCAGCTGAAGAACGTCCGCCCCGCCCCAAATTCAACAACTAGAATACGAAAAAAGCGAAAAGGCTGTTCAAAACCGAAGTTTTGAGCAGCCTTTTTTTATATTCCGGTTGATTTTAAACTTTATGTACGAGCGCGGGCTTTAATCTTATCTTCTATCGCCGCTATCAATTCACCGATAGGCATTTGGCTGCGCTCGCTCATAATTGCAATTGTAGCTTTAGGAATCATAATACGGGCGAGCGGCGTTTGAAGCATTTTAAACGCGGAATTTATCGACGGAAGTTCAGATTTAAGCCACGGATAAACGGAAAGTAAATCCGCGAGCTTCGTTTCGGCTTGAAGCGGCAAAAGGTTACCGGACACGGAAGTGGAAGAAGCTTCATCATTTTCCGTTGCACCGCCGCTTTCCGACTCGGTTTCCGTATTTTTTTTGCCGCTGCCCCATGTTAAAAGCGTTTGCGAGCCTTCAAGTGCTCTGATATGAGTGCAATCCTGCATCATCTCAAGAATTCCTCTAAACTTTCCGTCCGAATCACGCACTGCAACGTATAAAATGTAGATAAATAAATCCGGCTTGTTTATCCAAAACTCTGCGGAATCTTCTTCCCCGCTTCTGAATTTTTCAATGATTTCTTCTACAATATGAACGCTTGCTTTGGGATGACAATTTTTTACATTCCGCCCGATAACATTTTTACTGCGCGGAAAAACTCTGTGTTCCGTATCGGAATAAAAACATACTGTTTCGTTTTCATCGACATAGGAAATATCAACCGGCAGATGTTTGTAAATCAAATTGATTTGGTTAAGAGTCAATTTTCCGGTAGTAACATCCAATTTTTCTTCGTTTCCGATGCCGGAATATCCGTATTTATTCAAAAGCCGGGCAAGGTCGCTTGCAAAATTTTCGCCGTCCGGCAAAGAAGAATCGGTCGGCACGGTTTGTGAGGATTTTTTTGCATCGCTTTTTTCTTCTATCCATGCAAAACCTATTTCTTTATCGCCGATTTTCATATCTTCAAATTCTTCCGGCGTAATCATTGCAAGCGACGTCGGATAAAGAATGGTATTCTCTTTGCTTACCAAGTCCCGTACGTCCGCAATAATCGTCGGCTGCATCGCAAGAAATTCCTCATCTTTATTTTCTTCCAAAAGATTTCGCGCCTGTTTTATTTCGCTGCGGATAAAATCGTCAAGAGTCCACATTGTAGTTGTAGGTCGGTCGAAACCCTTCTTTTCAAGAATGGAATAAAGCTGATTCTGCTTGCGTGAAAAATGCAATTTGTAAAATGTAAGTTTATCGTAAATCTCAAGCCATTGATTTTTAATGAGCGGATATTGAATTAAATCTTCAATTTCAAGCATGATTTTTAAAAGCGCATCGTTTTCGCGGTAATAGCACATTATCGGATGTCCGGCAGGCAAGTCGGGTCGCGAAGTGTCCATAATGTCTTCAAAAAGCGTAAGCATCGCTTGAATATCTTCTTTACGGCATTCATCGTCTTCAAATTCTTTAAGTTCCTGCTCGGCTGCGGCAATTTCGACAGGAGTAAGCTTTTTTACTTTTTCTTTAAGCTGCCGTTTCGCTTCGTCCAGCCCGATTTTTCCGCTATTGTATGCATCTTTTATCTCCAAAACCGTTTTAAGTTTGTTTTTGTCGATGTCTTTTAAATTATTTATCATGCTTTCCATAGGTCTTACCTCTTTCTTATTTTCTACTATTTATATAGGTATTTATCGATTTGTGCAATCGTCTTACAACTTGTTGAAGAATAATGAATAACGTGTCAATATGTCTAAAAAGCGCATCTGAACGGAGCCGAACATGACTGAAAAAACGGATAAAACGCCGAATTACGAATATTTGAACCTGCTTGCAAGAAAACTGGACGACTCGCAGAAAAAAGTTTGCTGCCGTACGGAAAATACGGTAGTTGCAGCCGGCGCGGGTTCCGGAAAAACACAAGTGCTTGCGACGCGTTTTGCATGGCTTGTCATGTCAAAAGATGTTCCCGCCTCCGAAATACTAACGCTTACATTTACGAACAAAGCGGCGGCGGAAATGTACAGCCGCATTTATGAAACGCTTGGATTTTTTGCGGAAAATTCCGATGTTCCGGCAAAAGAAAGGGCAAACGCCAAACGAGCGGTAGAAGAATTTTCAGGCGTGCATATACAAACTCTCGATTCTTACTGCACGGGTCTCGTAAGAAAAGCCGCAAACCGTTACGGAATCCGCCCCGATTTTACGGCAGGTTCCGCAGACTCTGCGGGAAACATAAGGGATGCGGCTTTTTCTTTTATTTTAAAACACCGCAATGATGAAGCGGTGCGTTTTTTTGCCGAAGCCGGAAAACTGCAGGATTTTGCACGCAATTACTTCGGCGCGATTATAGAACGCTGCTCGTCGATTGCCGACGGCGCAAACGTTTTTTCGAACTTTCTTGACGTGCAAAAAAAAATAATCGCAGATGAATGGAACAGCGCATCGCAGGCACTCGGCTCTATCTTACAGGATTTAAATGCCGCTCTAAAAGAAAATAAAACTGCAGGAGATGCGTATTTCGATTCTCTTGAATCCGCCGTTTCGGATTTTCCTGAAATTTTTAATATAAGTTCTCCCGAGCTTATCGAATCGGATTCTGCAGTTCTTAAAGCTGCAAACGATTGTGCAAGTGCTCTTAAATTTATCGCATCGATTAAAACAGGCAGACGCGGAAAACTTCCCGCTGCCGTTAAAGCGGTAAACGACATCCACAAAGAATTAAACGCGCTCGCATCTTCGCGCATTCTGCCGATGAGCGCGTATATCGCGCAGTATCCCTATGTAAAACGGCTTTTTGCCCTTCTCGACGAATTTAAAGCGGAAGTAGATGCGCAAAAACGCGCTACGGGAAATCTCACTTTCCGCGACGTATCGGAATCCGCGCTTAAAATTCTTTGCGAGCAAAAAGATATACGCGAAGAAGAAAAAAACTTGTATTCAAAGATTATGATTGACGAATTTCAAGATAATAATTCTTCAAACCGCGACCTTTTATTCTTATTGTCCGAAAAAAAAAGCCTCTCAACGGATATAAATTATTGCGGAGCCGCTTCATCGGAAATACGCGACTCGCTAAAAAATTCTCTTGAGCCTGATAAACTTTTTTTTGTAGGCGATGAAAAACAATCGATTTACAAATTCCGCGGCGCGGACGTTTCGGTTTTCAACGAATTAACATTCGACTTACACACCGATACGCTTAAAATGACGGCAAATTATCGTTCTCTTCCGGAGCTGCTTACAACGTTTAACGGACTGTTCGGCGGATACGAAGCTGCGGAGGACAAACGCAAGCCTGCCGTTTTTGATGAAAGACCGGCTGAAAAATTTGAAGCGGCATATCCGATTGACGTATGCGCAAAAAAAGTCGATCCGGACACGCACAAAGATTTACCGCATGCCGTTCTGAATGCGGAAAACATAAAAACACATATCTGCCTTGTAGACGAAGATTTTCTTAGCGAGCAAAAAAAATTAAGCGGAACGGATTCTCCCGAATATTTGGATTCACTTGATCAAGAAGCCTATTTTATCGCTTCAAAAATAAAAGAATTGTATTCACTAATGCCGGAAGATTCCCGCTCTTATTCTTCCTTTGCCGTACTGGACGTAAAACGCACGCATCGTGCCAAACTTATTTTTTGGCTCAACCGGCTCGGCATTCCTTACAGCATAGATGTCCAATCGGGCATTTTCCGGGAAGCGATTGCAAATGATATTTATTCATTTATCCGTCTTTGCGTTTATCCGGGGGACACGGCTGCATTTGCGGCGTTCTTGCGCTCTCCGTTTTCCGGCATGAGCATAAACGGCGTAATTTCCGTTATGTCGATTTTTGATGAAGACGATTTTATTCCTTTCACACAAGAAAAGAATGAAAAACTTAAACGCTCTCTTTCTCAATCGGATTTTGAAAAATATCTCGCCGCCGCTTGTTTTTATGCGGATGCGCGAAAACAGGTTTTGAGCCGAAAACTCACTGATACAATAGAAGAATTATGGTACGAAAGCGGCTATTATCATGAGACAATGCTGAATTCCGATGTCTTTCTCATTGCGGAGCAATTTGATTTACTGTTCGAACTTGCGCGAAGAACCGATGAAGACGGTAAAAGTCCCGCATGGTTTGTAGACCAGCTTGCATTGGTGCGCGAAAGTGAAAAAAATTCTTTTGCTGCGGAACCGGACATGGCAATCGACGATATTACATATCCCGTTGAAAAAAAAGATTCCGTACAAATTATGACGGTGCATAAAAGCAAGGGATTGCAATTTGCGCACGTTTTTGTAACGGGATGTTTTCAAAAACCGCGCAACGACAAAGCCGAACATTTTTTTTACGACGAATTTACAGGACTATCTTTAAAACCGCGTTCGGGAGAAGGAAACTTTTTTTTCTTGCGGCAAAAAGAGCTTTCCGATAAAAAAACTCTTGCGGAATTTAAAAGAGTTATTTACGTTGCAATTACCCGCGCGGAAAAGTCGGTTTACATATTGGGAACAAAAAAGAAGCGTAAAGAAGAATCAAAGTCTACTCTTGAAAATATAGTCGACTTTTATTATGCGAACATTTTTCCGCAGCCGTCGGAAAATCCTTGCACGCTTTTTAAAGATAAAACGCCGTTTTGCGTAGAATTTATTCCGCTTAAAGAAAAATCGCTGCTCTACGAGACGGCTGCAAGTAAAACGCATCTTTCAAAAACCGAAATCGTTCAAGGTAAGTCCGGTGCAATCAAAGCCGCAAAAGAAGTGCCGTTTATTCCGTCGGAAATAAAAAAAATCACTCCGAGTTCTCTTGAAACGTTTTACAAACCCGATGCAGCTCGTTCTTTCGGCGATGAAGAAAAGCATATTTTTACGGATTCCGAGGTGCTGAAAGATTCTAAATTTACGGCGGCGGATTTCGGAACACTCATACACGATTGTCTTCATAGCTGGGCATTGGGCGTGCGCATTGAAGATTACGAAGCACCTGCCGCCTTGTTAAAAAATCTGAACGCATCGGAAATAAAGCGAATTTATTCCGACTGCATAAATTTGTGCTCCGCGTTTACGTCTTCACAAATCGCCGCCGATTTTATCGATGCCAAAAACGCCGATCGCTTTTACCGCGCCGAGTGGGAATTCAAAAACTTAAACGGGGAATATATCGTTACCGGCTCAATGGATTTGATTTTTCAAAATGCGGATAATACTTACACTCTTGTCGACTATAAATCCGATACGGATTGTGTTCCCGAACGCTATTACGCCCAGCAGACTTGTTACCGCCAAGCGGCAGCGGCTCTTTTGGCGGTTTCTACGGCGGATATCAAACCCGTTTTATACTATCTGCGCACGGCTGAAAGTATCGACATAAGCGCGCAAACGGAATCCGACCTTAGGATAAAGGATTTACAAAAAAATTAAGAGGTCGAATTTCTATATTTTTATAAATATCGTATATAGGTTACCTAAAAAATTAAAATGTATGAATGAATTGGGATTCCAAAGGG